>NZ_CP042913.1:1611918-1951112 GCF_008065115.1 Bythopirellula goksoeyrii | reverse complement strand
AAAAAACCCTGCCCAGAGTGAGGCTCCCCCCAGCATCTCTCCGAAATCAGAGTGAGACGGATACTGCGAATTAAAGTAATACACAATCGGCACGATCAATAAAACAAAAAAGACTGCCATTGCTGCAAGCGGCCCTGTTTCGCGGAATTGCTTCCAAGCAATCGCTCGCCATTGTGAGCGCATTGGTTCTGTATGTTTATGCGTCCATCGAAAGAAATTTAACTCAGATGCTCTGGCTCGCTTCGGTGGGACCGCAATACGACCAAATCTCTTGAGATACCAATAGAGGATTGTACCGTGGGAAGTGATCCCAATGATCGTCAGTAGGGGTGTTATTAGTTGATTGTTCCTGTATGCAGACATTCCAAGAGCAATAGCTGGCCCACCAGGAAGTGCAGGTATCAGATATAGCCATCCATTTCCGAGCAGAGAGTTATGATTTTCTACCCAAACTGCTAGGAAACCGAACACCATCCACACACTACCGCAAACTAAAAAACCTATGGCTCCTGCCCGCACTTCATCGGAGCGATTGACACCTGCTGCTGACATCCATAGCAAGAGGCTGGTAACTCCGAAAGTTCCAATCGCGAGATTATAAAGCGACCAACCATAGATATCTACTATAGTTCCAAACTCTTTTATCAACCGTTCGATCGCGGCATCTAGAGTATTGTTATCAATAAGAAGAGGCAAAATGGTACAAATAACAGTGTAAAAAATCACAAGGGGTAGAACTGCTACCAAGCAGCCGACAAAGAGTTTTGCCAGCCCTGGGCGCCACATCGACGTTGGCACAGCCTGCATAAATCGCGTCGTGCAGCGAGCATTCTCACTCCCTGCTATGTGCATACCCAAAAAGAATGCAGCCAGGACGATATAGCAGTTCGCAAATGCCGAAAGAATGGTCAAGTTATCCCATAGGTTAAATGGCATGATGGCAGGCACAGCGATAGAAGAAAAAAACCAGATAGCTGGCAAAGCCAAGAGAACCGTAAGCGCCACCAACCGCCAGCGTTGTTCGCGCCATTCTTTCCACAGGAGGCTTTTCCAGGTTGAGTTCATGGTTGGTACTCGCGTATTTGCGTGAGAACCCTAGCCGCGATGCTACGCATCGCAGGTCCCGGCGACTTGTAAAGTCGCGGCTGCTGGGGTGGTGTGGTTGCCGGCGACGTAGGCTTCGAAGATTTCATCGAGATTGAGGTCGATGACGCGGTGTTCAATACCCTCCTCACCTAGACGCTGCTCAAGTGTTGCTGCTTGGTCGACAATTAGGGCAGTATCTTCCCTGTCAGGGCGTTGGTCGAGGATGTGAAACTCGCTCGCCATTCGTACTGCAGCCTCGCGCGACAGCACAAACTGCTTCACGTCGCGGCGCAAGTCCTCGGTTTCCGCCTGGCGGACGATTTTTCCCTTGTCGAGGATCGCCACTTCGTCGGCCACGGGTTCCACTTCGTACAACAGGTGCGAACTGTAGAACACCGTGCGACCTTCGCCTTGCAGATGCGTGATTAAATCGCGATTGAACTGTTTCCGCATGATTGGGTCGAGGCCCAATGCGGGATCATCGAGGATCACTAGCTCGGGTCGGTGAGCGAGCGCGAGCACCAAGCCCAGCCGCACGTTTTGGCCCTTGGAAAGATGCTTGATTTTGGTGGCGAGCGGGACCTCGAAATCTTTGGCATATTTGAGGGCAAGCTCGTGATCCCAAGTCGGATAGAAGGGGGCCATGAACCGCAGGATTTCCTCGCAGCGCATCCAGCCATACATCGTTTGATCCTCGGCCAGGTAGCCGACGCGCCGGCGGACTTCTACCGGATGCGTCGCGGGATCGAGGCCTAGCACACGGACCGTGCCGGAGTCACGACTCAACAACCCCATCATGATGCTGATTGCCGTCGTTTTGCCGGCAGCATTGCGGCCGAGAAAAGCAAAAGTTCGGCCGCGTTCCACGCGAAAGGTTGTGTCGCGAAGGACTTCTTGTTTGCGAAACGATTTGCAGACTTCGGTGAACTGAATGGCAGGATCGATCATGTCGAGACCCCTGTTTCTGCGGATGCGGGCTGGAGTTGTGAGAGTGCCGTGGATAAGATTTCGTGCAGTTCGTCGGAGGTAAGTCCCAGGGCGATTCCCTGCCGGGCCAGTTGGCGGAATTCTTCACCGAGGCGTTTGCGGTGGGATGCGCGACTGCGGCCAGTCGAGTCTTCTGCGACGAAGGTCCCCTGCCCTTGTCGCATCTCCAAGAGCCCTTCGCGGACCAACCGTTCGTAGACTCGCAGAATCGTGTTCTGATTGACGGCCAGATCCCGAGCCAGTTCCCTAACCGAGGGAAGCCGGTCCCCAGACGCGAGCTTTCCCGCGGCACAGTGCATGGCGATCTGCTCAGCAATCTGCGACGAAATGGGGACGGCAGAACCTTTTTCAACTCGAATTAGCATGAAAACCTCGTGAATAGCTTACTGACTACAGTTATATAACAGTAATCTCATGGTGTCAAGCGAATTTGGTAACGACCGAAAAAAGATTGTGCAACAGGAGGAAACAGTGAGAACGGAGTAAGAATCTGAACAGAGACAGAGATCGAGGTATTTGCTCGTAGAAGAAATAGGCCGCTGATGAACGCAGATTTAGCGGATTTGCGCGGATCATTGGAAATTAATCTGCGCTTATCCGCTAAATCAGTGCTTATCTGCGGCCTATTTCTTATTCGTAGAACGCCGCTGCGGCAAAGCTCACACAGGAAGTGTCGTCGTCAGCGACGGCTTGGTCATACTTGAGGAGTTCGCCTCGCTCGGGATCAATGGTTTTGAGCATCGTGTACATAGGGGCAAGGCCGCAGATGCGATTGGCGTCATTTTGTTTGGCGATATGCATGAACCACGCATCGGCGTCTCCGGCACATGCTTTGGCCAAGAGGTCCTGGTCGTCAGTCCATTGGGAAGTTAGTCGCTCTTGGTCTAAGAGATCGTCATCACCAAACTGTTGGCCGATATGGGCCATGTCGACCCCAGCGACGACACATACTTCTTCGCCATACGAGTGAATGGTGTCCCGCAAGCCGCCTATGAATTCGGCTACTGCGGGCGACTCGACTGGCATACGACCATGTTCGACGAAAGGATGGAATGACCCAACCAGAATCGGAACGACACGAAAATCTCTTCGACCACCCAAGACAAATTGCAGCATGAGGGTCTGAAATTCTATTGAGTGTTCCTGACGATGAGGAAGTTCATCTTGGAAAACTCCGGAGAAGGATTCTCCCAATCGATTGCTCAGGGTCTTGATGAACTCACGATCGGTCTCGACAGTACCGAGAGGCGTTTCGAAGTCTTTACGGGATACGCTGTAAAACTCTTGGAGTGGAGTGTGGGCCGTGCCAAGAATAATGAAAAGTTTTGCCTGACTCTCTGTGACGATGCGATCATAGGCCCAGGCGAATGCCGGCCCGCCTCGATGGAAGTCGATGTGGGGACTCATTACGCCGCAGAGTTTGTCTTGCGATAACACGCCGGTGCCGTTTCCTTCCCAAGGGAGCAATCCCGGCCCTCCTTCGCACGTGAACAATAAGCTCAGTTGTGCGCGAAGTCCTTCTGGTTCCTCGTGATAAGCTCCACCAGCATGGGCGGCAGGTCTTACCGCCAGAGCGAGATAGTCGGCCAACTGTGCCTGCTGGTATGCCGCGAAATTCTTGCTATCGAGGAAATGATTTTCATCTAGCTGCGCCACAAAGTTTTCAACTTCGATCAGCGGAATTGACTGGCCGACGGTCTGCTCGAATTGCATCCGAATGTCCCCCAGGGTCCGCTCCCCATTCATGAGCGACACCAGAACGGCGGCGATTGGTGTCAGTACAACTGTCCCTGCCAGGCCATAGGGGTCTCGCAGCACATAATTCCCCACCACAGGATCTCCGTGGGGGATCATTTCCAGAGACCGGACACGAGGTTTAATCGGAATACTCACCTACTCACCAATAATCTTGACTAAGATGCGCTTGCGACGTCTGCCGTCAAACTCATAGTAGAAGATGTGCTCCCAAGGGCCAAGATGTAGTTTTCCCTCAGTGATGGCGACTACCACCTCGCGTCCCATGATTTGTCGCTTGTGATGGGCATCGGCATTGTCTTCCCCGGTGCGATTATGGTGGTAACGCTTCGGCGAAGCATCGAAGGGGGCCAACTCTTCGAGCCATTTGTCGTAGTCGCGGTGGAGGCCGGGTTCGTTGTCGTTGATGAAGACACTTGCGGTAATATGCATGGCATTGACCAATGCCAAACCGTCTTGAATACCGCTCTGAGCAACCAGTCGCTCGACCTCTTCGTGAATTGACACGATTTGCCTACGCTCAGGGACGTTCATCCACAGTTCTTTCGTCAGGCACTTCATCTGAGATCCTCCTGCTGAAGGATAGGAGAGGCGATACTGCGAATCTCGGTTTGAACTTCATCAATAGCACGATCTGCATTAATAACGTGAACCGATTCGTGCATCCGTTGGGCTTCGTCCAAGAACCCCGCTCGTAGTTTCTCTCGGTAGCTGTTGCCCCGCCGTTCCATGCGGTCAAGCTCTTCACCCATACGCAAACCGGCACGCTCAGGAGGCATGTCCAAGAGAAACACGCAATCCGGCATCACACCAGCAGTGGCGACATGCCCTACTTGGCGGATGGCTTCGATTTCCACACCGCCGGCATATCCCTGGTAGACGATATTCGCCAACAGAAAACGATCTGAGATCACAACTTTGCCAGAATCCAGGGCAGGTCGAATCACCTCTTCAACCAACTGTGCCCTGGCCGCCATGTAGATCAGCATCTCGCTCCGAGGAGCAATCGAGATGTTTTCGTCGCTATGCAACACGATTTCGCGCAGGCGTTCTCCCAAAAGGGTACTCCCAGGATCTCGGCAGGTGACGAACTCGTGCCCTTCGACGATCAACCACTGCTCGAAAAGCTCCATTTGAGTCGTTTTACCGACTCCATCGATGCCGTCGAATGAGAAAAACATGCTGCGATTCTACTAGGGTATTGGCGAAAACCCTGTTGTACACCAGCAAGGTATCAGACGGGTAGACCCCAAATCAATCCAGATGCCGAGACATGTAGACCGCGAACAATCCGTGAGCCGTTCGTATATCGCAATGCATGTTGACGACACCACGCCAGAATCTGGCACAGGGGACTTCCGCTTGTAATAGACTACGGATTGGCGGCAGGTTCGCCACGATTGATTGGTTCACTCGGCGAAAAGACTCTCGTATTGGAGTCGATCCACGGAGTGAATTCTTGGAGATTGGGGTCGCGGAACGGATTGGCTACCGGAGTCGAAGACGGCGGCACCGAGAATTCCACAGGAGGCTCGCCACTAGCATTGAATTCGCTGGAGAATCCTGCTTGAGAGACCGATGTCGAGGGGACTTCCGAAGGCAACGACTTCAATTCCGTTCCACTCTCACCTGCAGCAGTTGGCAGAGACACCAAATCGATTCCGGATTCCAAGGATTCACTAACACCACTGGCGGGATCAACAGGCATTGGCAGTGGCATGGATTCCTCGATTTGCTCTTCTTCCTGCTCGGGTGCCAATGTAGGGCTCTCAAGGACTTCGTAGTTCTTGCCATCATTGAATTCAAACTGTCCCATTCGCTGATCGTAAGGGCCTTGGCTTATCACACGAGGCCTGGTGTATCCGTAGTTAATAAATGTGCTGGCATCCCTCTGGCGTGCTCGCCGCAAAGCGTCGAAGTACGCTTTCCCTGGCCAAGGTCCTTCGGCCAAATAGACGGAGTTGTACTCCAGGAGTGAACCTTTGCGGAAATGGACTCGCATGATCGCACGGTTGTAGTCAACAAGTGACCGGTAGTAGGCTGATTCGGCCTCGGCACGACGCCGCTGGGCATCGAGCAACAGGTCAATCCGCTCACGACCCGCTTCGTAAACGGTACGGAGTGCATCAACCTCGTCCTGACTTGCGACACGGCGATTGAAATTAGTTTGGGTATTTTCGAAGTTGAAATCTAAGTCTCGAATGGCATCGGTTAGTTGATGCGAGACGGTGAGTTCGAGATCCTCCAGTACGGCACGTTCCCGAGTTAGGAGCAATTGATGATGGCGTACGCCTGCCAGGGCTCGGCGGAAACCAATCGGCATCGTGAATTGCAAGCCAAGTTGCCATTCTTGAAAGCGCCCGCTAGTGAGTACTTCGAAGGCATTCGATCCATCAGCAAAAATGGGGAGCCCTGCACCGGATGAATCGAGCAGTTCATCTCCTGCACCAACCCAACGATAGGTACCGGCGGCATCCAAACGCGGCATCAGATTATTCTTGGTGGCCACCAACTCCAGTTCACGTCGTTTTATCTGCCACTTCTGATTGCGGAGTTCTGCACGGCGAGCTAGCGCTTCACTGAGTACGGTGTTCCAATCGAAATCAACTTCGGCAAGAGTAGGCTCATCAGCAGGTCGGATCAACCGGTTGTCCGTAGGTGTGAGCCCCATCAAGTAACGCAAGCGATTCTCAACCCGATAGAGATTGGTAAGGGCTGCCTGTACCTGAGCTTGAAACAAGAAGAATTGGGATCGAGCTTGGGCCTCCTTGTCCGCTTCACCACCTTGGGTGCCGACCCCCTTGAGAGCTTGCACTTTCCGCCAGGTTTCTAGAGCGCTGTCCCGTCCGATCTTACGTGCATCGAGATCTCGATAGGCGAAGTATAACTCCCAATAGGCGTCTTCCACTTCAAGCATCACATTGCGAATTCCTTCTTCGAAATCTACCAATGCAATGTCTTCACGAATCCGAGAGATGATCACACCATCAATCTGGTTGACACCATTCTGAGCGGCTTGTTGAAAGGAACTGAAACCCGCAATGCGGTTGTATTGGGTGCCTGCACCTTGCAAGAGAGGTTGATTGAAGGTCGCCTCAAAATTGGTAAACCAGTCGCTCGGCTGGATTCGGCTACCATTATTATTCAGATCGTAGAAGTAGTTGTTGCGGAAGCTGAAAGTGCTACCGTTGGCAGTATTCTTAGTGATACCAACAGAGCCCGTACCGAGGTCTTGTTGGAATAAAGGAGCAAAGAATCCAGGCAGATTTGCCACGCCAAAGTTCTGAGGACGATCATTCTTGTTCCAGGTGAGGCTACTATCGAGCGTCGCGTCGAATTCTGAGAGTGCTGCTTCTACTCCCGTGCCGCTAAACGGACTGCCAGTTCCGGTGCCATTGCCCGATTCGACGAGGGCCGGGTCATAGACCGTTTGTACATTCGCAGCATTTTGCGTTAGGATTTCTGGAGACGAAAGTGCGATGTTGCTGCCACTATCAGTTATACGCCCACCCAGCTGCCGCATTACCTTGCTATTGGTCAATGTGATGCGGGTAACCTCCTCAAGGGTGAGTTCCCAGATATCAAAGTTTTCTGAATTACTGAGTGACAAAGGTGCTTGGGTTCCGGTGACTTCATCGATAGGACAGGTATTTACATCCGGATAGTCGATCTCTGTTGCTACGTCTAGATAGTGTGAGAGATCGCCGGTGCCAAACACCTTGCCATCTTCGGCGAAGAAATAGGGCTGTGTCGGCTTGCACCCTGGTAAGAGGGTCAGCACACAGAGTCCCAGCGATATGGTCGCCCGGAATTGCCGATTCATGTTGCGATATTCCTGGATTCAATCTCTATCCCGCATTGAATGCGTACAAAAAGATTGAATCTCCTGGAGGATGTTCTTGTTACCGTCGTCATGGCGAATGATCACCATTCTTTCTCGTGCCCCCCCAGGCTCGACCCCCATGCTCGCCGCGTCACCAAATAAACATGGTGCGCGCAGCCTCCTGCGGAGTCGTTACAACCGTTATCGACGGCCTAACCGTCAAACTTTGACATTAGTAAGAAGTTTGCGGGACAGCCGCTGCTAGCAGTAGCTGCAAGATTTTCTGTCAGCCGGACGAACACCTTGGTCCGAGAGTTCCCGGAGGCAGGTGTGCCTCCGGCCAGGCGAGGTCAGCTATACGCCCATGCCGGAGAAACCGGCTAGATTGGAAGGGTTTACATCTTGCCCTAGTTCACTGGAACGCTGCGAAAGTTGGCCCGCAGCTACAAAGCGGTCAAATTCGATGGCAACGGCTTTCTCGACCCGGTCCTTGAACCAAGTTTCGACTTGATCGGGTAGACCTCCACAAGTTTCGCTAGCAAGCCTGGCATCCAGCTCCACCGTTTCCGTCAATAGGTCGCTAGCATCCGTGCGAATGATGCCATCGAATTCATAGCGAACCATGCCTTCGATCTCGCTGTTAGCCAGATGGAAAACACAGCGAGCATTGTAGAGAAAGTAAGTTCGGTCGGGACCAAACCGCTCCATCGCAGATACAAGTTGTTCATGCCTTCGACGATACTCAGCCGGGGCATCCAGTGGGGCGTCAAGCCTGCCGATTGATCGCAAAGGAAGACAATCAAACGCGATATCAACTACTGGCTCCATCTTGATCACATCTCCTTCCGTGCGATGCGTAGCAACTAGCACAACCAGTCGGGATGAAACGCATCGCTGGTCTTCAATTCTCGAAACTACGGCACTTGGTAGCCGATCGTCAACCAGCCATCGTCGCAATCGAGTTGGGCAAGCTGCAAGGTCAACTCGGTGCCTCGAGATTCTTGAGGAAGTTTGATCGCAGGAATGGGGATTTCTGCTGGAAATCCTTGTCCCGCTGCGGCACGCTTGTTGAGATTTTTGGCAAGGTTGCTACGTATGCCGACTTGCTCACCCGTCAGTTTCTCATCCCAACGGGGATCAAAACCCGTGGGAAAGGCTTCGATGTCCCCGTCTCGTTGGAGCAATACTTCATTCCCTTGTTTAATGACTTTGTAGGTGACTATAAAGTCCCAATTCTTGAGTGGTTCCTCTTCTTTGATCTCACTCGCTTGAAGTTCCGCTAGACGCATCCGTAGCGTGAGTTTTTGGTCTTCAAAACTCACACTCGCAGGATGCTCAGTGTTAAACTTGAAATACCAGGGGCGGAAAGGTAATGTTTCCTCCTCCTCAGCGGATGCCAAAATAATATCCTTCTCTTCGGTCGCCGAGTTCGTCGACTGGGCCAATTCTTCTGGCGACTTCTCTGACAGCTTTTTGAGCCACGGAGGAACATCTCCCTCCAGATGTGGCTTCACATCGGGGCTTTCCTGGCGTAGGACTGCACCAGCGAGCACAACAGGCAAAAAGTTGTTGATTGCCGTTTCATGCAACTGAACCGTCACATCATTGCCGACAAGTTTTCCGGGAGGCAACGAATCGGTCGTAATTTGCTTATGCGATGCCAAGGACGCCCGGGTATGAATTGCATCGGTGTTAGAAGAAAGGTAAATCGCCTCCGCCAAAAGTCCCACTCGCGTAAGGGGAGCTCGTAATCGCCCCTCGTAGCTGACGCGACCATTGGTGAGGGCCTCTAGTACTCTCTGGTTAAAGTTATCGGCAATCTTTTGTTCTGCATGGCGTGCTGCAATCCATTCGCTTTGCGACTTCCTCTCGTAGACTTTCTTCCAGGCGATCTTCTCAATTAGTCGTTTCCCAAATCTCCCTCCAGTTTTTTGAACCGAATTGATTCGGGTATGAGTCCGTGCGTCGACCTGATGGCCCAGCGTCGTGAATTGGTCGTCGCTGATCATGATTCGTTTGGAAGCGGTGTAATTTGTCGTGCCTGAGCTGTTAACTCGCACGGGCTTTTTGAAGGCGTTTGTACGAGAATTGATCACACCATCCAAACTGATATCCATCTCGATGCGGTCTTGCGAATCAAATGGATGAAACTTTACCAGCCCGCTTGTGATTGCTGTTCCTCGAATCGTTGCTCCCAGGATGCAGTCGCGCACGGGCCGCATCTCGCAAACAGGAGCGGCTAGCTGATTGAGGGCGCGCGTTGATACATCGGCCCACACGTTTGGTCGAGAATAGGAGCTTTGTACTGCGTGAACCACCTTGGGAGAATCTCCCAGCAACTCAACCGTACCCAACGCCTCACCAACTTGGCGAGTTGTCTCCATGGTGGGTGCTTCTTCGTGGCGACGAAGTTGCTCGGCAAAAGTTTTCATGTACGACTCGTAGATGGGAGCCGTATCTCTGCGTGCCGCCAAGGCATTCCAAAACGCAACCTCTTGATAGCGATCCAGCGCCGCAGCCGTTCGAGTGAAGACAGGTAGTTCCAGTCCGGGTTGATTGGCGCGGAAGCGGCGCCGTACGGTTTTGAGATTCTCAAGCGAGTCGCGGTCTATCTTGGCCCCTTCTTCAAGCTGAGGGGCCAGTAAATCCCACTTCAAGTATCGCTTCCAGTTTCGTGATAGCTCGGAACCTGGTCCTAGTGCAGATTCCAAGGCATGGGCACTATCAATAAGTTCCAGGCGCGTTGGAGCAAACCGATCGTTGTCGAACGTACGGTGATCCTGCGAAGCAGATAGAACGAGCCCCGGAAGGTCTGAGTCTTGCTGGTCAGCTGCTAGTGCTTCATTCCTGGTCGTGAGACTGGCGAGCAAGAACCCTAGGGCACCAAACAAAATCATAGGCAATATGGAGCGAGGCTGAATTAGAAGCACAACGTGTTCCTCCTAGAACGCGAATAGTGGTAGCATTGGGCGGCCTTTCGCCTTTGCAGCTAAGAGAGGCGTATGGCCGATTCTGGGGCTCGCAGTTTCCGAAATGCCGCGATTACCCAACAAGTATAATGCACCCAACTTAGCTGTCCTACGCCGATTGTCCAAACCTGTTGGATATTTTTGCCAGAAATCCCGATTATCCTGGCACGTCGCAAGAAGCCGTGCAGATCCTTGGCCCGAGTGAGATTGCAAAGACGAGTAATTACTGGCCTTCGCGGAGGGTGTTGAAATACTCCTCGGCGTGTTCCCGACGAGATTTTGGAAGTTGCTCTACAACCTGCGGATCGGCCGGTGTGCTTCCAACGGCAGCCATTTCTTGTTTGATCGCCTCTGCGACGTTCCCGCGCATATTGGGTCCATCCGCTTCCCCGGCGAGAACTGCTGCCCCTCGACCGGGGTTCTGGCGAACACGCGAATCACGGAAATTCACGTCGTTCTTTTCGTCGGGTCGAGGACCAAAGCCGCGGCCTGCTCCCATGCCATTGCCTTGGCTCTCGCTAAACTGGTCGGAATACATGCTGCTTTGGCAGGTGGCACATCCCATGCCCTGACACTCCTGGCAAGCCATTGCATCTTTGGCCATCTGCAACTGATCCATGGCTGCAGTGAGCATTTCACCTTCCTGCATTTCTTGAGCGAGTTGATCCATTTGTTTCATCATGTCGCTCATGGCCTGGGCGGCTTTGCCATTATCACCTTTTTTCATGGCGTCTTGGAGTGCACTCATTTGCGAACCGAGTTGGCTCAATTTGTCACTCTGATTCTTCTGCTTCTGTATTTGGTCGAGCTTCTGTTGCATCTCGCCCGCCTCTGCCAGGTTCCCCTGCTCTTTGGCTTTTTCGATTTGCTTCTTCAGGTCCTCCATGGCTTGCTTCTGTGCCTCAGCCGACTGAGCAAGCCGCTCTTGCATTTGCTGCATCTGCTCCATGAGCGCCTGCTTAGCGGCGTCATCCAGCTTCCCCTCGGCCAGTTGCTTCTTGAGCTTTTCGAGCTCCTGCGAAGCTTGTTGCCAGTTGCCTTTCTTCATGGCCTCAGCCATTTTGTCGGCAGGGCCCTGATTAAGATTGTTCAACTTGGCCAATTGCTTGCGGAGTTCTTTGTCGCCTCCGAGTTGCTCACGGCGCTGAGCAAGTTCACCTGCCAAGTCGTTAAGCTTCACTAAAGTCTTCTTGCGATCTGCATCTTTCGCTTTGGCCAATTTCTCCGTTTCCTTTTCGAGTTGGCCAAACAGCCCTTCTGCTTCTTTGAGCCCTTTTTCAGCAGCCAATTTGCGTTTTTCTGCCAACCGTTCGCGGAGTGTCTTGCTCACGTTTTTGCGTTGTTCTTTTGCTTGAGCGGCGGCATGGGGATCGACGCTGCTATGAGCTTCGGGGTTGCCAAAGAAACTGACGATGAAAAACGCCAAGCAGGTCGTCATCAACGGCAACCAACGTTTGCGAGGAATCTTGATCCCAAACTGTGAGGTAACCTCCAGTCGACGTACGGCCCTGGCTGCGTCAGCCAATAGTGCTTGACCAGCCGGGGAGTCGGCATCATCAGACGAGAGTGCCAAGCTACTGGAAACCCGCTCGCGCAGATCAAAACGACTGTCGAGTTCTACGGCCGCGTCGATTTCACTTAAGCCATCGACCAAAGTCCAAATCAATGCCGACAAAAACCCCAAGCCAATGCCTGCCATCGCACACCAGAGTGACCATCTCAAGGGAAGGTCTGCTACTGCCACGAATTTTGGCACGGCCATCGCAACTAGTGCCAGAGTCATCGTGATAAATAGGCACGTAGTGAGGCGATTGAGAAACAACTCTAGCCACAATCTCCGACGGGCTCGCGAAACTTGGGCAAGAATCTGGTCCATGGCCTGTTGCTCCTGGCTTGTGGCTGCGGTTGAGTTAGAATGGAGGTAAAGGGCCTTCCTATTTTATCGCACCCACTGCTCCAAGTCACGCTTGACGCCCGGAGATTGGCTATATCCCAGTTAGACGCGGCCTGGGCGTAGCCGAAACGAATGAAAAACACTTCCCTTCCAACACCGGACGAGCGCCCCAATGCCGACGTCGTAGTCTATGACGGCGACTGCCGGATGTGTACTGCTCAGGTGAGTAAACTTCCCTGGTGGGACTGCCAGGGGAAACTGGCTTATATGTCGCTTCACGATCCCCAAGTGCAGACACGTTGGCCGGACCTGACGCATGAGCGGCTGATGCAGGAAATGTGCATCGTCGACTCCCAGGGTCAACGGCACTGGGGACCGGAAGCAATACGCTATCTCACGGGCCGACTGCGACGGCTCTGGTGGGCGGCACCAGCGTTGCATTTCCCTGGGAGCATGGTCGTTTGGCGACCACTCTACCGTTGGATTGCCAAGAACCGTTATCGTCTCAGTGGAACTCACTGCGACGAGGGAACGTGCAGTTTGCATAGGTGAGCGGCTTCAACTCGACTATTCAAATCCATGTTCTTTGCCGGGGAACTCTCCCCCCCGCACATCATCGCGGTAGTTGCGCACTGCCTCGGTGACCGTAGTTCGCAGGTTGGCGTACTCTTTAACAAACCTGGGCACTCGACCGCTGGTGAGCCCCAGCACGTCGTGCAAGACCAACACCTGACCGTCACATCCCGGGCCGGCACCGATCCCGATGGTGGGTATGGAAATCTTCTCCGTGATCTCGTGGGCAATCTCTGTCGGGATGCATTCGAGTACCAGAGAAAATGCTCCTGCCTCGGCTGCTGCACGGGAATCATGCAGGAGAGCCGCGGCATCGCGCTGGACACGATAGCCGCCCAGTTGATGGACGCTCTGCGGACGAAGTCCACAATGAGCCATCACCGGAATGCCTGCTGATACCAATGCCCTAATGGTCTCGGCCTGGTCAGCTCCTCCTTCAAGCTTCACCGCCTGGCAGCGAGTCTCTTTAAGAATACGACCTGCGTTCTCGATGGCCTTGTGCTTGCCAAGGTGATAGCTTGGAAACGGCATGTCGACAATCACCAAGGCCTGGTTTACCGCTCGCCCGACCATCTCGGCATGATAAATCATTTCATCCAGAGTGACCGGCAATGTGTTGTCGTGCCCTTGCACCACCATCGACATACTGTCGCCGACTAGAACCGCTTCGACCCCTGCCTCATCTACAAGCTTGGCAAACGGATAGTCGTAGGCAGTGACCATGGTGATCTTCTGCCCAGAACCCTTGAGAGCGGCAAATTTGGGGACCGTCATGCGGCCGGGAACATTGGCTGTTTCTTCTTTGTTAGCCATAAGTTGCGTGTGAGCAGGTGGTTCGCTGATAGTTGTAGAAAAAAGTAGTCGGGAGGAACTCGATACAATCGACCTAACTACTTGGGTGGCCAACAACTTCGGTCAATGCGGCTTGCGAAGCGCTGCAGAATCCGGTGCAGTTGGAACGATACCGGAGGATTTTAGCACTGAATTGGAGACCGTGATAGGAGCCTGGGACAACCTCCCAAAGGCTACTCAGGCGACGATATTGAATATCATCGAAAAGAAATCGATAGAGCATTGACCTTTGGAAGCCAGAATCGCAGGTTTTAATCCCGCCTCCAACCCACTGTAGGATAGTTATTCGATAAGGCCCGAATTTTCAGAGAGGAATGTAGCAGACCGTGTTGGAAAGGAGGATCATCACAAATACTAGACAAGTGGTCATTGGTCCCAAGTAGATCCTACCAGTCAATCGAAAGAAGTAACGATTAAAGTATGGTAAAATAAACATGATCGGAACGACTGCGAAAAGCAAGTTAACATACAGCCATCCATCGGTCCAGTACACAGTCCCTGTGAGCGCGAACACGGAATACTGCACGACTAGAATGAGCAGAAGCCCGATGGTGTTAGCCAAACCAGCTAGTAGCATGCTCTTCCATTCAGGTTCTCCTTCGAATCGCATGGCGCCATTAACACGCAATGAATTGGAAAGGAAAAACAAGAAGAAGATAGGGGCGTACATGCTTAACAGAATAAACATGACTGGCTGAAAAACTCGTGCCCCAAAAAAGACAAAACGGTAGTCCACATGGAAGAAATAATGTACGGCAAATAGCAATTGAAAAAAGCAAGCGAAAAGCAATAAGGAGAGCAGGAATGTCTTGGTGAGTTCAACAAGATTCGTTCTCGATCCCCACATTTCCGGAAGGACGCCATGAAGCCTTCCGTGGTAGTAGTAAGAGAGAAAAAACAACAAAAATCCCACGATACCATTCAAGACTGCCCACAGCATGACGGCATTGTTCATGCGTTGTGGAAAGAACCAAGTTTGTTCTCGGCTTGAGGCAGCGACAAAGAGCCTTTGAGATAGCTCGGCCATCGGGATGTATGAAAAACAAGCAACCACAGCAGAAATAAAGAAGAGGCTCCAGAAAATCATTCTCCCTTTTCCATGTGGTTTTGGTAGTGCCTTTGGAAGTGGGTGCGCTAAATCCTTGAATAAAGGAAGCTCCAAAAGCAATCGAGCAAGAGGTACAAGCGCCACTAATGCTGCAATCGAGGAGAGTAAAGTTAGCAACTCTTTCCAATACCAAATCTGATCCTTGCTTGGTAGCCCGCTGTCGAGTTGAAAAACTTCTTTAAAATAGTCCAGCTGATTTTCGGTAGGCTCGATGGCATAGGGTTGAAAAGGATGCAGCAATCCTTCGTTAAACACAACTCGCAAATTCTTGTCGTCCTTGTTGCCGTAGTAACGACCGATTTCAACTTCTTCAATTTCGGGTCCCTTTTCAAGAAGACCGGAATTGACCAGTCTTAGGGCTTCTGGAGCGAACCGCATATCCCCATTTTTCAACTCGGTTCGATATGCCCCTTCGTCATATTTGGCGTAGCTCATTCCCACATTGCAGCGGACATCTTGCAAAACCTCGTTGTCCATCGTCTCTACGTACCCAGAAACGAAAATTGCATTCAATTTGCAAGGCTTTTCAGTCTTTCTGGCGATCTTCCCAAAATAGTTTGCCCCCCGAATAGCAGCATTCCCTCCGGCAGAATGTCCCGTCGCTGCAATTCGACTCTTGTCGATGTAATTCAAGTTAGGAGTGTCATAAGCGTAGTTCACAACGGCAAACATACCGTAGCCCTCAGTCGTTGCAGAACGTCTACTTGTCGAGGAGCTAGATCCTCCCTGAGCGTATGGGTCGATTGCAATAACTACGACGTTGCGACGGGCCAATTCGAGGGAGATGTTCGAAAGTGTTTCTTTCGAGCGTTGAAAGCCGGGAACAACCACTACAAGTGGAGCAGGATTCTTCCTAGTTGCGATTCTAGGCTTAAATAGATCAGCTACAATCCATTGGCCATTTTGCGTCGGTATTTTGATTTCTTGAACTTGGACTCGTCCTCCGGATGTTTGCACCAAGGAAGCAAGGTAACTTGAGATCAACACCACCAGCAGGCAAATCAATAAGAGCCAATTGCTTCTCAATCTTAGCGTTTCACTTTCTCCCATACGCATTCTTGTTTTATTACTTCGCCCGGTGATTGATAATCATGTCACAGATAGTAACTGATTGCGGAGCCATAAACTCGAAAGTGAATAAGGTGACTTCATGCCAAACGGTGCGAATCGACAGTTGGTCTATGACTCACCATGGCAAATTGTAGATTTATGCAGCCGTGCTTAATCCAAGAATCAGGCATCGGTAGACGGATTAAACCTTCTGGACAATTTCTAAAGTTTCAGGCTGATTCGTTCCCTTACTGTTCATCAGGAATAAGACCTGAAAGCACCCTCGGTTCTTTTTGTGTTGCAGCGATTCGATATTTTTCCATGAGTGAGTTACAAACCTGAACACATCGATCCGAAGTCAGAGCAGTATCGAAAATGAGTAATTCATGAACATCTCCGACAAACCCGCGATCTCCCTGGATAGAGTTGCCGATAAACTTTGGAGAACGAGTCATGGATATCGATGGTGCTTGAGATTCGGCAACGAGTTCACCGTTCACATAAACCGCCACTCTATTCCTAATGTTGCTATAAACGAGTGCGTAGACTTTTGGCATATCCGCACTAGGAAGTGGGCATTTCACGAGGACTTTCCGCTGGCCCTTGCTAGCGAGTGTTCGTGTGGATAGCACGCCAGCAAATTGCTTGTCGAGGGTGGTCTCGAGAAGAAGATTTGGCGTGGAATTGAAAGATAAGAGCTGCCCACGTTGGCGATTGTGCTGTTCTTGATTGTGGGCTAGTAGAACGCCGACAATAGTTATTTCCTGACCTGAGAGGAATGGAGTTGTCACGAGATGTGAGGCACCGTCAAAGCGGACGGAAGGTCTACCGTCCGCCGTTTCTTTTATCCAAAGAGGACGATCGACGACATCGACCTGCCAAGCATTATTTACAGGCGAATCGGTGCTAAAACTCAAATCTCCCCACTCTATTACTCGATTACTAGAATCAAGCTGCAGACCCCTTCCTGCATCAAGCCACAGGACGAGCTCACTGCTATCTGAAATAGGAAGTGATGAATCTCCTGTGTAGGAAGCGACTATATTGGACCGCGAATAGCTAACGAATTCGGCGGATTGGGCAGCTAGATGGTGAATCTTGTGTGATGCCGGCGATAGCTTAATCGCTTCGTCGGCAGTCAGCTTCCATTCCTGGAACGGTTGGTTTTGAATCCCAAGATTACTGCGCACCAAGACATTGCCCTGAAATACATGCGCTTCGCAATCTCCTGCTTCGTGGACCAAAACACCAAAGCGAGTCCCAAGGTCAATTACTTCTCCAAATGGAATCTGCACGGTAAAGCCTCGACCACCTTTGGGAACGCTTGCAGTCAATCTACCCTCCTGCAAGTTTCCGCGATCATGGGCCAACACGCTGAAATGGATAGGACCTTCCAAAGTAACTTCGGCTCCGTTTCCGAACTCCAAGACCATGAGGCCACGATCTAGCTTAATTTCACGGCCGACCTCCAAGAAAGCGGATTGAGGTGCTCCCCAGCGCTCATCGTCCCAATCACAATCGATCTTCTGAATGATTCGAGCAGTAAAAGTGGATTGGGATTTGTATGAATGAAGCAAGAAAGCTGCCACGATCAAGACAGAGGCAGCTAAAGAAAAAATGGTAACGGCACGGATGGCCTTCGAACTCTGCCTAGTAACTTGACTGGCAACACTTGCGTTATTGGCATCCTCACTAAGCCTAGATTTTACTGCATCACCAAACTCATTTGGAGCGAGGTTTACTCTTAACTTGTGACTAAGATTAAGATGTAGCGAAGTATAATCTAAGTACTCTTGAATCGCATCTTTATCATTGTCCAACAATGCCGATAGCTCTTTTAACTGTTTGGCATCGATGTCCCCGTCGCAGAGTCGTGACGCAAGGGCGTGCAGATGTTTTATTTTTTCAAATTCCATAGGACAGTCGTAAATACTATGCACTTAGGCGCCGTCTGATGCATCGCAACAATCTAGAGCGAATCTTGCCTAGCAAGTCATGGACAGTGCTCTTGGGGCGGCCACATTCTTTTGCTATCTGTTGCACGGTTTTGTTGTACTGGTATCTGAAATTGACGATTTGTTGGTAGGATTCTGGTAATTCCTGAAGGCACGCACTCAAGGCGGTCCCGGTGTCTTCAAACCTATCGTTGTTTTTCGAGTCCTCCAACGCGATGTCAGCAATCTGATCTAAGACGGATTCACTGATATACAATGCGGTACGCTTGTTTTGACGAAGGATGCGGAACACTTCGAAGCGGGCTATTCCGCATGCCCATTTTACAAAGTCTCGGTCTCTTTGGAATTCGGGCCACTTCTTCCATAGGATAACACTTGTCTCTTGAAGGACGTCTTCTGCTTCGGGGAGATTTGGTACCAACGTGTGAATAAAACCAAGGATTCGGTGTTGACTCTTGGAAAAAAGCCGAACAAATTCTTCCGCTGACGAGGCATCCATATGGTAATAACTCACCCGACCTGTATCCTGGCACTATTGTACCCGACGTCATGTTGCTTCAGATCTCTTGCAAACCTTCCAAAAGGGCATTGCATCTTCCACTACTAGGAATCGCGCTTAAAGAGGCAAAAATCCGAAATTCTTTTCAATACAAGCAGGTTTTCAGATTGTTGAGAATTATTTGGGGAGTAGATGTTTGACTGCGTAGGAAGCCATGTGAGCATTACTATGGCCGACCCCAGGCACAACTTCAAGTCTCCAGTTTAATTCACTACCTTGCAGTTTCGACTCGGTGAGTGCCGACTTGTATAGTTGCAACCCTCGCGCAAAGACATGCGGGCCTTGTCGGCGTGCGGAAGGGCTGTCACTTAGAGGCTTGCTGCGGGGGTCGAGGTCGCGATCTCCCAGCAGCAAGACCAGACGTCTCGCGAGCCATGGCTTGACTGCGTCTTCGGAGAGAGGCGCGCCGTGAAGCCCGAAAGGGAATTCCACTTCGCGATCCAGAAGAGTAGCGAAGGCGGGGTTCGCTACGACTGCCGTCTCAACTTTCGCATTTGGTTTGAAGAGCACGAAAAGGTGAACAAAACCTCCCCCTGCGGAGTGGCCATACAGGCTGTAGGTCTCACGTTTCGAACCGAAACGACTCTTAAAATCTTCAAAGAGGGGGTCAATGGCTGAGAACAGCCATTCTATTTCAGGTCGTGGGTTGCCAATCGAATCGACAACCCCTCCCAGATTGTACTCATACTCAGTTGGAAAATCTTTCTCAGTCGCTCCGACAACTAATGTGACAAACTGGTTGGCAACAGCCAACTGATCCCACTCGTCTCGGTACTGTTGAGCGTTACGTTTAGCACCGGGAACAATGATGACAATCTGGGATTCGGCTTTTGCCAGAGGGGGTATGCTGTAAAACACTTCCAGCTTTTTTCCAGCCCATTCCGAGAAATCGTACTGACCAGTCGAAGGCCAATCAGATTGCGCTCCAGCCAATAACGGGGTAAGTGCCAGCACCAAATTGCCGAGGAAAAGATGCATTCCAACAGGCGACTTGGTAGCATAGCACATTGAGAATACTCGATTTAAAAAACACGAGAGAAAAGAACAAGTTTTCCGAATCGAACATTGAGAAGACTTTTCCATTATCAGTCTTAAACCAAACGCTATGTTCCGTTTTTTAGGCTCATCGACCGGCGAGTGTCAATCATCGACCATTGAATAAAGTTAGATTGAGTTGTGGATTCTTTACGAATTACCCATTAGTAAATTGTTTTCTCGGATATCTCATGAGTGGGGCGCGATACTAATTGGTAGATACTTGATCATTCAATGGGGTGGATTTCCCCGTCGGGGATCGGATTATTTGACGATACAGGTGAGTTTCCAAAAGCCTGGAGGGCGACTTGGTCTTATCCGATTCCCGTATTGAACTTGTGTCAGAAAGGCCTACCGCAAGAATTGCATATGTTTAATGCTGGTTTCGGCTTACGTAGTATGAATTGGAGGGATTTGCGAAGTTGAACATCCCCACGCCGGACTCCCTTTTTCGATCGTTTAGGCTATGATATGTAGGTGTTCAAAGCACCTTCTTACTGCTTATCTTTTCTTTAGAGCCTATTGGTCATGATTGAGAGTTCCCGAAAATCACTGGCACAAGGCCTTACTCTGATCGAGTTGCTCGTGGTCATTTCGATCATCGGCATTCTCGTGTCTTTGCTGCTGCCAGCGGTGCAGGCTGCCCGCGAAGCAGCCAGACGTACGCAATGTACAAACCATCTCCGGCAAATCGGCTTGGCCCTTATGAACTATGAGTCCGCTCATGGCTCACTGCCTAAGGGGGACTGGAGGCAGCGCATGAGATCGTCGAATATCGACTCGCTTGGGACATGGGTATCCGTCACCTTGCCCTATCTGGAGGAAGCCAACCTACATCAAAGAATAGACTTCTCCAAACCGTTTTTCGAACAGCAGGAGCTCACTGAATCTCTGCTGCCACATCACATATTCTTTGACACCCATATTTGTCCCTCCAATGGACGCATGGATTTAATCCGGTGGAATAACGCTCACTACGGGGCACGCGGCAATTACGCAGCCAATGCTGGCTGGGCGGGTCCAGATAGTGGCGTATGGATGAACGACATCCAATGGGAGCAGATCGGCACTGACGGCAGAGGGCATCCAGAAAACCCGACTGGAGTTGAGTTCATTGCTCACAATGGCAGGACGATTCACTCAGCCATCTCAGGATTTGGACCTTTCATGGTAAACAAAGGAATTGCACTTCAGGAAGCCACCGACGGAACTAGCCACACGGTAGCAGTTTCGGAGGTCCGCAATGTGGAAGGAGATGATATCCGCGGTTCGCTTCACTTTGGCGGGGGTGTCATGTATCTCCACAGTGAGGTGCCGAATACTGCGATCCAAGATTTTACTCGTTTGTGTGTTAGTACTATGGAGGCACCTTGTGTATCGACAGAAGAAACTTGGAGAGGCTACCACAAACTTTCTGCCCGTAGTGCCCATCCTGGCGGCGTGAATGTCCTCTACCTGGATTCAAGTGTCCGGTTCGTCGGCAATCAGATTGATCGTAACATGTGGAAAGCCGTTTCTACCTTTGCAGGTGAGGAACTCTCAAGTAGCAACTACTGAACACATATCACCTCCTCCATGCCTACTAGAGTCGTAGGATCAGGTTCGCCCGCACTGAAACTGTAAGCCCATACCATCAAGAGGGTTACGTCGATTTACAGCGCAAGTTCCTCGACTTTTTCGGATAAACTGGATATTTGGCGCGATTCCTTTTGAACAGACATTCTTTGTTGACTTCCTTGCACGTCAATGAAATCTAGTTTGCTCAAAACGACGTCGACGTTTTTTTCTTTTCAACTGTGCGGACTGTGAGCTGCCAAAGAGAGGGTACCAATGATTTGTCATTCAAGATTTGTTTTGTTGTTCCGAGTGCTGAATGCTGCTATGGTTATGTCAGCGCTTACTATGTCATCAGCTTTTGCGACGATTCTCGTCAATGAAAACTTTTCGCATACTGATGGTGATCTCGTAGGGAAGACTCCTACTCCGGGACCTGGGGCTGCCTGGGATGGCCATAGCGCTGCAGGGACTAATCCGATTCAAGTTGCGGGTGGAACTGCTGTGATCAATCAACAGGGGGGGGAGGACGCCAACTCTTCCTACGCCATCCAAAGTGACACATCGACTACCTATGCACGCTTTGATTTTAGCCTACCGGCCAGCACCAATTCAGACATTGCCAATCTCGATGCCAACGGACTTTACTTTGCCCATTTTCGTGGTGGTACGGGCACTTCCTTCCGCGCTCGAGTCGGTGTGCTGGCCCCTGATAGCGGCGGGGACTTCAAACTAGTCCTCTCTGAAGATAGTACAATCGGCGATGGTGCCATCTGGGCAACGGAGTTGGCATTCGACACGACTTACCGAGTTGTGACCGAATACAACGCTTCTACCCAGCAGAGCAGGCTCTGGCTCGACCCCGCCGATATGTCAAGCACAAATATTACAGCGACGAACTCGCTTGGTGCGTCCGACAATTTTGGTTATGCATTACGTCAGAGCGACGATTACAATGGTCAGCAGATTGTGGACAATCTTGTTGTTGCCACCAGCTTTGATGAAGCACTCACTGGGGTTCCTGAACCAGGTTCCGTTGTACTTATGTTATGTAGTTTGGTGTTTCTTGCCGGTCACCGGGTTCGATAGACACACCATTAAATGAATAATACGGGAGTTCCGCGGCGGTGGTAAAGGTTGGCAGCAATTGGTGCTGCGGAACTTCTTCTTAGTGAACAGGGCTTCCTCTTGGATTCTTCTGCAGAGTGGGCTTGTATGCCTATTTTTTCGCATACCTCAATTCTTAAACCAACGGAATAGGCCTTTCAGCCATGAAATTAACTAATCATTTGTTGTGTTCGATAGCTTTTATGGCGGCGATTGCCACGAATTCGATCGCCTATGCCGCTGAGCTGTCGTTGGGTTCCGTTGATGCGGACACATTTGTGGAATTTGACTCAAACGGTGGGATAGGTGGGACACCGCGCGGTACCGCCACGTACATGGAAGTCCGCGGAGGCGATCCATTTAACAGCTTGAGCCTGACATCCAAGTCACTAGTTCGGTTCGATCTGGGTGCGTCTCCTGCAATTGATCCCAACCTGCCGTATTTTTTCGAGGTTACCACAGATGATGCGCGAAATTCTAACGATACCTTTCGCCTCTACTCCATCACAGACGGACCGACACAATCCTTTAATGAGGCTACCTTCTCCTGGGAGTTTGCGGATGCAGATTTTCAAAACAATGCGCCCAATGCCACGGCCGGTTTTGACAACTTCCTTGCCGCAGGCCCCCTCGTTGGGGTGTTTTTTGCTCCTGAACCTTCCCAGGCTGACGCAGCAATCGGCATTCCGATCCTCGGGTCGGATATCAGCACGTTCGTCAACGGCAATACGTTTGCTACATTTGGCATCACGGAAACAGAAACCAACCGACTTCGGTTTAATACTAAGGAAAACGTCAATACACCAGCGCGACTGTACACATTTGACGTGGTCAATTCTCAAGCGAGTGGTAATCTCTCCAGCGCGGGGGCTTGGGTTGGCGGCTCACCGGTAGCAGATAACTGGTACAAAATCATCGGTGGAAACACGGTCACAGTCGCGGCCGGCGCTTTCGCCGGCGAAGGTGTAATTGTAGACAATGGTGCGCTCAATTTTGTGCCTGGCGTGGTCGTCGATATTCCTTTGATCCAGATCAATGCCGGCGGCACTCTCACTCACTCTACTCCCGGTAACATTGAAATCGGCGATGGAACACTCAGCCGCAACGACGCTCGCTTCCACGGCGGACTGGTTATTAACAGCGATCTCTCCTATACAGCTGCGGCGGGTGAGAATCTGACCATCAACCTGCCGATTCGCACTCGCAACACATTTACGTTTAATGGCGGAGCTGGTTCGGATCTCATTATGCGGTTTCCCCAAGCCAGTCGCGGGTTGATCCAATTCAACGGCTCTGGCGATGAGGTTGTTCTTAGCGAGGATGAGGGGGTCGGTGGCACTTTGGAAATGAACTCGACTGGCGGCAACACACTTGTCTTCGACGGTGAGGATACCGAGCAGGAATTTGGTTTCGGAACAGTTGTTTTTAATCAACCAGGTACGATCGATCACCGCTCAAATACCAGTCCTAAAAGCGATCGGCTTCAGGGCCTGGCGTACCTGGAGGTCAATGCACCAATGACTCTAGACCTGACCGCTCCGGAAGTTACCAACACGGGTGGAAGTACCGGCAATGGGCGGCGGATATTCCAAATTACTCGTGCCTTACGTGGAGGTGGTGACATGACGGTCAATGGCACCCCCTCCGCTCCTGGCGTGGGGGTTGGCAATAACTCGATTCAAATAGGAGTTGATCAGGGAACCGATACCTCAATAGAGAGTGTCAGTTTTTCGGGAACGATGACAGCCAATAACTATGCCGATATTGAAATGAGGACATCCATGCCCGCGGCAAAGGTTGTGATCAATGGTGCCGGACAGTTGACTACGGGATTTGACTTGTCTCCGGAAGCCATCGTCGAAGTTGGCGAAATCCAGATCAACTCAGGCGGTTCGTTGAACGTGGGTACACAGCCGCAGCAACTCCATGTGGTCAAGAGTGGGGGTCGTACAGGGAATTTGACACTAGGCTCAGGTTCCAAGTTGACCATGCAGATCAACGAAGCAGAAGATTATCTACCAGAGCCAGGAGAGTATGACGGGGTCTTCTTCGACAAAATCGAAGTTGAAGGAAACGTGATCTTGGGCGGCACTCTCACCATTCAGCTCAATCCTGACGTAATTGTCCCAGGAGTGTCACCACCGACCGATCCCCAGTATTTCCCGCCCGTCTTGGGTGACACCTGGGACATCATCACTACCGTGGGATCCCCTTCGCCGGCGGACTTCGATGGGCTCAATGGTGTTGACTCGGCGGACTTGGCGATCTGGCAAGGTTCCTACGGAATGAACGATGCCGGAGATGCCGACGGAGACGGAGACAGTGATGGGGCTGATTTCTTCGCGTGGCAGCGAAGTTTCGGCGCTAATTCGGCGGCAGGAACCATCTCGGGCACATTCTCCAACTTAATTGTGGAAGATGCGTTCGGTGACTTAGCTGCAAACAATCTCGCCTTACAGATCAATTACATCGGAACGACTACTGTGCAAATCGAGGTCGTGGCTGCATCTGCGCTCAGCGCGGTTCCAGAACCGTCGGCAAGTGTATTGGCGGCGATGGCATCCGTGGCTGGCTTATGGGGCAGACGCCGTAGTAGTTGATTTCGGCTTGAATGAATTCATTAAATTTATCGTTAAGGACCATGGAGATGGATACGACAATGCGAAAAAACCATCGGACGGCTTTTACCTTGGTTGAGCTTTTGGTAGTAATCGCGATCATTGGTGTGCTGGTGGCCCTATTGTTACCAGCCATTCAGGCCGCTCGCGAGGCCGCCCGTCGAACTCAATGCCTCAACAATTTGAAGCAAGTCGGGCTTGCTGTCATGAATTTTGAATCGGCCAAAAAGTCCCTACCTAAAGGAGATTGGCGACAGAAAACGTCAGCCACCGGCATCGATTCACTTGGCACCTGGGTAACCGAAACGATGCCTTTCATGGAAATCGGTAATCTGTTTAATGAGATGGATTTCACGAAACCCTATTTCGAGCAAGGCTTCATCGGTCCGGACAAAACCCCGACGCATCATTTCATACTTGAGTCTCACATCTGCCCCTCGAATGGGCCGGTTGGGATTGTGAACTGGAATAACGGCCTGTACGGCGCGCGAGGCAACTATGCAGCCAATGCAGGTTTTACCGATCCGGAAGAAGATTGTGGACTCTGGATGGATGATCTGAACTGGGAACAGGTTGGTAAAGATGGGCGCGGATACCCAAACTGTACCACGGGGCAATTAGTAGCGAACCCGGTGGCTGGTGCGCCTCGACCCGAAGTGAAATCGGCCATGTCCGGTTTTGGCCCATTCTTGGTCAATCGAGGCATCGCCCTTCGGGAGGCGACAGACGGTACCAGCAACACGGTTGCTATATCGGAGGTTCGGACAGTTGAAGGGGACGACACCCGCGGGGCGCTGCATTGGGGCGGTGGAGTCATGTATCTTCATAGCCTGACTCCGAATAACCGCGGAGTCATCCAACAGCTCAAAGACCGAACGCGTCTTTGCGTGGACGAGCCGGATGCACCCTGTTTTCAGTCTTCTTCCGGATGGCAGGGCTGGCATCGCAACACCGCGCGAAGCGCCCACAGCGGCGGAGTCAATACGCTTTTTCTTGATAGTAGCGTGAGATTTGTTTCTAATGACGTAGACCTTTTGGTATGGCGTGCTGCCTCGACGTTCGACGGAGGAGAGATCCTCAATGGCGAACTCTAGCAGGCAGGAACTTCCTCCAGGCGATTTGTTCCGCCCACTTCGCAGCTCAATCCCAGAGTATGTTTTGTGGGCCATAGGCATTTGTCTGGTTGGCTGCGGAAGTGATGGGGCCACAGTCAGCGGTCGAATCGCTTTTGACGGAGAACCGATTCCCGAGGGAACGATCACCTTTATCTCAGCAGAGGATTCGACGCACGAAAGTCAGATTCAAGCTAAAATAATCAATGGCGAGTTTGTAGTTGAATCACTTAAACCCGGGAACTACAACGTAGCGGTCAGGGCAACGCGCAAGACTGGACAAGTCCCCCCCGAGCCAGGCAGCACCGAGACTGTAGACCGCTTTGAACAGTACATTCCTGTCAATTACAATTCTCGTACGGAACTGACTGCCGAGATAGCTGGGGACATAGACAACCTGAATTATGAGCTTCAATCTCCGCCAATTAGGCGCGGACGACGTCGCTAGCAGCTATACTGTGTTTTCACCAGCAGCAGCGGTCCCTCCACTTGCGATCCAGACATGCTAACACGAACTGGCAAGAAATCTGAGCTTTTTACTGCGACTTATGTCGCCATGATCACAGCTGCGCTATGTCCAGGGATGACTGCTCTGGGCGACGATTTTAACATTTTGATGATTGGTAACAGCTACGTTCAGGGCAATTCTTCGGCCCGTGCGGTTAGTATCGACGTTCAAGGGCTTTTCGATTCTGACCCCGCACATACCGGTGCCGTCACTGAACGAGCGGAAAGTTCCTGGTCACTGAAAACCCACGCTGAAAGTAGTCTCACAACCAACTTGATCACAAACTCGGCAACGTATCAATGGGACGCTATTGTCTTGCAGGAACAGAGCAACCGACCCGGGCGTGCAATCAAGTTCATGGATTCTCAACTCACGAATCTCGACCTCGGTGGACCCGTGCTCATTGATCTCATCAAGCAGTACCAACCACAGGCAGCCGTCGTACTCTATAACTCGTGGTCAAAGTTTCCAGGACAACAAGATTTAGTTGATTATTTTGACAACGACGTCGACGAAATGCTCAGCTACACCAATCAAGGTTACGATCGGATTCAGAAGAACCCTGGCGAGTGGGATCACTCTGACGTTGCAACCATCGCTCGGGTTGGCGACGCATGGGGTGAATGGTACGACACCTACGGGTTCGGAAATTCCTCAATGAGGTTGCACGATGCCGATGGTACCCACCAAAACGACCGCGGAAGCTATCTTGCAGCCTCAATCATCTATGAGACGATCACTGGATCGAGCACCATTGGCAATACATACTCTGGTGCCGTCGCTGGCTCAGTGGGCGGCGTAAGTAAATTGCTCTTACTTCAACAACAAGCCTCGGCAACGACCGGCGTGGCCGACACAGGCGACTTCGATGGCGACGGCGACGTGGACGGCAACGACCTTCTAGTTTGGCAACGGGACTCCACTGTGGGCAATCTGGCCGAATGGCACAGCAAATACGGATCGCCACCGCTCGCATCAACTATTCTGGCAGTGCCTGAGCCGTCTACCTTGCTCCTGCTTTCGCTCGCGGCTTTGGGAGGCATACTCTCCAAGAAGTGTCCGGTCTTCGAAAGAATCTCTCGAACTCTCTTATGCGTGACACGGTTCTAGCCTTGGCTTTCGATGCCCACCGATCTCGTCGACTCTTGCAATACCCGTCACACAGAATTCTTCACAACCCCAGCATTCCCCTTGTGCTGCCTCATATCCCGTTCGGCACAGTATAGTCTTATCGACCCCTTAGGGCCTTGTGAGTGGCTATGCGTAAACGTAGGGTATTTTCCTTGGAAAACTACAACCAGGAGCGGATCCCGATGAAAATGAACGCAATGATCGAAGATATGGAAGCAAAAGTCTTTGAAATGGAGTTGAGAGAGACCAGTCCAAAGAACTTCGAGCAATCGGCCTGCTATGAGTCTAGGGAGAATTATGGCAGGGGATTCTTTGGGAGAACTGAGTCGGCCGCGCTTAAGAAAGCTATTGAGGCGGTTGAGGCTGGGGAAGTGGGTTGGTAACTACCGATTCGGATGATGACGTGTTGGTAGAGTATTTGAGATAGGTTTTACAAAACTTAATCCCGACTCCACCCCTGTAGGTACCATCGGTATAGCGCACTAGTTCGTCTGCTGCCATTCAGAGGACCTTAAAGAGGACGTTCGGTTGCCGGCGACTACGCTCGAAGTTTCGCCAGCGAGTTGAGCGGTAAATCACGGCATCCCCCGCGCGATCCACGGCCCCAGCCACCGCGTGACACAGACCGGCAAGCAACTCCACAGTCTGATCGGCAAATTGAACTTGCCTCCCGCGCGCCGTAGCCCCTCGGGCGAACCGCGGCGTAAATAGTGTTGCACGGCCGCAGGCTGAGGTGTTGCGCCAAAGCGTTTCTTGAACGTGTAGACACTGGAACCGACCGTCGGACGCCCAAAATCAAAGTGCCGATTGCCGCGCTGCTGCGTACGCAGTAACGCTTGCCAATGCATCCAGGAGTTGACACCGGTGGAGCGCAGCTCGGTGATCGCTGCGCTGCGGTGCATCTCGGAGATCCCCTGACCATGTAGCACCATCGCAGCCGCGACCGGTCGATTATGCTGCCGCACGACGATCAATTCGGCCTGCTGCGGAAAGCAAGCCAGAATCTTTTCGAACAACACCTTGCCATCGGTGGGCGTACCGAAGTCTCGCATACGCCGGGTGTAGATCGTGTAAAAATCGTCGAGTATTTCCACGCCCCCCCACGTTCCACGAAAAGACAACTTTTCCGCCTTGCGAACCTGATTGCGAACTTTGGTGCCGACTTGGTCCCACAACAGGCCTTCCTCCTCAGGCAATTCCATCCGCATATGGGCTTTATCGGTGAACACGTGTTGCAGTTCCGCATGTGGTAGCAAACATTTGTGGCGCAGTTCTAGAAAATCGACGTCCAGTTCTTCGGCGAGTGCGATTGCTTGATCCACCAACTCGAGTTCAGTCGTGGAATTGTCCGCACAAACACCCCCGCTACTCACATGTGGGAGGCTTACCAGAAACCGTCCGAAGAGCGGACTGGCCACCAGTGCCAAAGGCAGTATCCCTCTGACATGCCCACCGCATATCGCTTCCAAACAGTAGGGCACATGCCCTCGCCCTTCAGCCAAGACCAACAACCACAAGGGATCACGATACATCGGCCCATCACCCTGGCGCGCGAGAAATTCTTGCCATGCCCTCAGCCGTGTGCGCAGTTCGTTGTGAGCCACAACATTGATTAAACGCTGTGTGCCAGACGCTTTCTCGATGACATCGAAGTGACCCATACCGAAAGATTGCCAAAACGTGTGGAACCAAACGAAACTCGCATTCCTTTGAGTATAATCTGGGAAAATTTTGGGTGTTGACCTTCTCATCGCATTAATTCAACATTTTTTATGTCAGCACGCGGTTCCCTGCTGGCCGCTCCTCAGGCGGTTTCGCAGCGCAGGCTCGGCGATCATCAATCCAATTGACTGACAGGGAATTTAATTTTCTGCTCCAGAAACGAGCACTAAGAAGAGTTGCACTGATCGCCCCTCATTGCCAGCAAACCGCTTGTGGCGAGTCTTTACCTCCCCATCACTTGATAGCGCCAGCGGGTTTTCTGTGGCTTGAGCCTTAGGCTTGGTTTCGCCACCACCCATTCAGATACCATCGGTATAGTGTACTAGTTCGCCTGATCCCGTTGAGGGGTTTTCTAACTCGGCGGACAGAGCGTAAGGGGCCATTTCGGGAGGAATCTTGGGCGCTCTATTGCCAACCGCGATGTAGCGGCGGTCGATAAAGCAGCGGGACTTGGGGGGGGCCGCGAAACTGCACTTTTTGGAGCGAGCAAGATAAGTTAGATTTGCCCCAATTAGGCTCCAGCATCCCATGCTAGGAGCGTTTCCCCCTCAGTTGCATCCATAGCTGGTGTTGATGCGTCTCAAGACGAGAAGGGTCGGTTGCTCGGGTCTTTTTTAACCCCCATATTTTCTTGGAGGTCCCTCATGTCGTTAGCTACTTTAATCTTGGCTATGGGTCTTTCGTTTCACATGGTTACAAGCGAAACGGAAATCCAATTCCGGGACTACGAACTTGCATTTCAAGGGCCAGTAAAATTAGAGGTCCTCGAAGATCAAATCGTATTCAGGCCCCAAAGTGATTTACTATTGGAGTTCAATATTAAAGGGTTTGATCGCCTTGAATTCTTTGGGAGTGCGTCCGAATTGACTTTGTCGAAATCCAAGAATTCAATAACGCTGACAAATGTCCCTAAATTCATGAAATCTAGGGATCATGGAAAACCTTCGATCAGTACCAATGCGAAACAAATTGTACTTAAGCCGGAGGGCGAATATTATTACTCTGGTGGACCGAAGCCTGATTGAAAGTGGAAAGTTGATCCTGTGACTTAGACAGCTAAGACCCTATCCGGCGGCGGTCGATGAAGCCTCCGCATTTCGACGCAAGTTAACGAGGGCTCACTTCTAGGCAGCTATCTCCGACGGAAGTAGCGTGGCAATTGCCTTGCCGGAGACGGTAGGAAACAAAGTATCAGAACTGTTTGTCAAAACAGTTCTGGCACCTGTTTCCTTCCGAAGTTATGTTTCTCGATTTCTTGTTTCTCTTCGAAGGACTCTTGTACCCAGTATTTTCTTTGGCCTCTGTTTAGGTATTCAATTAAATGTGCCCCTATGGGATAGGACAACTCAAACTCTTTGTCCTCTATCTGCTTGCCTTGCTGAAAACTCTGAACTTTACCCCTCGATTCCGATGTAATTGAGCCATCTCCGCGAAATTGCTGAATGGCCCAAGAACTAAGAATTTCATCGCCGCTTTTTGAAGTCTGGTATTCCAGTTCGTAATTGCTCAGAAGTGAGTTTTTTACGAGAGTCTTGTACTCCAATGGCAAATAGGGAGGGCGACTGCTCACCGAAACAACAACAGATGCTGCCCTGCCATTCTGAAGCGTGACCACCAAATCAATAGAAGTTCCAGGATTCTCATTGACTCTGCGAGCCTTCCTTATATCAACATTGTGTACCGCGAAGAATTCTAAGGGGTCATACCATAGTTGAATTATGGAGGATTCACTCGTCATGGCACTAGGCAACGGAAAGCCGGGTACCTTCACGTTTGCAAAGCCGCCCATGGCAAGTTGACTTCGAGAGGAAGTAACGAAATACTCGATCCTGCCATCGGAAGACGCGATGTGAACAGATTGATCAAAAATTTCAAAATTGTCGATGTCGCAGTGTTCACCCTTTTCTAGAATGAAAATATCCTTGCCTCGCAGTTTAACTGTCAATCCCTTGCTTATTTGCATCGTACCACCGGGCTCTCCCTTATTGGGATCATCAAATGCTCCACCCGACCGTTCGTGCAGAAATCGCGTAATTTCCTTCGTAATCTTGCACTCACATTCGAAGGTTGGAATAGTCTTATCTCGATTTTCCCAGGCATCGACAATGTCCGCTACAGTAATATCACCGGCCTTTGAATTGCCTTGGGTGCAAACGGATACACTCAAGCAGATAAGAATTGCGACCTGATTTACGAATCGGCTTTGAAGATTCATTTCAAAAACGCTTTCAAGAGCAGAAGAGCTGATAGTAGCATTGACTTGGCTAACCGTTCAGGATTGTATCCTTTCCAATCCAATCTGGAAAACATGAGGTTTCTTCCCAACGTTCAGCTAGCGGCGGTGACTGCCATGGGGATTTCAAGTCCTGATTAAAAAGTTCTCTGACTGCCCCTTCTACGCAAGCAATCCGCTTGTGGCACTTTCTTATGACTTCAGCACAAGATAGGGCCAGGGGGCCTCCTAGGGCTTGTGAGTGGCCATCTGTACACTTATGGTAATCACGGACGATCACGGCACCCTGGAGGAGAGAGCGATGGAAACCAGCACACTGATCGATTCTATGGAATCGAAGGGCTTTGAAGTGGAACTGAGCGAGACCGGTCGATTGGACGTCGACCAATGGGCCTGCTATGTGTCCCGGGCCAATTGCGGCAAGGGATTCTTTGGTAGTACCGAGTCGGCCGCGCTCAAAAAGGCTGTGGAGGCGGTAGAGGCTGGCGAGGTGGGATGGTAGGTATCAGGGACTTGGTCGCCCTCCGCGTGTATGATGCTCCTACGCACACTCGCGCGAGGGGAGGAATATCTCCTGTTGCTGCCTCGGTCTGGTCCCTTTTCGGGATTCTGACGGACTTCAATTAGTACCTAGCACTCCCTCTGCGCATACCGACTCCGAAAAGGGGGTATTAACAACAACTTCATTGCCGGATTTAATAACTGAATACAATCACATCATTGAATGAGCGGGTCTGGAGCCTTGGCAAGAATTGTTTCAGAATCATCGTAGCACCCGTCAGACCGAACTGGAGGCCGAATACCCACTGCACGTGGTTTGTACTTGGCTGGGAAACAGTGAGAGAGTTGCACGACGCCACTATCTGCAAAATAATCGATGCCCATTTCACCAAAGCGGTGGCCAACAAAGCGCTGGATAATCCGGTGCAGCAGGCGACTGAAATGCCTGGAAGTGCAGCGCGAGAGTCTAATTAATCCTCAGAAAACACAACCGTCTAGTTCGTTTTCAAAGTATAAAGTAGTCCGGGAGGGACTCGAACCCCCGACCAAGGGATTATGAGTCCCCTGCTCTAACCGACTGAGCTACCGGACCGAGCGAATGTGCGAGTATCGCTGATCATTCAGTATGTGGCAACACGCCAAATTTGGGAAGCGGTAGCACTCCCCTCGGGTGCCGTCCTATAATCAAGGCTGACGCGCCCGCTGGGTTGGGCGGGCTTGCAAGGACTTTTGCCCCGAGGGTTTTCGATATGCCAGTGGCCATGGAATTAGCGAGGATCGTGATCAGCGAGGTCACCAGTGAGCAAGTCATCTGGCTGCGCGAGATTGATGGACAACGGATGTTCCCCATTTTGATTGGAATCTTTGAAGCTACGAGTATCGACCGCCGGGTGAAGGGATTTGAAGCACCAAGACCATTGACCCACGATCTCTTAGTCAACGCGGTTGATGCCATGGGGGGCGAGTTCCAGGATGTGGTGATCAACGAACTCAAAGAACATACTTATTTTGCTCAGCTCCGTGTGCGGCATGAGGGCGAACTGATCGAAATCGATTCCCGCCCCAGCGATGCAATTGCCGTGGCGGTAAGCTGCAACCCTCAGCTACCGATCTACGTCTCCGAAGATGTGCTGCACGATGTGATCGACGAGAACAACCTCTAACGAAATGCAGAGTTGGGAGTTCGGATTGCGGAATCGTGTTGCAATCCGTTTTCCCAATCTCAAACTCATTCTCATCCTATCACGTCATCAAACGCGGCCTGCAAGGCCTTAAGTCCTGCCTGGCCTCGATCTGCGGATACGACTACGTTGACCCGCATTTCGCTTGAGCTAACCATTTCGACATTGATGCCGGTGCGAGATAACGCTTGAAACATCCGGACGCCGACACCTGTATGGGTGCGAATGCCGATCCCAAAAACCGACAGGATGGCAATTTGCTTATCGTGAGTGACGGGGCCACATTCCAAGTTCGCGGCCACAGGGCGAACAACTTCGGTAGCGGCTGACACGGATTCCTTGGGCACGGTGAAGCTAATGTTTGCCATCCCATCTCGACCGGTACCTTGTACGATCATATCGACCATGATGTTCTCAGCAGCCACTGCCTCGAAAATCTCAGCGGCGATACCTGGCGTATCCGGAACATGGGAAACCGTGATGCGGCCTTGGGACTCGTCGAGTTGAATGTCATCAATCGTGAGGTCTTCCATGCGTTGCAGCCTCGCAACCACGTCGATGGGACTAGGAGGCTGAACCGCTGCGGATTTGTCTCCAAAGGAAACACGATCCTTGGGGGGCTTGTCCAACTGGAATTCGCTGTGAACGGCACGAAGTGCCTGCATAGCTTGTTCGCGCCGCACAAGGGCAGAAACCTTGATCTGGCTGGTTGTGATCGCCAGAATATTGATTCCTTCATCAGCAAACGCGCGAAACATGCGATCTGCTACACCCGTTTGCGTAGCCATTCCCAGTCCGACGATTGATACCTTGGAAACATTTGCTTCGCTCGTGATCTCAATATCACCTAGTTCATTAGCGACATCATTGACGGCGTTGAGAGTTGCCGGAAGGTCCGATTCCAACACGGTAAAGGAGACCTCCGCCTTGCCACCTTTTCCAACGTTCTGGACAATCATATCGACCGCCACGTTGACGCCGCCAAGTTTTGAGAACAGGGTGTCCATCGTGCCAGGTTGGTCTGGAACATTGGCGAGCGAAATCCACGCTTCGTTTTTGGTCAATGCCACCCCACTCACAGGGCGATCGATGCTTTCTGGCAATAAGTCGATGACCGTGCCTGGCTCATCGCTGAAGCTGGCACTATTGCAAACGTGAATCGGGACGCCAAATTTCTTGCCGAACTCAATCGAGCGGCTATGCATCACTCCGGCACCCATGCTGGCCAACTCCAGAATCTCATCGTGGCTCACGCGATCCATCTTGCGGGCCTCGGCAACGATTCGCGGGTCAGTAGTGAAGACGCCATCGACGTCGGTGTAGATCTCGCAAGCGTCTGCTTGCAGCACCGCAGCCAAAGCGACGGCGGTCGTGTCGCTGCCACCACGTCCAAGTGTGGTGATATTGAAGTCCTCGTCGATTCCTTGGAAGCCGGCGGCGATAACTATATGGCCATCGTCGAGATGCTTGCGCAATCGCTCGGTTGATATGGATTGAATGCGGGCCTTGGTGTGCGAACTATCCGTCTTAATGCCAATCTGGCCACCTGTGAGGCTGACCGCTTTACTTCCCAATTCGTTAATGGCCATTGCCATGAGAGCAACGCTAACCTGCTCGCCTGTGGAAAGGAGCATGTCCATTTCGCGCGCGGGAGGTTTGCTGGTGAGTTGGCCTGCCAGATCCACTAAGACATCGGTGTTCTTGCCCATTGCACTAACGACCATCACTACTTGATGGCCTTGCTGTTGGGTGCGAATTGCCTTGCGGGCAGCGGCTAAAATCTTGTCGGCGTCGGCCACGCTGGTGCCGCCAAATTTTTGAACGATGATACCCATAGTTGAATGCGGAATTCGGAATTAGGATTGCGGAATTTAGGAAGGGGAATGGAATGTTGCGTTATGTGTTCGGTCCAGTGAACCAGCCCATGGTGCGCCAGCCTTCGTCGAAAGCCAGATCAGAATTGGCGGCGTTGGTGTCGCCGTAGCTGGTGAATTTGTCTGGAGTAATGCCTGTTCCTGCCATGGCTACGGGAACGTGACCATGCGTGTGGGTTTTCGTGCTCAGGAAAGTCGGATGGTCGGGGGATATCATGATCCGCCAATCCCCTGTTGACTTCAAGGCTTCCACGACCGGAGCGACGACATGCGTATCGATTTCTTCCAGAGCAGTGACTTTCTTGCCACAATCTCCCTCGTGAGAGGCTTCGTCGGGCGCTTCGACATGGACACAAACCAGATCGACCTCCTTGAGGGCGTCAACAGCATGGCGACCCTTGGCGGCATAGTCGGTGTCGGTGTAGCCGGTGGCGCCAGGGACTTCGATCCGCTGCCAACCAACGAGTGATGCTAAACCGCGGAGCAAGTCAACGGCGGTGATCATCGCCCCCTGAGGACCATAAACATCTGAGAATGCTGCGAGTTTAGGTGCCTTGCCTATCCCCCAGAGCCAAACGTTGGTGGCAGGCGGTTTTCCAGCGGCAAGGCGTTTCATATTGACTGGATGATTGACAAAGAGATCGATTGTCGCCGACATAAGGTCGTTAAGAACGTCGCTTCCCGGTCCTCGCGGGAAATTGTCGAGTACGGTCTTGTCGGTGAGATCATGCGGAGGCGTGGCACGCATGTCCATGGTGAAAGGGGCAGGACGCTGTTTGCCTCGCCAGATGAGCAGATTGCGGTAGCTGACACCTGGAATAAATTCGAGTCCATCGCCGCCAAGTTTTTCCTGGGCTGTTACCAGAAGTTCAGTTGCTTCCTCAGTAGAGATGTGTCCGGCGGTAAAGCTCTGCATGATCTGGTCTTCGATAGTGACCAGATTGCAGCGGATAGCCCAATCATCGGGCGAAAGCTCGATGCCCTGTGCAGCGGCTTCGATAGGGGCGCGGCCTGTGAAGTTGGTCAGGGGGTCGTAACCCAACAGGCTCATGTTGCCGACTTCGGAACCGGCGGGGAGTACCTTGGGAGTATGACAGGCGCGAGCCACAACACCTGAGGCCGCAATGGCGTCCATGGCGGGAGTGCGAGCGGCTTCAAGGGGTGTCTGTCCGCCGAGTACAGACTGGGGCTCGTCGGCGGCACCGTCGGGGATAATAATGGCGTATTTCATGGTGTTTTACTGGTCGCTGAAGCGACCAGTCCGTCGAGGAATATCAGTCTCGAACCCACATGCGGACCAAGGATCCTTGCACGCTTTCGAAGGACGCGATCTCCTCGCACGCTTTCGCGGCGGCACCTTCGGTGGTTTCGTGGGTCATGATCACTAGGGGCAAAATATGGCTGCCTTCATCTGCTTCGTGTTGCAGTACCGAGGCGATGGATACTTCCTGGCGCCCTAAGGCGGTGGCAACCTGAGCGAGTACACCGGGATGGTCCTGTACATTCGCCCGAATATAAAATCGACCCTTGGCCTGAGCGTAGTCGTTGGCGGTGACCCGCGCCTGGCGGTTGGACCAGAGTTCGAGTGTCTTGAAGGTAATTTCCGTGCGGCCAACGGCCGTGTCGATTAAGTCGGCCACTACGGCCGAAGCCGTAGGCATCTGTCCCGCTCCAGCTCCGTAGAATAAAAGAGGACCCACAGCGTCGCCGATGACACGAATGGCGTTGAATGGGCCACTCACTTCGGCCAGTGGGGTGCCTAATTTCAGCAGTGTAGGTGAGACATGGAGTTCCAAGCCCTCGTCCACCAATTGTGCCACAGCCAAGAGCTTGATCGTGTAGCCCATCTCCTCAGCGTATTGAACATCCGCCACATCGAGATTGTCGATACCGGTGCGAGGGATATCTTGCCAGTCGACGCGGGCTCCGAAGGCCAAGTGAGCGAGGATCGCTAGCTTTTGCGTTGCATCTGACCCATCGACGTCCATCGTGGGATCGGCCTCGGCATAGCCCAGCTCTTGAGCCTCAGCAAGCACATCTGCATAGGCGGTGCCATTTTCGTGCATCTCAGAGAGAATAAAGTTGCTTGTGCCATTGAGAATGCCAAAAAGCGATTCAATTTGATTGGCCGACAAACACTGACCGATATTGGCAATGATGGGAATCCCACCGGCAACTGACGCTTCGAAAGCGATGGAGCGACCCAGTTCACGAGCACGGTCGAATAACTCCGGGCCGTGCTGGGCAAGTAGGGCCTTGTTGGCCGTGACAACGTCTTTGCCACTTTCGAGCAGCTTGAGCATGATTGTGCGAGCAGGTTCAAGCCCGCCGATGAGTTGGGCCACCACTTCAATCTCGGGGTTGCTGAGCACCTCGTCGATATCGTCGGTTAGCACCCCAGCTGGCAAGTCGCAGTCCCGCGCCTTGTCCAAATCCCGGACTACAGCCTTTTCCAGCCAAAGGGTGCGGCCCGCATGTCGGCCCGTGCGGTCGCCATAGTCCAGCAGCAGCCGAGCCACGCCTGAACCGACGGTCCCAAGTCCGATAATGCCTACCTTAGTCTTGTCCATATTCTTCATTTAAAGGGTCACAACAAGGGTATCGAATCTGGCCATCGTAGTTGGCCCGGGCTAAGAACGTCAACTGGCACGCGGTTCGCGCAAGTGCTTTGCTACTGTAGAATTAGCGTTTCTGTGTATCCTAATTCAGCAATCCCAATCCGCGTCCCGTAATTCTCCTTATGCCACGATACAATCCGGCCACCGTCGAACCCAAGTGGCAAGCCTACTGGGATCAGAACCAGACTTTTGCCTCTCCCCAGATGCCCACGGGAGAAAAGCTGTATGCACTTGATATGTTCCCCTACCCAAGTGGCGACGGGCTGCATGTCGGCCATCCCGAAGGGTACACAGCTACCGACATCGTTTGCCGGGCCGCCCGCATGCAGGGAAAGAGTGTTTTGCACCCCATGGGGTTCGATGCCTTTGGGCTCCCGGCCGAAGAGCATGCGATCAAAACAGGGGAGCATCCGCGGATTCAGACCGAGAAAAATATCGACACATTCCGCCGGCAGTTGAAGATGCTTGGCTTCAGCTACGACTGGTCACGGGAACTGGCCACCACCGATGTTGAGTACTTCCGCTGGACTCAGTGGATCTTCTTGCAGATCTACGACACCTGGTTCGATGAGCAGCAACAGAAGGGTCGGCCCATTGCGGAGTTACCGATTCCCACGGAGGTGGCCGATGCGGGAGAGGATGCGGTACGTGAGTATCGCGACGAGCATCGCTTGGCGTTTCAAAGCTTTGCGCCGGTGAATTGGTGCCCAGCATTGGGGACGGTGCTAGCCAATGAAGAAGTAATCGATGGGAAGAGTGAGCGCGGAAGCCATCCCGTCGAGCGACGCCCCCTGCGGCAATGGATGCTGCGGATCACTTCTTATGCGAGCCGCTTGGAATCCGATTTGGAACTTGTGGATTGGCCCGAAAGCGTGAAGGCGTTGCAGCGGAATTGGATAGGTCGCAGCACAGGGGCGGAAGTAGACTTTTACCTGGGCTCTGAAGCAAACTGGTCGCTGAAGGGACCAGTCCAAAACTTTCCCAGGAAACCGTCAGATGATGTTCTGCGGATTTATACCACGCGACCTGACACGCTGTTTGGGGCAACCTACATGGTGATCGCTCCGGAACATCCATTTGTGGAGCGGCTAACCACCGCTGATCATGCTACCGCTGTGAAAAAGTACTGTGAACAAGCCGCCGCTAAGAGCGATCTGGATCGCACGGAACTGGCCAAGGAAAAGACGGGTGTCTTTACCGGCAGCTACGCGATCAACCCGGCCAATGGAGAACAGGTGCCAATATGGATCGCCGATTATGTTTTGATCAGCTATGGCACGGGGGCTATTATGGCAGTCCCTGCCCATGACGAGCGCGACTTTGAATTCGCTGAGCAATACAAGATCCCAATCAAGTGCGTCGTTAAGCCGGGAGACAACGTCCCCCAGGGCGATCTGGAAAGAATTCTCGCCGGCGAGCAAGTTTTCACGGACCAAGGTACGGCTATCAACTCCGATGAGTTCGATGGCCTCTCCACCGCTCAATTAAAGAGAAAGATCACTGAATCCCTCTCTACTCGCGGCCTGGCCCGTGAAGCCGTCAACTACAAACTCCGCGATTGGCTCTTCAGTCGTCAACGATTTTGGGGTGAACCATTTCCCATACTTCACGAACTCGACGACGAAGGCAATCCCACAGGTCGTATTCGTGCGGTGGACGAAGCCAATTTACCTGTGGATCTGCCGCATCTCGAAGACTTCAAACCGCACGGTCGCCCCGAGCCTCCTTTGGATAAGGCCCCCGATGAATGGCTTTACCCCGTCATCGATGGAGTGCACTACAAGCGAGAAACCAACACGATGCCCCAATGGGCGGGTAGCTGCTGGTACTATCTGCGGTTTCTGGATCCCGACAATACCAAGGTGGCAATCGATCCAGAGATCGAAAAGGCTTGGATGCCGATTGATCTTTACGTCGGCGGAGCAGAACATGCCGTGCTCCATTTGCTCTACGCACGGTTCTGGCACAAGGTGCTTTTTGACCGAGGTGTTGTCAGCACGGCCGAGCCTTTTCAGAAGTTGATCAACCAAGGAATGATTCTGGGTGAATTAGAGTACAGAGCGGTTAAATGCGATGGCGAATGGGTATCACTTGCTTCTGTCCCACCTCATGTCCTTGAAGGAGTTGAATCAGGCACCGTTCTATCTGCGGAAGAGATAGTCACAGCAACTTACAGGGGCCAAGGAAAATATTTATTTGATGATAAGAAATGGGCAATTCTTTGGTTAAATGAAAGCATGGTCGAAAAAGTCGATGGCCGATTTGTTCTCAAGGATGACCACTCAATTCAAGTGCATTCCTGTGTATTTAAGATGTCCAAGAGTCGAGGGAACGTCATCAACCCTGATCTTGTAGTTAAGGAATACGGTGCCGATTCGCTGCGGTTGTATGAGATGTTCATGGGTCCGCTGGAGGCTACCAAGCCTTGGAGCATGGAAGGGGTAAACGGTGTGTTTGGCTTTCTCTGCCGAGTATGGCGATTGATTGTGGATGATCGGGCAGAATCGATTGAGCTAAATTCTGCGGTTTGTGATGAGGAGCCCAATGACGAGGAACTAAGAGTACTCCACAAGACAATCAAAGCCGTTACCGAGGACATCGCTAAACTGTCTTTTAACACCGCCATCGCCCGCATGATGGAATTCACAAACTACTTCACTAAGAATGACCGCCAGCCCCGCGCCGTGTTGGAGCCCTTTGTTCTTCTATTGGCCCCTTTTGCCCCACACATAGCCGAAGAGTTGTGGCAGGCGCTGGGCCACGAGAATACACTGGCTTATGAACCCTGGCCGTCTTACGATGAAGGAGTGCTGGTTGAGTCCACAGTGGAAATCCCCGTGCAAGTAAACGGCAAACTACGTGGAAAGATCACCGTGCCTGCCGATGCGAATGCGGATATGATGGAAGAATTGGCCCGACAGGACGCGAGTATTTTAGAGTATCTCGATGGCAAGCAAATTGCCAAAGTGATTGCGGTGCCCGGGCGGATGGTTAGCTTTGTCGTGAAGAATTAGAGGCGATTCGGATTATCAACGAACGCTCGCAATATAAAAGGACCAACTTCTCATGCGAAATACGATCGCCGTTGTCTTAGGCGGAGGCCAGGGTTCACGATTGATGCCACTGACTAAATATCGCTCCAAGCCGGCAGTTCCGTTGGCAGGCAAGTATCGACTTATAGACATTCCACTCTCAAATTGTCTCAACAGCGGGTTGAATCGAATCTATGTGCTGACGCAGTTTCTCTCCGTGAGTTTGCATCGGCACATTCGTGGCACGTACCGATTCGACAACTTCAGCGCTGGATTTGTCGAGTTATTGGCCGCCCAGCAGACCATGGCTGAAGGGACCGACTGGTATCAGGGGACTGCGGATGCCGTACGAAAAAACCTACGCTATCTCACTCAACCTGGCACGAAGTATGTCGTCATCCTTTCCGGCGACCAACTCTATCACATGGACTTTACCGAGATGCTCAAGACCCATCGCGAGTCGGGCGCTGACATCACGATTGCCGCCAAGCCGGTCCATAGCCATGAGGCCGGTGGGTTAGGAATCATGCGAGCCGACGATACGGGCCGGGTAATTCGTTTTGCTGAAAAGCCGAAGACAGAAGAAGAATTGAACTCAGTGCGAACGTCGCCTGCTTGGATTGATGCCCATGGAGTGTCGAGTATGGGCCGCGACTGTTTGGCTAGTATGGGGATCTATATTTTCAATGCCGATGTCTTAGCCTCGGCATTGGAAAACACGGACCATCGCGACTTCGGCAGAGAAGTATTTCCAACTTCAATTGGCACTCGCAAGGTTCAGCTTCACCTTTTTGATGGCTATTGGGAAGATATTGGTACGATCCGATCTTTCTTTGAAGCGAATCTGCAGCTTACCCTCCCAAATGCTCCCTTTGAACTGACAGATTCCGAGGCAGTTATTTATTCTCGGCCTCGCTTCCTGCCACCTACTCGCTTCGACGGAGCTACGATCGAAAGCAGCCTGGTTGCGGATGGCTGTATCATTGAACCCGGTACGCATATTGTTAACAGTGTAATAGGGCTTCGCTGCAAGATCGGTCGCAACGTGACCATACGCGATTCCATCATCATGGGTGCCGACTTCTATGAATCACCGGGAGCAACCAGACACACGGATGAGTGGCCAGCCATGGGAATTGGAGATGGAACGCTCATTGAGAAAGCGATCGTGGATAAGAATTGTCGTATTGGTCCAGGGGCACAAGTCGTCAATCCAGGAGACCGGCCAGATTGTGAAGTGAACGAGGTTTGTTCGCTGAGGGATGGAATCCTGGTTGTCGAGAAAGATGCATGCCTTCCCGCGGAATGGCATGTTTAGCGTAATCAAATCGCGGCAATCCTTTCATTCCCTACATTGACACCCAGTTCGTTGAAAAACTTAGTACTGCACAAGAACCAAATTACTTCCGGATAAAAGATTGGTTCATACTACTAATCAACTGAAAAAACATCAAACAATACCTATTGAGTCGTTGTTCTCAGAACATATAGAAAGCTTAGGAATCGAAAATGCGCATATCTGTCTATACACTCATGTTTGTCGTACTCTGTTGGCCAACAGTGATTGCAGCAACCTCTATGGCACAGGAGGCGAAAGCAGAGCCCGTGTACCTCAAAGAACTAGGCGAGGAACCACCTCCATCGGTAGTCACACACAGAAAAGCTCAAGGGAAGTACGAGGACGGTCAGCTTCGCCTGGAGCGAGAGGAAGCGATCATGTCTGACGATACCGTGGTCAGTGACGGTGCCTACATTGAATACTATCCAGATGGCCAAAAGTTTAGCGAAGGACAATATAAGTTTGGAGTGATCACAGGGGAGTGGAGCTATTGGCATCCAAACGGTCAACTCCGTAGGAACATTGTTTTTAAGAATGGTAAACCAGATGGTAAGGTTGAGATGTTTCTTGCAGACGGAACTTTGGAAGACGTTCAAAGCTTCAAAGATGGCGTACGGGACGGGGAGTGGAGTAGCTTCTATGAAGATGGCAAGACGCCCAAAGCCAAATTCAATTTCGTGGATGGCAAGTTAGAAGGGTCGCGGACAACGTACTATCCTGATGGCACAGTTAAACAGGAAACTAATTTTGTGGATGGTAAGCTCGACGGAGTTGTAGTCGAGTACGATGAAACCGGTAAGAAAGTAGCTGAAGCCACCTTTGAGAAGGGGCAGCGTAAATCTATCGAGAGGTTTGATTGAGGCCTAAAACGAAGCCTGTTTCCTCTACCTAAGCGTTCCCCCCGTGCAAGTGACAGTACGATTCAAGTATAGAGTGTTTTTAGGATTTGAATGAACGACCAAGACGAAGATCGCCCTAAGAAACCTGCACAGCCACGCAGATCCATGCACTGGTTTACGTTGTCGCTGCTGGCGATCGCTACCGTGTTGCTTTTGTTCTCCGCTTGGAAGACTGATACAACGATTTCGTATAGTCAACTGATCGATGAAATCGAGGCCGGCAATGTCAAAAGTATTAAGATTGCCAAGAACAAAGTGGTGGGTATATTTCGTGAGGGAGTCGTTCCAGAGCCTACCGACCCAAAGACTCCTGCCGACGCTAAGCAAGAGCCGATAACCAAATTCCAGGCGATCTTACCTGAGCAGGTAGGAGAGAGTTGGCTCGCCGAGTTGCAGAAGAAAAAAGTGGAGGTATCGGCCGAGGATCCCACGACCTACGACGATGTCTTTTTTCTGCTTTCGCTCATGGGAATGGGTCTCTTAGTGGTGTTTGCCTGGAACATGATGCGCCGCACTAGAGAACAAATGATGGGCGGAGGAATGCTCGGCGGAGTCATTAAGAGCCCTGCTCGGCGCTATGAAGCAAGCGATCGCAAAGTGACCTTCAATGACGTCGCAGGGCTCACGGGAGTCAAGAAGGATCTCGAAGAGATCGTTCTCTACCTTAAAGATGCTCCCAGATTTCAGCGCCTAGGAGCCCAAGTCCCCAAGGGCGTACTCTTGATGGGTCCCCCGGGAACAGGAAAAACCTTGCTGGCTCGGGCTGTTGCCGGTGAGGCAGGCGTCCCGTTTTTTTCGATCAATGGTTCTGAGTTTATTCAAATGTTTGTGGGAGTGGGTGCTGGACGCGTCCGTGACATGTTCAAAACGGCGCAAGAAAATTCGCCCGCAATTCTATTCATCGACGAAATCGATGCAGTCGGTCGCCAAAGAGGGGCCGGGTTGGGAGGGGGTCATGATGAACGAGAGCAAACGCTCAATCAGATACTTAGTGAGATGGATGGTTTTAGTCCGACTTCAACGGTAATCGTGTTGGCCGCGACAAACCGTCCTGACGTTCTTGACCCAGCGCTTTTGCGGCCCGGTCGATTTGATCGTCATGTGACAGTCGACAGGCCAACGGTCAAGGGTCGTGAAGAGTTGTTCGAATTGCATAGCAAAAAGGTCCCCCTGACAGAGGATGTCGACTTTGAAAAACTTGCGCGTGCAACTTCAGGACTTACTGGCGCCGACATTCGCAATCTGGTCAATGAAGCAGCTCTCTGGGCGATTCGTCACGACAAGGACAAAGTAGAACCAGAAGATTTTGAGTATGCTCGAGACAAAATCCTGATGGGTGCCGCACGTGAGGAGATTCTCACTGCGGACGAAAAGAAGCTTGTCGCCTACCACGAAGCAGGCCACGCACTCGTTGCTTGGATGGTGCCTGACTGTGAACCGGTCCACAAGGTGACGATAATCCCTCGTGGACGTTCGCTCGGAGTGACACAACTCGTTCCGGAGGAGGACCGCTATAACACAAGTCAAAGTCAGATGATTGCTACACTCACGATGGCCTTGGCTGGCCGGGCTGCGGAGAAAATTCAATTCGACGAATTCAGCGCCGGTGCCGAAAGTGATCTCAATAGGGCGACTGATCTAGCTCGGCGGATGGTGACGCGCTGGGGGATGAGCGAACGTCTGGGACCAGTCGCTTATAGCAATGGAGAGGAACAACCGTTTCTAGGACGAGAAATGGCTCATGAGCACCGAACATTCAGCGAACGAACGGCTCAAATCATCGACGAAGAAGTTGCAAAAATCCTCCATTCTGCCGATGACCGGGCGAACCGCATGTTGACGGAGAATGCAAGTAAACTGGAAGCACTTTCAATGGCGCTTCTCGAGCGAGAAATGCTCGATACTGAGGAGATAGCAGAGATTCTCGGACCTTCTGCTCGAAATACTCGCCGAACCGCAAATCACATGCCTGTTTGATATAATTGGTATTCATCCCCTTTGCATAGCGGTGTTTAGGCAGTTAGCCTACAAGCGGGGTCTGGATGAGGCCTTCCACATTTCTTCATGTGGATGAACTATAATTGAAGGGTTTGTTAACTTTTCGTCCATCAGACCACTCCCAGAAAATATCGGGCATGACCACACCTGTTCATACGTTTCAACCCGAACATTTTATCAACCGCGAGTTGAGCTGGCTGGAATTCAACGCGCGTGTTCTTGAAGAAGCCCAAGACTCTTCGAATCCACTCATGGAACGCGCCAAGTTTCTGGCCATCTTCAGCTCGAATCTTGATGAGTTCTTCATGGTTCGAGTGGCGGGGTTACGAGAACAAGCTTTTGGTGGGGTCGCACCTCAAGATGTCTCGGCCGATGGCCTAACACCCATGGCTCAGTTACAGCGTATCACCGAGCGTACTCGCCAATTGGTAGTCGATCAGTATGCTTGTCTTAATGACGCGATTCTGCCAGAACTTGCCAAGAATGACGTGCACATTCTTGCTGAGAAAGATTTGGATAAATCTCAGCGCAAAACAATCAACGAATTCTTTCGACAACGTGCGTTTCCAGTGCTCACTCCAATGGCGATCGATCCGAGCCATCCCAGTCCACGGTTTCACAATCGAGGACTCTACCTGGTTGCCCTCTTGCAAAGGTCAAAAGGAGTTGGACCCGCCGATTTATTTGCTGTCGTCCAGCTGCCTACTGTTCTGCCACGTTTCGTGGACATAGGGGAACCTGGCGAGAATAAATACATCATGCTAGAGGACTTGCTGGCTGCCAAACTTCCGGAACTCTTTGGCGGCTATGAGATTGCTCATCACGCAACTTTCCGTATGACGCGGGACATGGACATCGACGTGCTTGAGCAAGAAGCTGATGACATGCTCCGCGCGATCGAAATGAGGCTTCGTGTACGACAACAATCCGAAGCTGTTCGGCTCGAAGTCCAAGCCGGAATGGGAGAGGATCTCTTGGAGATGCTCGTCAATGAAGAAAGCCTGCACGTCCGAGACGAAGTGGATGGTCGCGTCTACTCTGATGTCTATCACATCCAGGGCATGCTCGACATGACCTGCATGTGGGATCTGATCCGTCTGATAGAAAAGAACGATCTGCGGGATCCCCCCCTCATTCCTCGCCAGCCGGTGAGACTACGCCGTGGCGAGAGTATGCTCTCCGAAATCGCCCAGCATGACATTCTGTTGCACCACCCATTCGACTCCTTCGATCCAGTGGTCCGATTTGTGGAGGAGGCTGCCGAGGACACTGATGTTCTGGCGATCAAACAGACTCTCTATCGCACCAGCGGTGACAGCCCGATCGTTCGAGCCCTGATCAAAGCCGCCGAAAACGGGAAGCAAGTTACTGCATTGGTTGAACTCAAAGCAAGATTTGACGAAGCCAACAACATTATTTGGGCGCGGCAAATGGAACGGGCTGGGGTGCATGTCGTTTACGGCTTCATGGATCTCAAGACTCATTGCAAGCTGGCGATGGTTGTGCGACAAGAGGGCAAGAAGGTCCGACGTTACGTCCATCTCAGCACAGGCAACTACAATCCAACCACAGCCCGACTCTATACTGACTTAGGATTATTTACTTCGGACAAAGCGTTTGCCGAAGACGCTTCCGCTCTATTCAATTTCCTCACAGGCTACTCTCAAGGTCACGAATGGCAGAAACTTATTTTGGCCCCACGAGATATGCATCAGCGCACGATTGAACTAATCAATGAGCAGGCACAGCGAGCCCGAGCTGGCAAGAAGTCTAGAATCTTTGCTAAGCTCAATTCGCTCGTTGATCGGGAAACTATCGAAGCACTTTATCAAGCAAGCCAGGCGGGAGTGCCGATCGAGCTCGTAATTCGTGGCATCTGTTGTTTGCGACCCGGTCTGCCGGGTATTTCGGAAAGCATCGAGGTCCGTAGTATTGTCGATCGTTTCTTGGAACACAGCCGGATTTTGGTGTTTGGTGAAGGCAACAAAATGCAGGTATTCCTCAGCAGCGCCGACTGGATGCCGCGAAACTTTGATCGTCGAGTTGAAGTTATGTTTCCCGTTGAAGATTCTGAATTGCGCAAACGAATCTGCGAGGATATTGTCCCAACCTATCTGCGCGACAACATGAGAGCACGAATTCTTAAGGCAGATGGAACGTATGTGCGTGCGACAGTCTCTGAGGGAAACCAGCAGCATCGATCACAGAACGAGCTACTCAATGGATTGCCGAACTTCATTGAGAATCCTGTCGTAGCGACAAGTGAGACCTTCAATGGACTGGCGGAAGAGAATCCCAAAGAACAACCTCAGAAAACAAGCTAGCCTGGGCTTCAGGCCTGCAATCTAGTCGGCGTTGGCATTGTCGAACAAATCTGTCCAGAAGCGTCGTGCTTCAGCGATTTCAACGATCACCGCTTCTTTTTCAGCAAACTCTTGTTCAGCAGCTTCGAGCCAATCGAGGAAGAACTGCACACTGCGTCGACTCACTCGAGGCTGATAGTCTGTTTGAACGAAGTACGGGCCCGTCGTAGCAAATTGGTAGTTCTTGGTATTGCCAGTCATGGCTCGCACTGCAAACCAGCCACTCGAATCGAATTTCAGCGGAGGCAATCGCCCTTGATTCTTTGCAAGATCCCGCAATCGAATTTGATGGACTACCTCTCCATTCTTGAGGATTTCCAAATACTCAACGGCGGCTTTCTCGTAGAAAGTAAGACTCAGAGCAATCTGAAATTCTCGCGACTGGCCAGAATCTAACATAAACACATGGCCAGGAAGATTTCCCTCTACCTTCGTTCGCAGGAGTGGCCCATTCGTCACCATCACCTGCCCGGCGCGCAGGGAGTCGAAAAAGGCCTCGCGGGAGAAGTCTCCTTCACAGTAGGCATAGACTCGGTTCGTGCCAACCGGATTACCGTTCGTTCCTGAGCCGCTACCGGCAACGGGTGGAATCCGCAGGCCACAATTGAGCAGGTGATGGTAGATCGCTTCGCTCCAGCGGCCATTGCCCATGGCACCAGGGTACAGCTTCCTATTCCTGGGGTATCCCCAATCTTCATTGTCGATCACATTGTCGAGAAGTGAATGCCTATGGATCAATTGCACTGCATCGAGTTTCCCAGAGGCTATCCAAATAGGCAGATCCCAAGCAAAGGGGCTTAAGGCGATCACTTTGTCACCGTGGTCGCTGGCCGACTGCGATACGGTGAGAGAGGATTCGTCGGCGTCCTTGTCACAAACCGGAAAAGGGCTCTCGCTGGCGATCAATTGCAATCCGCCTCCGCGGCGATAGTCAATCGCCGCCCAAGGGCCAAAGAAGGGTGGGGATAGGTCTGAGATGGATTCACCGGCGCGCAATTTCATCTCACTGCACTTGCCGCGAAGATTGGTAGCAACCGTCACAGGCACAAAGTCGACTCCCGCTGCTCGCATCAGTAGGGGCATGTCGTTGAGAGCCTGCGAAACTTCAAGATCTGCAGCCCACCACCCTTCGTTCTGCATATTTACGCGGCGAGTGAGTAGCACTTCGGTCGAGTCCTCGGCGTGGCGCTCGATCGTAAAATGCCCCTGGCGGGTTTGGTACTCCGGGCCTGCTTCGATAAAGAATTGATAATTTCCCTTCTTCAATTCCAGGGTAACCGAGCCATCAAAAACGAGGTAGCCATCGAGTGCAATCGCGCCTTTTGGTCGCACTCTCACAGGTTTGCCATGCGAGTTGCGGAGCTCCATCCGCACGGGAATCGCCTGACCTGTCTTCTCGTCGGCTGCATTCACAGTCAGCATGCCATCGTATCTCGCACCATGTAGACTACTGGCTATCATCAGCACCAGCAGAATTGGCGTGAAGGTTTGAGGGACGTTGCGTATCATAGGGATTATTCTGGCTTGCTTTTGGGCCGTGCGTCATACAGAGAAAGCAAAAAACACCCGAATTTGCTTATCTCTAGTTTAGCACGCCTAGGGGTAGACTAAGCCGCTACCCATCATGGCTCAGACAGGTAGAATGGAAACTTCTCACAGTATCACTAAATCGGTTCCAACAATGTGCTGGAAATATGGCTGAAGACTTTTACGAAACATTGGGAGTGAGCCGTCAAGCGACGCAGGATGAGATCCGCACCGCATATCGCCAGATGGCCCGCAAGCATCATCCTGACCTAAACCCGGGCGACACAAAAGCCAAAGAGAAGTTCCAACGGGTTCAGGAGGCCTTTGATGTGCTAAATGACACTCAGAAGCGCGAGTTGTACGATCGCTACGGCAGCGCTTACGAGACAGTTGGAGGTGGAGGTGGCCCGCGGCCGGGTCCGAATCCCTGGGCGGGTACTGGCGGCGGTCCAGGAGGTCCGCAGGGGTTTGACGTCAATCTGGATGATCTCTTCGGTGGTGGTGCAGACGTTGGAGGTGGGGGGTTTGCTGATCTCTTCAGAAACTTCAAGCAGCGCAATAAACGAAGTGCTCCCACGCGCGGTAGCAATATCGAGCATGAAATCACGGTCCCTTTTGCAACGGCGGTACTGGGTGGCGAGGCAGAAATCTCCCTGAGAGATGAAACAGGCCAAACAGAATCATTGCGAGTCAAGATCCCAGCTGGTATTGCTCCAGGAAAAAAAATTCGACTTCGAGGTAAAGGGGAGCCGAGCCGAACAGGGGGACCTGCTGGCGACATCTTGATTCGTGTAAACGTAGCTCCCCACCCTCACTATCGACGACAAGGAAATCGGCTCGACGTGCGAGTTCCGATCACTTTGGCCGAAGCAATGGGAGGCGGCAAGATTGATGTCCCCACTCCCCACGGCACGATCGCGCTCACAGTCCCTCCTGGCACTTCAAGCGGCAGCAAACTGCGCGCAAAAGGCCAGGGGGTAAAACCTGCCAATGGTGATCCGGGGGACCTGTTTGCAGAAGTGCAAATCATCTTGCCCAAGAACATGGACGAAGCAGACCGCGAGACTGTTCTGGAAACATTGAAGAAGTACCCTGAGAATCCGCGGTCAGATTTGCGATGGTAAGTGGTCCAGACGTACAAGCGGCGATTTTTCTGGCCCAATCGAGCGAGCCAACGATTCCGCAACCGTTGCGGGCAATCTTGCTGATGGCTTTGTTGGGAATTGTATTGCTAGGCATGCTGTTAATTGTAGGAACTATGCTTGGAGCTAACTGGGTTCGCAGGTTGGGCAGGTTTCGTCGGGGACCAGCGGTGCCCACTGATGTCGAACCCATTCGAAGAAGACCCTCCAATCAGGTCGAATCAGGCACAGCGAATAATTTCCCAGAGGAGGGAATAGAAACTGTGATCTCTCGCGACAAACCATCCAAGGACACAAACTTTTCGCAGTAGGCATGTTACTCTCGATGTCCAACAAGCTGCCCAAGTCGGCTCGCCTTTTAAAGTCCGAGGATTTTGACCGAGTTTTTCGCCGGCATTGCATAGTGAGCGACGACCTGCTGGTGCTCCACGCAGAGCAAGGGATTAGTGACGAGACTCGGCTGGGGTTGGTTGTCTCGCGTAAATGTGGAAATGCCGTCATGAGGAATCGTTGGAAACGAATTCTACGCGAGGCTTTTCGTTTGCTGCGCAGCGAATTGCCTAGCGGAATTGACTTGGTCATCATTCCCCGTCGCACTGGCAAGCCCGCGACAGTCCCCTCACTGGAACAAGCGCAAGCTTCGCTCAGTGGGCTGGCGGGGCGCGCCGAGCGTAAACTCGCAGCTGCTAGCAAGACATCGTCATGAACCGGTTGTGGAGAATCTGCCGTCAGGTGCCAGCAGTGCTGCTGATTGCCGCAGTGAAGTGCTATCAATGGACAATCAGCCCTCTGCTGGGGCAATGCTGTCGGTTTGAACCAACTTGTAGCGTGTATTTCATCGAAGCTGTGAAAAAGCACGGTGCTGTGAGAGGAACTCTGCTGGGGTTTCGCCGGATTGGACGCTGTCATCCCTGGCATCCCGGTGGATACGACCCACCTTGATCTCTCGTGGCGCAGGCTTCCAGCCTGTGACTCGATCGGCCCGGCGATGCGTTGCATCGCGGCTAATTGGGAGATGCAAGCAGGACTCTCTTGACCGCATTTGGTACGACTCGTATTCTTCGACCCCCTTCGTTAGTAGTGTGGGCGGAATGACGCTAGCCGCTGGTAGTTCGCCAGAACCGGCGGAATGCGCCGTGCTGCTTGCCAAGTTGACAAAGCGATCGTTGCTGGATCGAGACAAGAATAAAAAACGCTGCAGAGCGCCTAGGAGATAGTTGGCATGAGGTCTATTCACTCGAGCCGTTTGAGTCTGGTCATCGCAATTTCTGTCGTCATGGCGTGGACCGGCTGCATGGGTCCAATTCTGCGCCAGCAAAGTCCAGAGCTCACCGAGGAAGAGACCAAGGCGGAATTGAAGCTCGTGGGCAACGCGACTCAGCCCTATGGCTTGAGCTACGTGAAGGTGGAGGCCGTGGCACTCGTGACCGGGTTGGCGGGGACGGGCGAGGATCCACCTCCTTCGCCGCAGCGAGCGACCGTGCTTGCCGAAATGAATCGGCGAGAAGTCGAGAATCCCAATAGAATCTTGGCCTCTCCCAACACGGGGCTGGTGCTGGTGCGTGGCTTGCTGCGACCTGGCATCCGAGCCGGCGATCATTTTGACCTGGATATTCGCACACCCACGCGCAGTAGCACGACAAGCCTGCGCGGAGGTCGGTTGTTGGAAACGCGGCTTACCGAAACGGCTGTACTGGGAGATCAACTTCGCAAAGGGCACTTGTTGGGAATGGCAAAAGGCCCGATTCTTGTTGATCCAAGTGCCGACGTCGACGAAGACAAGGTGCTGTCTCGCAAGGGACGCGTCCTGGGTGGTGGTGTTGCCCTCAAAGACCGCAACCTGGGACTGGTGCTCAACAGCGAACACCAATCGGTCCGTTTGAGTCAGACCATCGGCAAAGCGATCAACAAACGCTTCTTCAGCTACATGGATGGCCAGCAACGGGGAATGTCGATTCCGAAAACGGATGAATTCATCGAACTGGATGTGCATCCTCGGTACAAAGACAATGTGGGGCGTTATATGCGGGTCGTGCGTAACATCGCGATCACCGAGTCCCCCAGTCAGCTGCAAGAACGGCTTGTACTGTTGAAAAACCAATTGATGGACCCCGTGACAACGGCCACGGCAGCGATTCGGCTCGAGGCCATTGGCGACGACCAAGCCAAGCAGGCTTTGCTTGAAGGTATTGAAAGCGACGACCCCGAGGTGAGGTTCTACGCTGCTGAGGCACTCGCCTATCTCGACGTAACAGAAGCGGTCGATCCTTTGGCCAAAGTAGTGCGCGACGAGCCAGCCTTCCGCGTGAATGCCTTGGCAGCCCTGAGTGCGATGGACGACGGGGCAGCCTACGAGGCGTTGCGCTCGCTTCTGTCGGCCAAGAGCGCCGAAACTCGGTATGGTGCGTTCAGGGCGATGACTGCGATGACTCCTAACGATTCGCTGTTGGTGGGGGAAAACATGAAGGACAAGTTCCAGTTTCATAAGCTCGATCTGCCTGGAGATCAAATGATTCACGTCACCAGCAGTCATCATCCGGAGATCGTGTTCTTTGGTCTCGACCATCAACTCAAGTTGCCGTTGGTATTGGATGCCGGACCAAACATCCTGGTCAATGGTCTTAGCGGTGCCCAAATCAAGGTGAGCAACTTTGGTTCGACCACACAACAACGGGTTGTCTCGACCGACGTCGAAGAAGTCATCCGCGCGATCGTCGAACTGGGTGGCGATTACCCTGACGTGGTCCAGATGCTTGAACAGGCGAAGCAAAACGGAGCCCTAACGAGCCGCTTCCGCATAAACGCGCTGCCGGAAATCGGCCGTGAGCGAATCAAGCATGATGATGATCCGGAAAGCGAAGAACTTGAAGTGGAGGAAGATTCTTCCCACAACTTCAACGTCGAGACGCCCGAGCCGGAGTTGTTTAGTCGGAAGTAGTCGCGCCAAATGTAGAAGGCTAGAATTCCTCCAGAGGAAAAAGAGATCTATCTGGAATCAATTTGGCGTTGAAATGTCATTCAGACGGTACCAAAAGCGTGGCCCTGCCGTTGTGATTGTCTTCGGGGCATTGATTGGCGGAATCCTTGGACTACGGTTCTTGATGCACGAGAATGAGATGGGATTTCTCGGTGTACTCGGAGGTCTCTATTTCCGCTGAAGAGCATCCGCATGGCCGATAGATCCAACGGCAAGGCTACGACGTTGAAGTACGCCATTCTTTCTGCTTTGCTGCTTCCTGTAGCAATGCTACATTTGACTGGACTGCGTGCGCAGGGTTTCCAAATAACTCTTCTTGCGTTGTTTTCGGTGTGTCGCTTGCTACGGGAATTCTCCTAAGTGGTGATCGTCGTTCGAGAGATGTATAGTGTAATCCAGAGTCTTACTGAGCCTACCTCTCACTAATGATCCCACCATGAAACGCGTGGCAATCCCTTTCCAATTCATTGCCTCGCTGTCCCTAGCCGTCGTCACCGCCGGTTTCTTTGGCAAGTGGAATTGGCTACTGGACCTCTGCAGTCATCTTCGCTCTCAGGCGGTGTTCGCACTGGTAGTTTGCGGTGTATTGCTGCTTGCGTTGGAGCGCCGTCGATGGGGAGTTGTTTGCCTCGTTGTGGCACTAGGTTTGACGGCCACTTTGTGGCCTTTTTACTTCCCATCGGGTAGTGCTACGAGGACCGGCACCTATCGGCTACTCTCGTTGAATGTGCTGGCGATCAATCCTGCGAAAGACAAGGTGATTGACTTTATCTTGGAGACGGACCCTGATTTTATTCTCTTGCAGGAAACGAGAGCGTCGTGGATCGAATCGCTGGATGAAGCACTTGGCGAAACTTGGCCTTACCACAAATCCTACGCGCGGTTGGATTACTTCGGCATTTCGATTTACAGCAAGATTCCCTGGGCCTGTTGCGAGCTGAAACCGTTCTCGAAGCTTTATTCGACCCCTTCACTTGATGCGTTGATTGAATTGCCCGATGGGAAGCGGCTCCGCTTGATTGCAGTCCACCCCATTTCGCCGATGAACAACGACAAGTGGAAATCGCGAAATCTCCATTTCGAGGGGATTGCGGAGGCGGTTCAAACACCGGAACACGGCCGTACGATTGTGGCGGGAGATTTTAACTGCACACCCTGGTCGTATTGGTTTCGCCGTCTCATTCGAGAATCCGGCCTGCGCGATGCGATGGAGGGGCAAGGGTTCCATGTCACATGGCTGCCAATTCCCATCGGGATTTTTGGCCTACCAATTGACCATGTGCTGGTGGGTCCTGACATACAAGTAACAGGGTTCGCGGTGGGGCCGTATGTGGGGTCGGACCATCGAGGGTTGGTGGTGGAATTTGAGTAGATGTCCATACACAAGAAAAGGGAGTGATCTGCATTGCACCTATCATCAGGTATGATTAGTGCAAGGGAGATCCGACCATTTTCAATTATCGCGAGGCGTTCGATCACGTAGCAACCCTCGGCTTCCGCCGACGGCTATTACAGAGGGAGGAAGTCGTTCTCGTGTCTACCACCTGCGGGCGACATTCGAACGCATAAAATCCAGCGCCTCGCGGGCCAGTTGCTCTTCGCTCTCGAACATCGAGCGCCAGATCTTTGTGGCGGCGGCGATTCTTGGCAGACAGAGGCCGAAGGCTTCGACGACGAGCCAGCCATCGTAGCCGATTTCTCTGAGGGTATCGAAAGTCTCGTCCCAGCAGACGTTTCCTTGGCCGGGAGTGCTGCGGTCGTTTTCTGAAATATGCACCAAGCCCACGTGTGGAGCGCAGGTGCGGATCGCCTGAACGGGATCTTTTTCTTCGATGTTCGCGTGGAAAGTATCGTACAACAGTTTGCAGCTGGGGTGATCCACTTCGGTTACGAACCGGCTGAGATCGACCATGCAATTGGCGAGATAACACTCGAATCGATTGACCGCTTCAGGGGCCAGAACAACGTTGGCCTGTTCGGCGTATTCGGCGACTTCGCGCATGCTTTCTACACCCCACTTCCACTCGTCGGCAGTCGGGCCGGCACCGCTGAACTCGCCGATTGCCGAATGAAACGGACCGCAGAGGACTTGGACTCCTAAGGCATGGCAGCAATCGATAGTGCGTTTATTGGCTGCGACTCCGGCGGCACGGATCTTTGCGTTGGGGCTGATAGGGTTGTCCTCGGCGGTTCGTACGGTGACGGCGGTCCGTTCCAGGCCGAAGTCGTCTAGCCGCTTGCCCCAGGATTGAGAATGGGCCTCGTCGAGTTGAAACAGAGGGACTTCGACGCCGTCGTAGCCCATGGCTTTGAGGCTCTCCAGGACTGGCAGGATGGAGTCGTCGAGATGGTCGATCCAAAGGAGGACGTTCATACCGTATTTCATTTGAGTGGGTTCCTTTGGAGCAGTTTTAGAACCGTGGCCATCGGCCTCGGCTAGGATGGAAGTGGTTCAAGTTGCCAGGGTGATGATGGTTACGGCGGCGATGATCGAGGCGACGACGGTTTTAATACCGGTGCCGAGGAGCCGGCCCCAGAAGGCAGCCTGGCCTACTTTAAGCGATTGGCCGGCCAGTTCTCCACGGGTGTGTTCGGCGAAAGCTGCGCCGGCAAAGGCCCCCAAGGCTCCCCCCACGACGGCAGCCACGGCAGAACCGAGGACGGGGATGGGAATGCCGATCGTGGCACCGCCGATGGCACCGATCAGCGAGCCAATGAGCGAGAAAACGGCTGCGCGTCGACTTCCCCCCGCACGGCGTGCACCGACCATGCCAGCGGCAAATTCGGCGATTTCGCCAATAATAGCTAGGACACTTAGGGCGATTACGGTTTTCCACTCAAGCTGGATGAGACCCGTTTGCGGTCCGATCCACGCATACCCTGCAGCAGCTAGGACCATGAACCAATTTCCCGGCATTCCCACGAGCGTAAGCACCCAGCCTACTGCCATCGCTGAGAGCAGGAGAATTGCAGCCAGGATGTGAATGAAGGTATCCATGGAGGTGGCAGGGGAGGGCGGTTTGGTTACAATGAGTCGCTGGTTCATCGTAAGCTACGGGCGGGAGTACGCAAGTCGCTGTTTGCTATGCGATTTCACGAGCTATTTCGTGGGATCTTTCTGTGCGGAGGAAAATTAGGTGCCTGGAACTTGTGTTATTGGTCTGCAATGGGGCGACGAAGCCAAAGGAAAAATCGTCGACCTGCTCACACGTGATCACGACATCGTGGTCCGCTATCAGGGCGGAGCAAACGCCGGCCATACGGTCGTCGCAGGGGACGAAGTCTATAAGCTCTCTCTGCTACCAAGCGGCGTGCTCACCTCGGGAGTGACTTGCGTAATCGCTGGTGGGGTGGTCATCAATCCGGCAAAGGCCATCGAAGAACTCGATGAGTTGGCCTCACGGAACGTTAAGGATAGCGATAATCTGTTGCTGAGCGACCGGGCACATGTGATCTTCCCTTGGCACTTTGCCGAGGATCGCTCGATGGATCGCAACACATCCGACGGCGAGAACATTGGCACGACAGGACGCGGCATTGGGCCATGCTACCGAGATAAGGTCGGTCGGTCGTTTGCCGTCCGACTGGGCGACATGTATCGCGATACGTTTGCGAATCAAGTGCGGCACAATGTCGCGGAGAAGAATCGCCTGCTCGCAGCGATGCTTCCCGCCGACGAGTTTGAGGCCTTGGATGCCGAAGCGATCATCAAACAGTATGGGGCATACGCTGAGCGGTTGCGGCCCTATGTGGCAGATACCACCGAATACTTGCTATCGGCAGCGGAGAGTGGAAAGCGAATTCTGTTCGAAGGAGCCCAGGGTGCCTTGTTGGACGTAGATCACGGCACGTATCCCTTCGTCACGAGCAGCAATAGCTCGGGCGTGGGTATCTCGAATGGCTCCGGTGTGCCGGGGCGCTATATCGACAAAGTGATCGGCATCGTGAAGGCGTACACCACACGCGTGGGTGGCGGACCGTTTCCCACAGAGCAAGACAATGAGATTGGCCAGCGGATTCGCGACCAGGGAAATGAGTATGGCACGGTAACCAAACGGCCCCGGCGATGTGGGTGGTTGGATGCTGTGGCAATTCGCTACACCTCGCGACTCAGTGGTGTCGACTCGATTTGCGTGATGTTGCTCGATGTTTTGAGTGGGCTAGAGGAGCTAAAGATCTGCACAGCCTATGAGATCGATGGCAAGCAATCGGACCGGTTCCCCAGCCATGTGGATGATATTCGCAAAGTGGTGCCTGTGTATGAGTCGCTGCCCGGCTGGCAGGAAGATCTTTCTGGAGTGCGCACACTGGAGGACTTGCCACAGGCGGCACGTGATTATTTGGACCGCATCAGTGAGCTGATCGGCATACCTGTCGAGACGGTCTCGGTGGGTCCGGATCGCTGCCAGACGATTCCCGTTGGCGACGGAAGTGCTGTCGCCGCCTCGTTGTAAAACCCTTGGCCGAGTCATGTCAGCGGAATGTCTGCCTGCGAATCTTGCCAACGTGCCACGCCAGCGATGGCCGCGTCACATTGCGATCATCATGGACGGCAACGGGAGGTGGGCACAACGGCAAGATTTGCCACGCATTGATGGTCACAGACGTGGGGTAGAGACCGTTCGCAAGATCACCGAAGAGTGTGCCAATCTGGGCATCAAGCAGCTCACGCTCTATTGCCTGTCGAGTGAAAACTGGAAGCGTCCAGCACAGGAAATCGATTTCCTCATGCACCTGCTTGAGCAGTACATGATCGAGGAACGCTCCACGATCATGGAGAACAATCTGCGGGTGCGGATGGTCGGCCGGCGAGACAATATTCCCGAACAAGTTTTGCGGGAACTCGATGAGACCGTGTCGATGAGTCGTGAGAATAATGGCATGTGGCTCAATCTGGCGATCAATTACGGCAGCCGCGCGGAAATAGTCGACGCCGTGCAAGGGATCGCCCGCGAAGTCGCCAACCAGGAACTGGCGGTAGAGCAAATCGACGAGCAGACGATCGCAGACCATCTCTACACGGCTGGGAACGACGACCCGGATCTCTTGCTGCGTACGGCGGGAGAGATGCGAGTGAGCAACTTTTTGCTGTGGCAAATTAGCTATGCTGAGATTTGGGTGACAGACAAGTGTTGGCCGGAATTTGATGAAGCAACGTTGCATGAGGCGATCGTAGATTTCGCGGGGCGAAATCGCAAATTCGGCGGTTTGAGTGGGTGTGGGGACGGTCTTTCCGATGGAGCCTAGGCGGCTGAGGAATCCAGTTTCTACGATAAGGTATTGCCGCCCAGATTCCTCAGTCGTTAAACTCCTTCGGAATGACAAAGTAGAAAGTGGATCATATTGCTTCGTTGGCGAATCATCATTGGAACCGTGCTTGTCAGTCTGTTGTTGGGGCTTTGCTGGCTTGATGCCCATGCGACGCGGCCGGGAATCTATCTTTTTCCACTGGCCATTGCACTTTGTGTCTTGGCTACCGGTGAACTAATTCGTCTGTTCCGGGCAATTGGGCATACGCCTCAATCGAGGGCCGTGCATACGAGTACTTTACTCGTGGTCTTGGCGGCGTCTGTGCCGATCGCCTGGCAAATGCCGCCGACGGACTTCTCCGTAGGCAAACTTGGATTTCTCGCGGGGGGATTAATTGCAGGTCTTGTGGTGAATGTTGTGGCGGAGATGTTGCGCTATCAACAATCGGGCAAGACAATCATGAACATCGCATTGGCCTCTTTTGCCGTGCTTTATCTGGGGGGGCTGCTCGGATTTCTTGTGCAATTGCGCCTACTGCCGGTAGATGGTGACGTCTCGCGAGGTGGCATGCTTGCGCTGTTCTCGATGATCGCCGTGGTGAAATTTACTGACATCGGAGCGTACTTCGCAGGTCGAACTTGGGGCAAACACAAAATGGCTCCTGTGCTGAGCCCTGGCAAGACGTGGGAAGGGGCAGCTGGCGGGTTAGTGCTCGCCGTGGCGACTGCGCTCTTTTGTCTGGGTCCCATGGCGCGCATGATGGGCGTGGCAAGCAGCCATGAAGGGCTGACATGGCTTGCCGGTTCCGTGGGTTATGGTGTGGTGGTCGGCCTGGCGGGTATGCTGGGCGATCTAGCCGAGTCGCTTTTGAAGCGCGATGCGGGGGTCAAAGATTCGAGTGATTGGCTACCAGGATTTGGTGGGGTACTCGATTTACTCGATTCACTCCTTGTCGCAGGGCCCGCGGCCTATTTGATGTGGGTCAGTGGCTGGGTAGGACCGTAGATCGACTCAGCCCAGTCCAAGAGAGCTGTCGTCGGCGGCCGGCAATGTCAGAATCCCTATAAACCCTACGTTGTGAGGTGTTTATACTGATTGGGGAGAGTTTGGGTGGCCCTGGTAGGCGGCAATTGAGTATATTTGAGGGTGTGAGAAGACAATGACAAATAGCGAACTACCCAACTTGTTAGCCGCGATGCGGAGCGCCCACGCAGCAGAGCGATTTACCCAGACCGCGCTGTGCTGCGTTTGCGCTCCGCTTCGCGGCTAACGGGATTAGCATTTTGGGCTTCGTCATTTATCCGGCGTGACCAACTAGCACAAATAAGAATAAGTACCCCCGGGTCCATAAGGTTCAGAGCGGCTGCTGATACGCAGCGTGCGCGTGCATGATAGAATCAAGCATCTCGGTTGGTGATCCAGAAAATCTCGTTCTCATGTTAGGGACGAAGGATCAGCATCTCAAACAGATCCGCGAATCGATTCCGGCGAACATCTCCACCCGCGACGGTAGAATTTTCGTACATGGCGAAGAAGATGCTGTAATCAAAGCAACTGCCGTATTGGAAGAACTCCGCACGCTGCTCGCGCGCAACTTGCCTCTAGATGCCGACCAAGTCCAACAGGTTGTGCGTCGAGTCATGAGTGGCGAGAAGCCCTATCGGGCCGACCCCATTGGTGTCCGCGGTGGTCGGATGATTCACGCGCGCACTCGAGGGCAAGCCGACTACCTTCAAGCGATCCGCGACAATGCACTCGTTTTCTGCACCGGGCCGGCAGGAACCGGCAAGACGTATCTAGCCGTGGCAACGGCGGTGGAGGCGCTGCGGGCCAAGAGAATTCGCAAAGTGGTATTGGTACGTCCTGCAGTGGAGGCTGGTGAGAGTCTAGGTTTCTTGCCTGGTGACTTGCAGGCGAAGATCAATCCTTATTTGCGCCCGCTCTTGGATGCCTTGAGTGATATGATGGACCGCGATCAGGTCCAACGTTATATGGATGATGATGTGATCGAAGTGGTTCCGTTGGCATACATGCGTGGTCGGACACTTAATGATGCCTTTATCATCATGGACGAAGCTCAAAATACCACCGTTGCTCAAATGAAGATGTTTCTTACCCGCATGGGCGAGGGATCGCAAGTGGTTGTCTCGGGTGACACGACGCAGGTCGACCTACCCCCGCATACGAAGAGCGGCTTGATAGACGCCTTATCGCGCCTGCGTGATATTGATGGATTTGCTAAGGTGCATCTCTCGACCGAGGATATTGTCCGCCACCGGTTGGTTCAGGACATTGTCCGCGCCTATGAGGAGGGCTCGAAGAAGAAACGCTGACTTTCGGCGTAAACTGCTGGTGAACCGGGCTTTTTGCCTGCAAACCTAGCAACGAGTATTTTGCTTATGTCTCAGATGCCCAAGAAACGCAATCGCCAACAGCGTGTGGCCATGGTGGAGTTGCCTCCCGGTTTCTGGGGGAATCTCCTCGGACAACTTCAGCGTGGATCCGTGCTATTGCGACTTGCATTATGTACGCTGGTCGCTGTTTTACTGCTAGTCATTACTCGCGGCTGGGATCCGCCGTTTCGATATCGGCTCAATGAAGTTCCCGAACGGGATATCGTCGCAAGCGTCAATTTTGAGCAACCCGATCTTGAGGCGACGAAGGAAGCCCGCACCCGGGCTAAGCGATTGACCGTGGCGGTTTACGACCAAGATCCAGCACCACTCGAACAATTGCGGGCAGAATTGCGGTTGGAACTTGCCAAACTATTGGCAGCGGAGAATTTCGAGCAAGTCGATCTTCAGCTTTGGAATTCATTTCAACCCCCCCTTGCCGATGGGACGCCCGACCCAACTCCCCAGGAACAAGAAGAACAGTTCCAACGATTCCGCGAGGCGTTTTCCTCGGAAGAAGCCTTGGAGGCATTCAGCACGAAGTTGGCAGAAGTGATGAAACCTCTCGAACAGTGGGGTTTGCTTGAGGAACTTCCCAAGGAGCACGACGCCAATCTGGAGAAGATTTTTGTTCGCACGCGAGAGAAAGATGGCTTTTCTGCCGAAGCAGGGCGTGATGTCCCCGACGTTCTCATCAAAAATGTTAGCTCAAAGTTGCAACAGTCGTTGAACGAAAAAATTTCGTCGGTGGAATTAGCTCAGCAAGTATTTGCCTGGTTGCGGCCTCGTTTGGTGCCGACGCTGACTCTGAATCTGAATGCGACACATGAAGCGCAGGATGAAGCAGCGGCAGCCGTGGCTATTGTGAACAAGCAGTTTCACTCAGGAGAAGCAACCCTCGTCAATGGAGGCGAAACGATCACAACGGACAAGTTGGATTTACTGAAACTGGAATACGCTGAGCAAATCGACGAGCGAGGCTTGAGCGCACGATTGAGACGGATTTTTGCGGTGTTGGGTATGTACACGGCAATTTTCACGCTCTGTGGATTCTATATTCATATCCGTGAACCGCAGGCTATTTCCGATTTGTCAAACTTCGTTTGTCTGCTCACCTTATTCGTGATCACAATCATGCTGGCTTGGTTGGTGAGTCAATATCTTTGGGGAACCGAGGTAATCGCCCTGCTTCTTCTAGGCATGACGGTAGCGATTGCCTATCAGCAGGAAATGGCACTCCTGTTGGCGGCGAGTGTGAATCTAGTGATCACGGTTTCTATCGGCCTCGATCTCCAGCAGTCGCTGGTACTAATGGCGACAGTTACGGGGGCCATCCTGGTGCTTCGTCAGGTTCGGACGCGGGGCAAGCTACTTACCGTTGGGACCGTTTCGGCTGTTGTTGCCCTGCTGACGACTGTTGGAGTGGGAACTCTCTATGGACAACCTCGAGTCGAACTCTGGTCAAGTGGTTTGATGCTCGCATTGTGGGCCTTGATTGCTGGAACGCTGATGACCGCGTTGTTGCCGGTCGTCGAGCGCGTGTTTGGTGTGCAAACCGATTTAAGCTTGATCGAACTGGGGGACCCGGCCCATCCGTTGTTGCAAGAACTAATTCGTCGCGCTCCGGGCACCTACAACCACTCCATCACGGTGGCTTCGCTCGCCGAAGCGGCAGCAGAATCGATAGGTGCGCGGGGACTGCTGGTTCGTGTGGGAGCTTATTTCCACGACATCGGCAAGATGCTCAAGCCGGGTTATTTCATCGAGAACCAAGTTCAAGGTCAGAATCGCCACGACACCCTCGTGCCCGCCATGAGCACTCTGGTTATTATTGCACACGTTAAGGACGGTGCCGACCTTGCACGCCAAAATAAGCTTCCCGAACAGATCATCGATTTCATCCAACAGCACCACGGCACAACACTGGTCGAATATTTCTACAGGCAAGCAAACGAAAAACGTAATGAGAATCCTGATAGCGCGGAGATCGACGAGAGTTCTTTCCGCTATCCAGGTCCCAAACCCCAAACCAAAGAGGCCGGCGTGCTGATGCTGGCAGATGCCGTCGAGAGTGCCAGCCGGGCTTTGAAGGAGCCGACGCCTTCGCGAATCGAGAATATCGTGGAACAATTGGCCAGGAAGCGGTTGTTGGACGGGCAATTTGACGAATGTGGGCTGACTTTGGAGGAGGTGCGCAAGGTTGGCGAAAGTTTGGTAAAATCGCTGACGGCCGTTTATCACGGCCGAGTAAAGTATCCCGATCAGGAAACGGCATAGAGGTTCTGATTGGTGATGGCACCATACATTGAATCTGTGTGAGCAGAATGAACGAAACCGGGACAGAAGCAAACATCTTAGAGCCTGAGGAAGTTGCCGAAGGCGAGTCTGAACCTGCTGAACCTAGCTTTCGAGTAGTGGTTGCCAACGAGCAGTCCTCGCTGGCTATTGACGAAGCGAGACTTGTCACAGCAGTTGAGGCGGTGCTTGCTGATTCTTCTTATCCGACGGCCTCGATAAGCATCGCTGTGGTCGACGATCCGACCATCCATGCTTTGAACGTCGAATTCCTTAATCATGATTACTCGACAGACGTATTGAGCTTTGTGCTTGAAGACTCACGAGGATGTCTCGAAGGCGAGCTGATCGTGAGTACCGATACGGCTATTCGCGAAGCTGCCGAAGCTGGTTGGTCGTCGCAGGATGAGTTGTTGCTCTATGCCGTTCATGGCGCATTACATCTGGTTGGTTACTGCGACAAGCAGTCCAACACCCAGGCCGAAATGCTCTCAGCAGAGTTGAAATATCTCCGACGCTTGGGCATTGCCCTGCCGAGGGACGCCTCTCGTTGGGAGCATGCAGCAGAGGACGTTGCTGGGCAGAGTGAGGAGTTGTTGCCGTGAGTACGTTGCAACTATTCTGGACTACGCTGGCAGCAATTGTGGCGGCGACGATCTGCAATCTGGCGGCGCGGTCACTTCGGGAATTCTCCCGACACGACTTGGAAGAAATTTGTCGGCGGCGTGAAAAGCCAGAACGTTTTACGAATATCCTGCAGGAACACGACCGCGTGGGATTGGGCATCGAGATTCTTTCGGTGGTGCTTGCGGTGTTTTCTGCAGTTGCCGGCTCTGCTTGGACAGTCGCCCGGGGAGGCTCAGATCTTACAAGTGGATTGGCACTTTTAGGAACTGCAGCAGTTTTAGCACTTGTGCTTGTGACTTCCATGGTGTGGGTTTCGCGTGCCGTGGCGCGTGTATTTTCTGAAGAGTTTCTTTACCATAGCTGGCCATTGTGGAAACTGTTGGCCGTCGTCGTGTCGCCCCTTACCTGGGGTGCCCATATGCTGGATATCACGTTGCACCGCCTTGCCGGGCGGGAACTCCATGATGAAGAAGACGAGCGGATCGAGGAAGAAATTCGCACGATCGTCAGCGAAGGGCATCGCGAGGGGTTGCTCGAAGAGGAAGCCCGCGAAATGATCGAAGGGGTCATCGATCTGAGCGATGCCGACGTGGCGGAGATCATGACCCCGCGGACTGATATGAACATGCTTTCGATCCATCTGGATTGGGAAGCACTCATCGCCTCTGCAATCGAGACAGGTCACACGCGTATCCCCGTGTACGACAAAAACCGCGACGACATCATCGGCGTTCTCTACACCAAAGACCTGCTCCCCGAATTGGCGACAGGCGACATCGACTCTCGAACCCCAATTCGCGAACTACTCCGTAAACCGGTGTTCGTCCCCGAAACCAAACCGGTCCACGATCTGCTGCAAATGCTGCAGCAACTACGGACCCATGTGGCCGTGGTATTGGATGAGTATGGCGGCGTGTCTGGATTAGTCACTATCGAAGACGTGGTAGAAGAAATCGTCGGTGAAATCATTGACGAATACGACGAAGAAGTTGCCGAGGAAATCCGCCAGATCGACGACAACACGTGCGAAGCTCTTGGCAAGGCACACATCGACGAAATCAACGATCGTCTCAACATTCAACTCCCCGAAGACGCCGATTTTGACACTATTGGTGGGCTCGTATTTAGCGAACTTGGCCGGGTCCCTGTGGCAGGCGAATCGCTCATCTGGCAAGAGCAGGTGGAGATCCACGTACTGGAAGCAACCCGCCGACGGATCGAGCGGGTGCGAGTGCAGCGACTGGGAGACGACCAGCGCGAGAGTGCGTGAGAACTTAGCAATGGGGTAGGCAGGAACAAGCCGTGCGCAGTTCCGGCGTGATATCTGCAAAATCACGAATTGCCGGAACTCGTGATACTCGTTCCTGCCTACCTTTCAAGTCATCCGGAGATTGCTAGCAGTGCAAGACGGCTTCTAGAAGTTCCCACAGCACGTAATTCTTGATTCCACTCAATTGAGTCGGCAGGCAGACTACACAAGACATCTGCCCTTGACGCCCTGGCCCTCCGCCTCGTACGGTTCCCCGCAATTCTTGGCCCCGGCTGCGCGCACCGTAGGCAGTCGAAGCAACCAGTCTGTCCTTAGATTCCGATTGAGCCCATGCAGCGCAACTTTACTCTACTAATCACGTGCTCGTTTCTGGTCCTGTTTCACTTGGTGGGAATACAAACTTGCCCCGCCTGGGGGCCTACGGATTGGTTCACTTCTTCTGGGGATGCTGCTCAGGTAGGCACTCCCGAATGGTGGAAGAAACACAAGAAAACAGCTGAGTTTGTGCCGGGTGAAGGGTTTCGGGTCAAAGGAGTAGATGGTTATTTCGACGATCAAGGGCGCCCGATACAGACGAGCGTCGCCAAAGTGGTGAAACGCAAAGAAGCAGTTGGCTTGCTCAACGAGATGCATGTCGTTGAACAAGTCGACGAGCTAAAGAGCCAATTTGGGATGGGGACCGATGAAACATTGGCCCAGCAATCCTATGCCATCGGGGAAGATTTCTTCCGCCGTCAGGAATACGCCAAGGCGGCCAAGGCATTCAAGGAAGCCATCTCCCGTGGCACAGATACACAGATCGAACAGGATGCTCTCTTCTATCAAGCAGAGAGCTACTTCTTCGACGAGAAGTACTCAAGTGCGATTGGTTTATACGAAGAATTACTCGATAAGTACCCCAACTCGCTCCATCTGGACAAGGTGGTCCGCCGACAGTTCGAAATCGCACGTTACTGGGAGCAATATCACAACTACGATCCTAACTGGGTCACCACTCCTAACCTGATCGACGACACGAGGCCCCTCTTCGATACCTTGGGCCATGCGATGAAAACGTATGAAAACATTCGCCTGAAAGATCCAACGGGCCCATTGGCCGACTCGGCCGTTATGACAACTGCCAACTCGTATTTCCTACGCGGCCGCTACAACGACGCAGACTATCAATACAAACTCTTGCGCGAGGAATATCCCCAGAGCGAACACCAATTCGAGGCACATATTCTCGGTCTGCAATGCAAATTGCGGATCTATCAGGGCCCCAATTATGACGGAGGCCCTTTGGAGGATGCCAAGAAACTGGCAAAACAACTCAAACAACAATTTGGTGGAGAACTTTCTCGTGAAGAGAGAGAGCGACTGGCGACCATCCAGGCCCAGTTGAATGAAGCCCTGGCAGAACGGGATTACGCAGTTGCCAAGTATTACGACGAAACAGAGCACTACGGCAGTGCCAAGTTCTATTATGCCAAAGTTGCCAAGGACTACCCGGAATCAGCCCTCGGCATGAAAGCGCGAGAACGCTACCAAGAAATCGCAGGTGAACCTGACCATCCTGAAACCAAGGTCGCTTGGTTTCTGAACATGTTCCCCGAAAACCGCGAGCGAAAAACCTTGCAACGGGTGCCGCTGCTCGCTCCGGAGAGCGAGATCAACATCGCAACACAATCGCCACCTGGCACGGGCAATGTCACTCAGGCCTCCGCTCAGGAATAGAGGACGAACTCGACATCCATCTTATATGAAGCTCAGATGCTACTTACTGTTCACGATCGGAATTATAACGGCTGGCGGCTGCGCCTCCTATCGCATGGGGGCTGAGTCGCTTTACGCACCGGACGTTCAAACGGTGTATGTCCCCATGATCGAGTCCGACAGTTTTCGCCGTGATCTGGGCGAGCGGCTTACCGAAGCAGTTGTAAAAGAGATCGAGTTGAAAACACCCTTTAAAGTTGTAGGATCTCCTGATGCCGACAGTATTCTTTCTGCCCGCCTGCTCAGCGACACCAAACGCGTGATCGTGGAAAACCGCAATGACGATCCCCGGGCGCTAGAAATGGGTATGCTTGCCGAAATCACCTGGATCAACCGCCGCCGGGAGCCACTTTGCCTGCCCAACACGATCCCTTTGCCTCCCGAGTTGCTGCCGATCAATCAAACGGCCACGCAAATCACCGCAGCAGGCCAATCTACCGTAACGACGCAACAGCTCGCGATCGAACGTTTGGCTCAGCAAATCGTTTCGACGATGGAAGAAGGTTGGTGAGGCGGCGGCAATCATGCCAAGGACCTTTCCCTATATCGGTACGTCTCCTAACTTTTCCCGGCTACCACCTTTTCCAACCCTCCCAGTGCGGGGAGTGGGTATAAGTCGACACTCGTTGGCCGAACAACCTTTTCTGGTTGCGGTCGAAAAAGCCTTGCAATTCAGCTCGATGCATTTAACTCCAGAGGTCGTGAGCACCGCCGCGCGCTAGAAGTATTGCCTAGTCGCCTCGGATGATGCAACCGCGGGGCGTTTAATAAGTAGCGAATTGCAGGCGGTGTGCCACCTCCGCGCGGTTTTACGCAATCAAGAAATGCCAAGCGTAGAGTTTTCTTGATCCAACGCTATGCGGTGGCCTCTCCTTCAGCGACTTGCCGCTGAATCCCGGCCGCACGAACGATTCGAGCGCAGGTTGCATTGCTGACATGAGGGCATTAACATATGACATTATGTCAGATACCAAACAGTCTCAGATTCGTCGTCGCAACGATCCCAGGAATCGTCGTACGCTGCGGAAGTCCGAACGAACTCGGCAGGCGATCCTCGATGCTGCGTTGAAATTTCTTTGGACGCATCCCTTCCGCGATTTGACCGTCGGCGAGTTGATGTCGCTTGCCGGCACCAGCCGCCCGGCGTTCTATCAGTACTTCGAGGACTTGCACGGATTGATGGAAACGCTTCTCCACGCCATAGAAAAGGACATTTTTGGTGTCGCCACACCTTGGTTGCAGGGCGAGGGTGATCCGCTCCCGCTTCTCGAAGAATCGATGGAAGGCCTAGTGCGTGTCTGCTATCAACAGGGCCCGATCTTGAGGGCTGTTTCTGACGCTGCCCCCATGGACGAGCGGTTGGAAAAGGCGTGGACTAATTTCTTAAAAGACTTCGACGACGCGGTCACGCAGCGAATCGAACAACATCAGAAAACGGGGCTGATCCTACCATTTGACGCACGCTCGGTGGCCATTGCCCTCAACCGCATGGATGCCTATTTGCTGATCCATCACTTTGGACGACGCCCGCGAGGAAACCGGGATTCAGTTCGGAAAGCGATCCTGCAAGTTTGGGTCTCCACGCTCTACAGCGGTCAGGCGGTGAGTGGCGATGTTTCAGAACGTCGAGCTAAACGCGCGAAGACATCACGATCAAAAACCTCCTAAGCACATCGAAAGGCGCGAACATGAAACGACAATCGGCAATTGCCTCAGCACTGGGACTATTCATCGGGTTAACCATCACTTCGACCGGAATTGCACAGGCACCCAAAATGAAAATGACAACACCGATTCCCCCTGGGATCGCAACGCCGGACAAGCTGGAAACCCGCCTTGGCACACTCACCTCGGTCGATGGAGTTCCTGATGCGGCCACGGCCCAGAAGGTCTATGACAATCTTGACTTCCAGCGAGCCACACAGGCCTACCTGAACACCATTCAGATCGCCTCGATGAACGGCATGCGTGAAGCCATACTCAAATGGGGACCGGCCAATTACACGGCGCTGTTGTTCGAAGAGCTCATGGACTCGAAGACACTGTTCCTGACGCCGAACACAACCTCGATCTACCAACTGCTATGGCTCGACCTAACCGAAGGGCCGATGGTCGTCGAGACACCTCCCAATGTGATCGGACTCGTCGATGACGCCTGGTTCCACTACGTCTGTGATTTCGGCCAAGTCGGACCGGACAAAAACCAGGGCGGAAAGTTCCTCTTCCTCCCTCCCGGCTACGAAGGTGATGTTCCCGACGGTTATTTCGTACAGAAACCGCAGACCTATGGCAACTGGGTGATCTGGCGCGGTTCGCAAGTCGATGGAAGCACGGCTCCTGCCATCAACGCGACGAAGGGAAAGCTGCGTGTCTACCCACTGGCGCAGAAGGACAATCCGCCGAAGATGACGTTCATCGACGTGTCGGGCAAGCCGTTCAACACCATTCATGCGATGGACGCCAAGTTTTTCGATGAGGTCAACAGCGTCGTCCAGCGCGAACCGGGCGATGGGCAGGATCCGGAAATTCTCGGTCAACTAGCAGCCATCGGCATCCGAAAGGGTCAGCCCTTCACGCCTGATGCTCGGATGAAGAAGATCCTCGCCGAGGCTGCCGATGTGGCTGCGGTCACGGTGCGTGCACTCGCGTCACGCCCACGTGGCAAAGATTTCTTTTACTATCCCGGTGAAGGAGTGTGGACGACGCCGTTTCCGGGTGGCAGTTACCTGTTTCTCGACAAGAACAATGCCCGCTATCTCGACGCTCGCGCCTACTTCCACTTCTACGCGACCGGCATCACCCCGGCGATGACCCAGGCACCTTATGGTAAAGGCTCAGTCTACGCGGTGGCCTATATGGATTCCAAGGGTGACGCGCTCCTTGGTGACAAAACCTACAAGGTGCACGTGGCGCCCAATGTGCCGATGGAATCCTTCTGGTCTTTTACGCTCTATGACAACCAGACCCGTTCCGAACTGCAGACCGATCAGCAGTTCCCAGGTCTCGACAGCAACAAGAAGGGGCTCGTGAAGAACGCGGATGGTTCCTACGACATCTACTTCGGCCCCAACGCGCCGTCCGGCAAGGAATCTAACTGGCTCCAGACTGTTCCCGGCAAAGGTTGGAACATGCTGTGGCGTATCTACGGCCCGACCAAACCATGGTATGACAAAACCTGGAGAATTGGTGATCCGGAGTCGCTCGATTAACGTTGCCGGGCGTTTCCGCCCCGGCTACTTACAAAAGGTATGAAACTGTAACGAAAACGCACAACCACTTACGTAGGAGCATCGGTAATGACAAAAAGGCTAATCGCCGTGCGAGCTGTTATCGCGATGTCTGTAGCGCTGGTAGGAACATCGGGCTTTGCTCAGTCGCCACAATTAAAAATGACCACAGACATTCCGCATTCCATCACGGCTCAGGACAAGGTCGAAACGTCGATCGGCACGCTCGAATACTTCGACGGTGTGCCGCAGCCGAAAACGGTCGTGAAGGTCTATGACTATCTCGACCGCTCGCGGGCTGTGAACGTCTTCATCAACTCGATTCCGATGCTGTCGATCCACACTCTCCGCGAAGGTCAGGCATCGGTTGCCGCCGACACCTGCAACAAGATCTGTATCTGGGACAATCTGATGGATTCGAAGTCCCTACTGCTGACAGGCAATACCTCGACCATGTATGCCGTCGGTTTTCTTGACCTGGCGAAGGATGGACCGACGGTCATCGATTTGCCCCTAGGCATGCTGGGCATCTTGGACGACATGGCCTTCCGGTACATGACCGATCTCGGTGTGGCCGGACCAGACAAGGGCAAGGGCGGCAAGTTTCTGGTTCTGCCTCCGGGTCACAAGGGCGATGTGCCTGACGGATATTTCGTTGTGCCCTCGAAAACCAACGGTGTGTGGGTATTCATGCGCGGCTATCTGGACAAGAGCCTGCCACTGGAGAAAGCAATCCCGGCCGCCTCAGCCAACATTCGTGACAATCTGAAGGTCTATCCGCTCGGCAGCAAAGATGCACCTCCGAAGATGGAATTCATCAAAGTGTCAGGCAAGTCGATGAACACAATTCTGCCCAATGATTACACCTTTTTCGAGAAGCTGCACGACTTGATCCAGGATGAGCCGGATGATTACCTCGGCGCGGAAGCCAAGGGGATGATGGCCGCTATCGGCATCGAGAAGGGCAAACCCTTCGATCCAGACACCCGCATGAAGGCGATCCTGACCGATGCCGCCGCCATCGGCAACGCCGCAGCGCGTGCGATCAGCTACTTCCCGCGAGAGCCGGGCAACTTTATCTACGGTAAGGAAAGCGCGTGGGTGATGGCTTACGCCAACAAGGATACAGGGTTCGAAAAAAACGGTGCGTACAATCTCGATGCTCGCGCCTTGTTTCACTTCGGCTACATCTGCGTTTCCCCGGCGATGGCCGTGACAGTCGCTGGAAAAGGCTCGGACTATGGACTCGCGATGCTCGATTCAGAAGGCAAGGTGCTTGATGGCGCGAAGATCTACAAGCTGCATCTACCGCCAAATGTTCCGGTCAGAGACTTCTGGGCGGTAACGATGTACGACACTCAAACCCGTTCGCAACTGCAAACCAACCAGCAGTTCCCCACGCTCGGCAGCCAGACCGAAGGCATGAAGCAAAACGCCGACGGGTCGTGGGATATTTACTTTGCGCCGAAACCGCCCAAGGGACAGGAAGGCAACTGGCTGCAGACGATTCCCGGCAAGAGTTGGTGGATTGGCTTGCGGATGTACGGCCCTCTGCAACCCTGGATCGATAAGACTTGGCGACCGGGCGAGATCGAGTTGGTGGAGTAATGGCGACTGGGGCTTCCATCGCTGGTTCAGAAAGAACGCTTTGGGTGGAAGTCACAGGTACTAAAGGTGGAGTATTCATGAACGCCTGTTCTCGAACTAGCACTGGTAGTGTTCATCGATGGCGACGTAAAGCGAGGCGTTTGAGAGTTGCTCAATTATCTTGTTTGGCCATCGTCGTCCTCGCGTGTTGGGTAAACAAATGCTCGGCTCAGGATTTGACTGCCGTCGAAGCCCAAACGATCGCTCGTGAAGCATACATCTATGGTTACCCAATCGTCGAAAGCTACCGGACGATGTATGCCTTTGCGATCGACGGAGATAGCGATGAATTCAAGGCACCACTTAATGCCTTCAAACACGAGGCCAACGTTTTCACTCCGGCTGACAAAGAGGTCGTCACCCCCAACGCCGACACGCCCTATTCGTTCTTGTGGATGGACTTGAGAAGTGAGCCTGTCGTGCTGGGTGTCCCGGCCAATGAGAAGGCTCGCTACTATTCGATCCAGTTGACGGATCTGTTCAAGTTCAATTTTGATTACATCGGTTCCAGGGTGACCGGCAACGGCGCAGGACAATACCTGATCGCCGGGCCAAACTGGACAGGCGAGACTCCAACGGGCATTAGCAAAGTGATCCGATGCGAGACCGGATTTGCGTTAGCCGTCTATCGCACGCAGTTGCTCGGGCCCGATGATCTTCAGAACGTCAAGGACATTCAGAAGCAGTACACTGCAAAGACTCTGAGTGAATTTGCCGGTGAGCCAATGCCGGCTCCCGCGACCGAAACCGAATTTCCACTCCCGTCGCCTGATGCTGGCCCGGATCTCGCATTCTTTTCAGCACTCAATTTCATTTTGCAATTCTGTCCGCCTTCTAAATCGGAACAGAAACTCATCGCGCGATTGGCACGCATTGGTGTGGCTGCGGGTGAGCCGTACGATGTTGACGCGATCAGCCCCGATATGCGGGAATCGCTCACCAAGGGCATGGCCGAAGGCGAGGCTGCAATCACGGCCGCGGCTTCCAAGTTAAAGGTCGCCGAGGTGATCGGCACACGCGAATATCTTGGCAGCGAATATCTCATTAAGCGCGCAGTGGCTGCGAAGCTCGGGCGTTACACCAATTCCAAAGAGGAAGCACTCTATCCTTTGTATCTCTCGGATGCCGGGGGAAAACCGCTCGACGGAAGCTCTGCAAACTATGTATTGAAAATCGGGCCAGAAGAACTGCCGCCGGTCAACGCGTTCTGGTCCATCACGGTCTACGACAGCCAGAACAACACACTCGTCCTTAATCCGATCAGCCGATATCGAATCAGTTCATCAATGCTTGATTCACTTGACCGCGATGTGAACGGCGGTCTGACAATTCCCATTCAATGTCAGTCGCCGGAAGAAGAACAGGCGGCCAACTGGCTGCCGGCGCCGAACGGGCCATTTTACATGGTCATGCGTTTGTATTGGCCGAAACCGGAAGCCTACGACGGCACGTGGACGCCACCCTTGGTGTGGGAAGCAGATTCGGCGCCGACGGCGACTGTTCAAAAGCCTGCCGGCGCCGAGGCGGCCGAAGAAGTCAAGCCGTCGGTGCTGATCGATGAGCTAAAACCCGAGATGGAACGCCCGACAGTGTGGGGCGAACCAACAGAGGTTCAGGTGGCGATCTATGTCATCGATGTCGACGAAGTTAATTCGGCAGATCAAAGTTTTGCCGCCAGCGTGTATTACGAAGCGCGATGGAAGAACCCCTTGTTGCGTCACAAAGGACCGGGCCCAATGAACCGTAACATCGCCGAGGTCTGGTCTCCGCGACTAACGATCATTGGGCAGCAAATGCAATGGCGATCATTCCCTGATTCCGTTGAAATTCGACCGGACGGCACCGTGATTTCTCGACAAAAGGTTTGGGGACGGTTTTCACAACCGCTGATGCTTCGCGATTTTCCGTTCGATCAACAGACGTTGTCGATCCAGCTTGTCGCGGCAGGCCTTTCGGAAGAACACGTCAAAATAGTTCCGCTTGTCAATGAGATTGGTAGATCATCCAGCATAGCGAAAAAGTTCTCATTACCGGACTTTGATGTCGAGTCTTGGGAAGCCCTACCGACTCCCTATTACCCTACCGAAGGCCAGGTCGGAGTGGCAGGGTATCAAATGAACATCCGCGTCCATCGTCAGGCGACCTACTACATCCTCAAGGTTATCATTCCCTTGTGCCTGATTGTCATGATGTCTTGGTTGCCTCGGTGGATTGACCCCGAACAAATCGGAACGAATATCGGCATTTCAACTTCAGCGTTTCTGACCCTTGTCGCCTACTTGTTTGCAATCACGGTTCTCTTGCCGCGAGTCTCTTACGTCACACGCATAGACCGGTTCATTTTGCTCTCGACGCTGACGGTATTTGCAGGCTTGATCCAAACCGTCTTCAATACGGTCTTGATTCGACGCGAAAATGGGCAACGAGCTGAAAAGATCGACTGGTGGTCGCGGATTGTCTATCCAATTCTGTTGGTGATCGTGCTGGTATCTTCCTTCCTGTTTTGACGACCCTAAGTCACCATGAGACAAAATTCCTCTGCAGCTCAGCCCCGTATATTGCGATTTCGGTCGGCGACTGGAACGGCGCTGACTTCAGGTCTACTCTCGCGCAAAACTGAAGTGTCACTAAAGAAGATTACTGGCTTCCTCAATCCGCATCTAACCAAGTATTCAAGTTTCACAACCAGCAGACAAAGATTCTGCAATTAGCAAGAGTAGACAACATGAAATCAAGACACGCCTGCATAGACGCATTGACACTCATGATGGCGATTGTTGTCGCAACGACATGTTGTGCGCAAGAGCGGCCCACCGATCCGATTGGAGGCAAACCGCCGGTGGGTGCCAAGCCTTCATTCACCAACTTCGCAACCTTCCAGGATCAGGTGCTGTACCAGCGGGCCTTTGAGGCGGTTCTGTGGTCCGTGCCCATGGTGAACAAGCTGGGCCTGCGCCGCGGAACACTGGCAATCGGTGGCGGCGACAACGTCGTCCTGGCGTGGTCCGCCGGGGCGACGCCGAAGTTCGAGGCCCTCACCCCGAACAATGTTTCGCCCTATGTGCTTGCGATGACTGACCTGCGGAAAGGGCCGGTCGTGCTTGAGATACCCGCGGCCAATGACAAGGCGATTATGTTCGGGCAGATCGCCGATCACTGGTACCAAACCTTCGTCGATATCGGGCCGATTGGCGTCGACAAAGGCAAGGGCGCCAAGCTCTTGCTCACGCCTCCGGGCTACACGGACAAGGTGCCAGCGGGTTACATCGAAGTGAAGAGCGTCAGTTTCCGCCCTGATATGGCCATCCGGTCGATTCCAACGCCCGCCGGGAGCCCGGTGGACGCTGAGGCGTTGGGCAAACAAATGAAAATGTACTACCTGTCCGAGCTTCCGAACCCGGCGCCGACAAAGTTCATCGATCCACTGAACATGCAGTGGCCGACGCTGGCACGGTATGACGAACGCTGGTTCGAGGATATTCATAATGTGATCAGCGTCGAGCCATCGACACGGCGCGACATGGTCATGATGGGGATGCTCAAGACCATCGGCATCGAGAAGGACAAGCCCTACGCCCCCGATGAAAAAACCAAGGCGATTTATCGAAAGGCGGTTGTAGACGCTTATCATTACATGCAGGAAACCTTTGCAGAGGAACTGCCAGGAGAAGCGTGGTGGGCGGACCGCAAGTGGCGAGATATCTTTTTCTGCGACGCGAACAAGAGTTTCAAATGGGAGACCGCAGATTTGGTCGACTACGACATGCGCGCGGTCCGTCCCTGGTTCTCGGCCATCTATTTCCCGGCAAAAGTCGCGGAGAAACCGGCGACAATGTACATCGCCACGATGCGTGACGCGGACGGAAACCTGTTCGAGGCCGGTAAGACATATTCGCTCACGGTGCCCAAGGATGTGCCGGTCAAACAATTCTGGTCACTGACCATCTATGACCGCGACACCTGGGCATTCATCTATTCGCCGCAGATGCTGCCGGGCCTTTCTTCGCGCGACACCGACAAGATGACAAAAAACGCCGACGGCAGCGTGACGCTCTACTTCGGCCCCGAGGGACTCGAGACGAACTGGATTCCGACATCCGGCAAGGCACCCTATGCGATGTTCCGTTTCTACGGACCCGAAGAGGCTTTTTACAACAAGACCTTCAAGTTGGCAGACGTGGAGTTGGTGAAGTAATCTTGACTTGGGCTTCTCGCCGTTTTGGTGGTTGGGATGCGTTTGTAAAAGGCGTCCGCGAGGATCATGAAGGAGAGGTTCTTGCGAGGCAGAAGTGTTCCCTCCATCGCGGTCGGAATCCGCATCGATTTAAGCGACCTGTGAATTTTCCAAATTGCCGCTAACCGCGACAGATAGAATCGCCCTGCGCATTCTACAAACAGCGAGATCGAACTGTTGAATCCCATTGGCGTACTCAGACTGTTCACTCACGATTGCGGTTTCTCGGTCGCAGACTCGCGCGTCGTTACGCGCCGAGGTCGACAAACCGACCGCAATTGGCCTCCGCGCTAACTAGCTGAAGTTGGACCAACACCAGCAGATTGGCCAGTCGGCTAATACGCAGCGGTCTAGCTCCGGCGAGGACACCTCTCGCAGCTAGCCGGAACTCTTCGCCGCCGCGAGCGGTGCAACCTCGCACAGTTGGCCAACGATCCAATAGCCACAGAGCTCGGAGAAATGAGAATTGAGTTATTCTCTGTGTTCTTGGTGTGCTCTGTGGCTATATAGCCTTTTGCAGTTTTCGACTTTGCAATTCTCCTGGTATGGTGAGATGGAGGAGGTGAGGGGTAAGGGCCGAGGGAACCCGGAGGGCCGTGGCCCTCCGGCTAAGAGCCTATTGCAGAACCTCTCGACGGACAGGAGTGTCCGTTTCTTCGGCGAGGTTCTGGGATAGGCGCTAAGTGCAGGCCATCGGTTTGAGCCCGGGCATTTGCGGTGTATGCTTTCTCTTATCATGAGCCGTCCCGACCAACGACTTTCTGACATCTACCCTTGCCGTACCGAGCGATGGGTGCTGCGCAGGCGAACCTTGTCATTCCGGCAGCGCCCCCTTTTGATGGGAATTGTGAATGTGACGCCTGATAGCTTTTCTGACGGTGGGGAGTTTCTTGCCCACGAGAAGGCCATCGAACATGGCTTGCAACTCGTGTCAGACGGCGCTGACATTTTAGACATTGGTGGCGAGAGTACGCGGCCTTACTCGGAAGCTGTCGATGAGCAGGAAGAACTTCGACGCGTATTGCCCGTCATCGAAAGGTTGGCCACAGCTGTCGATGTACCGATTTCGATTGACACGAGCAAATCTTCCGTGGCAAGCGCTGCCCTGGCGGCCGGCGCGGAGATCATCAACGATGTGACCGGGCTCGAAGGTGATCCGCGCATGTTACTTCTCGCTGCGGAAGCAAACGCTGGGGTGTGTGCCATGCATATGCAGGGGACACCGCAGACTATGCAGGATGATCCGCAGTATGGTGATGTCGTCTCAGAGATTCACGATTACCTGGCGATGCGGCGTGATGCTTTGACCGCGTGTGGAATTGCTCTAGAACGTGTCTGCCTGGATCCAGGAATCGGTTTCGGAAAATCGCATCAACATAACTTGACTCTGATGGCCAACTGCTGGCGATTCCATGACCTTGGCTGTCCGATCTTGGTGGGGCATTCTCGCAAGGGATTTCTAGCCAAGGTGTTGGGGGACAAATCTCTGGATCGCACGGCGGCTACCGTCGGTGCTTCCTTGGCCCTGGCCCGGCAGGGAGTCCAAGTGCTGCGAGTACATGACGTGCGGCCTGTCCGCGAGGCATTGCTAGCATTCGAGGCGACGGGGGGCATCGACGGCTCGTGGCTCCAGCTAACGTGATCGTCGCCTTTCGCTCCGCCAAATCGCTACTTTCGCGAAGCGAAAGACGACTATCTTCGGCGTTGACCCTTCCGGGGGCTTGGAGGATACTGAAGTAATTGACGTATTCTCTAACAAAATGGTGTCAGACGCCTTTTTCACCCCAATGAAAACTCTTGATAAATCTTCCGAAGCGACTCAATTGAGCGAATACTGCCGGCGTGTAGCCCAACAGGCCAAGGCGGCATCGGTTGAACTCGCGCAGCTTCGAGGAGAAACCAAGATCGCCTGGTTGCGGCAAGCGGCTGAATCTCTACGGGCGCAATGCGATACGATACTCCAGGCCAATGAGCAGGATCTGGAGGCAGCCCCTGGATACGGCTTGACCGATGCTGCGATCGATCGCCTGCGGCTCACAACCGAGCGGGTTGATGCCATTGCCGTGGCTCTGGAGCAGGTTGCCCAGTTGGGTGACCCAATTGGCGAGGTAATCGACTCGACGGTGAGGCCCAACGGGTTGGTGATCAACAAGATTTGCGTTCCGTTGGGAGTCGTGTTTTTTGTGTATGAATCACGTCCCAATGTGACGGCGGATGCTGCGGCGATTTGCGTTAAAGCTGGCAATGCTGTCATTCTCCGAGGGGGCAAGGAAGCAATGCATTCGAGCCAGGCGATTGTCGAGATCATCCGCTCTGCAGCGACCGAGACAGGTGTCCCTGCCGACGCAGTACAGTTGGTCGATACTACGGATCGAGAGGCGGTTGGGCATTTCTTGCGCCTGCCGGAGTCTATAGACGTGGCAATTCCCCGTGGCGGGGAAGGGCTCATTCGACGCGTGGCAGCTGAGGCACAAATGCCTGTAATCAAGCATTTCACGGGCAATTGCCATGTCTACGTGGACACCGCAGCCGATATGAATATGGCGACCGACATTTTGGTGAACTCCAAATGCCAGCGAATGGGAGTTTGCAACGCAGCCGAATCGTTGCTAGTGCATGCAGATATTGCCAGTGAATTTCTACCTCGAGCGGCAAAAGCACTGGAAGAAAAAGGCGTGGAAATTCGCGGGGACGAACGGACTTGCGAGCTTGTTCCCGCCGCCATAACTGCGACCGAAGAGGACTATGCCACGGAATTCCTAGGTCCAACGATCTCCGCATGCGTCGTCGGATCGTTGGCTGAAGCGATTGAACACATCAATCGCTATGGATCGGGACACACTGATGCGATCGTTACCGACAATCTGACCTCCGCCCAAACGTTTACGGCCCAAGTCGATAGCTCGGCCGTGGTGGTTAATGCCAGTACCCGATTCAACGATGGTGGCGAGTTTGGCCTTGGAGCGGAAATCGGTATTAGTACCGATAAATTCCATGCCCGTGGCCCGTGCGGTATCGAGGAATTGACCAGTTACAAGTATGTGGTTCACGGGAGTGGGCAGACGAGGAAGTAGGTTGGGGAGTGAGTAGGTGGAGTAGGTGAGTAGGTAAGAAATGCTACACTTACTCACTTTATGATAATGCAAAGGAGTGCGAAATGGCAGGCGATGTACTGAGCCAGGCAGAAGTGGAGAACTTGCTCACTTCTCTGGAGAGCGAACCGGATCTCCAAGACCCGCAGGCTGGCGGTTCGATGGCTTCTCGGCCTCGTGAGAAGGTCACTGTCTACGACTTCAAGCGGCCCGAGCGAGTCGGCAAGGAGCAAATGCGCGCCTTGCAGACAATGCACGAAGGCTTCGGCAGGAACTTCGGTGCCGCTCTTTCGGCAATGCTGCGCAATATCGTTGAAGTTAAACTGACAAGTGTCGATCAGTTGACCTACAGCGAGTTCGTTTTTAGTCTAGAAAACCCAACTTGCTTCAACATCATCAATGCCCCTCCACTGGAAGGGCAATTGATTCTCGACTTGAATCCCTCGATTTTGTTTCCGATTATCGATCGACTGCTGGGTGGGAATACGATGTCGACCGCACCAGTGCGGCGGCCTTTGACAGAAATCGAATTAAGGCTCGTTTCACGCATCACGGGTCTTTTCTTGCGTGAGATGCAGCAGACTTGGGAGAATGTCCTTAAGTTTGATCTTGAGGTCGACCGTGTGGAAAGTAACCCTCAGTTGGTTCAGATCATTCCCGCCAATGAAGTCGTCGTGCTGATCAGCTTTGAGTTAACGGTTGGTGAAACTCGGGGAATGATCAATCTTTGCATTCCCTATAACTCAATTGAACGTGTGAGCCACAAACTTTCGTCGAACAATTGGGTCAGCTATCGCAAGAAACCACCGACGGCGGAATCAATTCAGATGCTCAGCGACCGATTGTCAGATGCTGCTGTCGAAGTGGTTGTCAACTTGGCTGAGACGAACATCTCCACTGCCGATCTGATCAACCTCAAGGTTGGGGATGTTATTGCTACCGAGCAGGACGTTTCCAAACCGTTGGTCGTTTCAGTCGAGGGAAAGTCGAAGTTTCATGCTAAACCCGGCCAATATAAGGGTCGCAAGGCAATCGAAATTACCGACCTGCATGAGGAACACCACCTGCATTTTGCACCGCACGAAGCCCTGTCCACAGCGAAATCACAGGCAGAAAGTGCTTGATTTGCTGACTTGAGAGACGAAGTAATTGACATTGGGGGGGGTGGCAAGTGAGAATAGAAGTAGACAGACTAGCTTTTCTGGTTCGAATTCGAATGACTCGTTAGCGTATTCACGCTTGATCATAGTTTGAATAGTGGTCAATGCACGGCAATGCCGCTAAGCCGCAAGCGGCGAAATGGGAGACCTACTCATGGGAATCTCAGTGACATGTCCCAACGGACATGAATTTAAGGTTAAAGACAAGTATGCCGGCAAGAAGGGACTGTGTCCTTTTTGCCCTGGCCAGGTCAAGGTGCTTGTTCCCGATGCTACTTCTTCAGATGTATTGTCGTCGGCGGCTTTCCGCGCGGTGCGTCAGGAGCACAACCCTGGCGGAGATTCGTCCGTTCTCGATGACCACGATCCTCATTCCAACGACAGTAGCGTTAGCTTGCTTGGCTCATCGGTGATTCGTCACAACATTAAATGCAAGTGTGGCGAAAGGGTGCCGATGTGGTATGCCAAGTGCCCTAAGTGCGGCACTTTTCTTGAGCATTAGTTTGAGCTATTTGCCTTATGCGAATGGCTCTTGTCAATACAAAGTCGTTAGGGTTGCAACAGATATAGGGACTTTCGCGATCTGCCTATTCAAACCACCGGCTTCCGCCGGTGGCTTGAAAGGAAGTTGGCCAGAATACTTGACGACCAAAAATGCTTCTGCCTAGTATGGAGACTGGAGACTCTCTTTTGGTATCACAGAGGCGTTAGTTGTGATTCATCTACTTCGAAATGTGTTTCTGAGCGCGCTGCTCACTTTGCAATTAGTACCCATGGCCGTCGGCGAAGAAGTTGCACCAGTTTATCAGCGTGACCGTGGCTTTCCCCAAGCAGGTAGCAATTGGGGATTTCCTGGTGGATATCCATTTGGGATCGGGTATGGCTTTGGATTTCCGCCGCAAGTCTACGGTGGGAGTTGGTATCAGCGACCTTACCCCTATCATCTTGATTACTTTCGCTGGCGATACAGTACGCCGCCTGTGGAAGTCAACTCGGCACCGTGCGTCGAGGATGAAGTTCCCTGATAGGAATTGGGGTTGCATTCATAGCCGGAGGCACACCTGCCACCGGGAGTTCTCAGCATCCCGGACCGCGTGGCGGTCCGGCTGAGACATCATGCGAGAGCAAAAAACCAGTGTTTAGCGACCGAATCCTAGGCTAAAGCTGAACACCTGTTCGCGATCGAAGGGAGCACTGCTGACGGGGAATGCGAAGTCGAGTGCGATCGGTGCTGGCCCCATCGCAGGAACGGTCACTCGCAAGCCGAGACCAGGGGCGACTCGGAAGTTATCGAGACTGACGTCTTGTTCGACCGTACCAAAATCGCAGAAGACGACTCCATGGAGCATGTCATCGGCGGTGATGGGAAAGAGGTATTGCAGCGAATTGAGCCACTGGAAATCACCACCAGACTCGATGTTGTCGCCACCTACGTTGGTCACGGGGGAAGCACCCCGGAATCGATATCCACGAAGGGTTGCGTAGCCACCAGCGTAGAAACGATCGTAAATAGGTGCGTCTTCGCCCATCCAACCAACGGCCGTCGAGTAACTGACCACGTGTCGGCCAGAATGATCAGGCCGTTCTCTCATGAGCCAATAAGTCCGAAAGTCAGCTTCGATCCGAGGATAGACGAATGAACCCAGAACTTGTTCCGCACCGAGTTCGAGATAATGTCCTTGGGTAGGCAAGAAACTGCTGTCTCGCGTGTCGTTGATCACCCCCAGTTTGAATCCTTGTAGATTGTTGTTTCCTACAACTTCATCGAGATCTGGGAACGCGCCAGGTGCAGTCGCAATATTGCTGATGTTGACGTTTTCGCCTCGATAGGTGACCAGAGTCGAGAGGTCGCGTTCCAACCACTGGTATCCCAATGATATTCTGCCTCCCAAGCGCCCTTCATCCCAATCATCATAGCGACGGTCGAAGTAGGATCCGCTCAAGCCTAGGCTTATAGGTGAGTCGAACAAATAGGGCTCCTGGAAACTCATCAAATAGCGATTCACACTGCTACCCGGAGAGGCATCGATGCGGAATCTCTGGCCGGCACCCCGGAAAGCAGTCCCATTGCGAAAGTCTTCCCAACTCCGCGGTAAGCGTTTCCAGTCGAAATTTCGTTCGTCGATGACGATATTTCCCACGATGCCTGCATTGGAGTTGATACCGGCACCGACTTGAAGTCGACCTGTTTGAGTCTCCATGCCATTGAAGATGACATCAACCGTCTTGGGTGCTGGATAGGGTTGTCCCGGAAAACCTAGATCGCCATTTGGAAAAACTTGATACCCCGGCACAGGATTTCCTTGGAAACCCGGAATCACACCAGCGGACTGCGAAGGAGGTGCAATCGCTTCTGAATATTGGGCGGGATAGACGTTGCCGCTATTTGGTGAAGTCTTGGAAGCAGGTCCCGTCGCACCGGGAATCTGGCCACCATACGGCGAGTTGGCCGAGTTGGGGAGGGTAGCATAGGCACTTTGTGGCTGGTTTGTTGGACTTTGACCTCGCACGGACTGATAGGGATTGCCAGCTTGGACAGCGGTTTGCTGAGCGATGGTTGGTCGCACCCACCAAGCTGATTGTGAACTAGAGGATTCAGGACTTTGGCCACGAATGATAGGCTGATCATTGGCGTTGTTCTCACGGTCACCGTCATCCGTATGGGAAGGGACCAACCCTTCTGCTTCGAGCCAAAGTTGGTAGTGCTCCCAATCGTGACATTCGACGTGGATATCCAACGGCTTCGAGTCGGCTGAACTTGCCGAAGGTAACATTCGAATCTGAGAACTAGGTGGTGGTAACACGCCTGGTCCAAGCATGTCGGGACTTTGCCCTCGCAAGCCCGCTCCTCTTGAATTACTGCTCACACGGGCGCTAGGACCGTCGCCAGGGTAGCTTTCGGCAAGTCCCATCCCAGTTTCTTCGGATATTCTATAGGTGATTTTGGGACGAACACCTGTAGCAGGATCGGAGTGAAAGAGACCGCTAGCTACCAGACGCCGTTCGCTGGCATTGATCTCTCGAATATCGACAACGTCACCTGGTCGCACCGACATCCGATTCATTGCCGTCTGGATGCGTGTGTGAGGATTGTCTCCCTCGATGTTCACGATAATTCGGCCTACATGAAATTGTTCGCCTTCTTCGATGTGATAGAGCAAATCCACTTCACCTGGTTCTTCCAGGAACACTGGTTCTGGCCGTACATCAGCGAAAACATAGCCGTGACTACCATAAAGTTCTTTGATCCATTGAGCATCTGTTCCCATCTTAGCCTGCTCGAAGGGTTCCCCGCCCTGAAGCTTAGCCGCTTCGGAGAGTGCGACCGGCTCGAATTTAGTGTTCCCCAGGAACTTCACGCTACGGACCTGGTAGCGCGGACCTTCGGAAATGACAAACGTCACTTGTGCCCATTTCTTACTCTCGTAGTAGTCTACCTTGCGGCTTATTTTCGCTTGAAAGAATCCGAAGGAGCGATAGTACGAAGTCAGCAGGTCCACGTCAGAATCTATCTGTTCGCGGTTAACATAGCCTTTCAGAACCATCAAAGTTGGCGGCTTTGTTTTTACGATGGACTTGAGACGCCCAGAGGAGACGAATTCATTCCCTACGAATTCCACATTCCATACTTTTTTTGTGGTGCCTTCGTTGATGAGAAAAGAAATTCCCTTGTCGGTTGGTTTAGTCCCTTCCAGGATTGTGACTTGCGCGTTGTTGAAACCTCTTCCCTGGTAATATTCTTCGAGTTTGCGCCGGGCCTCTTCCACGGCATAGGGATCAATTGCTCCGCCCGATTGGAGACCCGTTTCCTTGGCGAGCTTCTTATCGGGAACTTCTTCATTACCAAGATAGGTGATGTACCGAATTGTGGGTCGCTCAACGACTTGGAAAATCACGATGCGGCCTTGAGGCGTCGTTTCGTAGAGTGGCTTGACATCGATGAACCAACCGAGATTCGCTAGTCGGCGGACGTCGCGTTGCACTACAGACCGGTCAAACGGCCTGCCAACACGTGTGGTGAGGTGGCTGGCTACCTGCTCCGAAGTGATTGTTGTATTGCCTACGACGCGGATTTCTTTGACCTGTTCAGCAGGATTTACTGCAACTGCCGTAGCGGAGGGATTCATTTCTTGGGTCAAAGCACCATTGCTCGCCCACCAAAAACTGATTGCGAATAGCAAGAAACACTTCGCAAATTGCCTTGGTTTTCGAAGGTATTGCATGTTGAGATGCATGGGCAATTCGAGATGGGCTTGCGGAGAAAATCGTAGTGATGAGGCCGGTCACACGCAAAGTGCGCAGTTGGACCACCGTTCGGGCCGCAAAGAAATAGCGGATGCCTGAAATACCGGCAAGCCGAGTTCTCACCAAGAACTCTTAGAAACGCATGTTTCTCCGAGAATTGCTCAGTCGAATTCTTCGTAAGCTTTCTGGGAGAAGTTGCGAAAACGGGTAAAATCGTGAAGCCAGGCAAGCTTAATGTCTCCCGTAGGGCCGTTTCGCTGCTTGCGAATCAGGAGGTCCGCTTCGCCACGAACCCGCTCACGATCCTCAGGATTGGTTTGATAATACTCCTCACGATGAATGAACATGACGAGGTCAGCATCCTGCTCGATAGCACCTGACTCGCGTAAGTGGCTTAGCTGTGGCTTGTTATCGCGAGAAGCTTCTACTTGTCGATTAAGTTGCGCTAGGCAAAGCACGGGTACGCTCAATTCACGGGCCAATCCCTTGAGGCGTCGTGCTATCTTTGCTACCTGTTCCTGACGAGGGTCGCGAGAATTATCAGGTTCGATCAACTGCAGGTAGTCGATCACAATCATTGAGAGATTCTCGCGCCTTTTCAAACGTCGGGCATTCGCAGCTATTTCTGTCATGGTTCGGCTAGGAGAATCGTCAATATAGAGAGGTGCTTCGCTTAGTTCGCTCGCACTGCGAACAAGCTTGCGGCGTTCTTCGGAAGTGATCGTTCCGTTGCGAAGGCGGTGGCCGTTCACCTCAGCAACCGAGCATAGCAGCCGATCACCAAGTTCCAGGGCGGACATTTCCAGGCTCACAAAGAGCACCGGTGAGCGAAGCTGGAAAGCAACATGCTCGGTGATGTTCATCGCCAGAGCCGTTTTTCCCATACTAGGTCGGGCGGCTAATATGATAAGCTCGGAGTTCTGTAGTCCACCGGTGAGTTGGTCGTAGTCGTCGAATCCGGTTTCTAAGCCACCAAAAGCATGTTGCTGGTCCAGTCTCGCGTCAATTCGCTCAAGTGATTCGTGCAATACTTCATTGATGCTACTCAGATCATTTGATCCACGAGATTCGAGTATGCCAAAGACTTTTTCCTCAGCACGGCTGAGCGCCACACGAGTCTCTAGAGTAGGATCGAAGGCATCGTGTACGATATCCGTCCCAGCATGTACCAGCGATCGCAACACTGCCTTGTCAGCCACGATCCTCGCATAGTACTCAGCGTGTGCAGCCGTGGGGACAATCTGCCCAATTTCTGCTAAATAGGCTGCCCCTCCAATCGACTCATACTGATCGGCAGAGCGTAATCTCTCCACCAGCAGCATCGGATCGATACTCTGGCCGGAATCGTGCATCTGCAGCAAGTGCTCGTAGAGACACCGGTTGGCATCATCGTAGAAGTCGCTTGGCCTGAGGAGCAAGGCAACTTCGTCGAACACGGCCGGAAGCAGCAAGATACTTCCCAAAACCGATTTCTCGGCTTCGAGATTCTGCGGCATTTGCCGACCTAAAGGAGAGTTTGACTGATTGCGTACGACTGCAGAAGGACTCCGTTCAACTGTTGCCACGGTGAGTTCGCTCCATCTCTACGAGGCAGTGGACCCGCAGGGGACCCACGTAATAGAAAGACTAGCAGGACGCATGACACGCAGCAGCGCGTCGGCATGGCAAATCAGGCTATTGGTCGTCGGCACCAACGGTGGGGACGACCCAAACCTTCAACTCACCCTCCACTTCATTGGAGAGGCGGAACTTGACCGTGTAAAGCCCCAATTCCTTGAGTACCCCTTCCATGCGAATCTGATCAATTTTGAGTTGAATATCCACCTTTTTGAGGGCCGCGGCGATATCGGCAGCACCCACACTGCCATACAAGTGGCCGTCCTCGGTGGCATTGGCTTCGATCGTGATGCTCTGTTTAGAGATCTCGGCAGCCTTCTTGCGGAGATTTGATTGATGAACTTTCTCCAGGGCTTGCAGCTTGACGCGATGTTTTTCGACCATTCGTTTGTGGTGGTCGGTGGCAAGCGTGGCCATTCCTTGAGGAATCAAGTAGTTGTATGCAAAACCAGGGCGTACTTCGACGACATCACCTTGATGCCCGAGGTCCTCCACGCTGTGGATCAGCAACAATTCAATTCCACCGTGATCTCCCTTGGGGAGTCGGCGACTGGCGTGGGCGCGTCTTTTGATTTTTTTGAGCTGAGTTTTCATGTTTATCTGTTGCTGGATAGTTTGCTGAGTTTGTAAGTTTTCAAAGTATGATTCTGGGCTACGGCGCGAAGCTAGAATGGAATTTCATCTTGAGGTGGTGATGAAGCGGACTCATAAGAATCTCCGGAGGAGTAATCTTGAGAATTGTCTTCTCCCGAAGAACGGCTTCCGCCGCCACCCCCTCCACCGCCACGGCCTCCAACCATTTGCATCCGCTCGCCTATGACTTTTAATTTCGTGCGCTTTTGGCCATCTTTCTCCCAAGAGTCCATCTTCAAGCGACCTTCTATCAGAACGCTGGAACCCTTGCTGAGATACTCGTTGGCAACTTCTGCCGTGCGTCCCCAGAGGGTGATGTCGACAAAGGTCACTTCTTCGGTCCATTGATCGTTGCGCTTCACCCGATCATTGACAGCCAAACCGATGTCCGTCACAGCCATGCCGCTGCCAACGTAACGCAATTCGATATCACGTGTTAAATTGCCGAGCAGAACCACTCGATTGAAACTGGCCATGGCAACTTTCCTTCCGTCAGATACAAATTCGATGGATGCAGGCGATGTGGGAGCCAACTACGAAAGATGCTATACGCCTACTTCTTCGACAACTTCTTCAGAATCCTCAGTATCTTCATCTCTTGAGTCATCCGAACTCTCGCTTACTGGTACCGCTCGGACGACTCCGCCACTTCGAGCATGCTCTAGAATTGGCTCAACGAGTGCTCCCGGCAAGCGGATAAACAGTTGTCGCAGGATATTATCCTGAATTTCGCAGTCGTGTGTCAGACCCGTAAGCTTTGAAGTTGGCAGACGAAAGTAGGTGATCCAGTAGGCACCTTTACGATGACCTTTCACGGGATATGCCAAGCGTCGCTCCTCCCACAGTCGGCTCACCTCGATTTGGCCTCCGGCCGATTCGATCAGCCCATTCACTTCGCGTTCCAAACCATCATGGTCTTTCGCGAATGCATTCGCATCCAGGATAAACAAACCTTCGTAAACGCCAGTATTCTCTTCCAAAACTCGACTCCGCTAATTGATGTGACTCGTTTGGCACCCGTGAGGATATTCTAATTTTTGATGTCAGCCTGCTTCAGGCGGACCACCGTTAAACTGGCTCATTGCCAGAGTTATTCCCTGCTCTGCCCAAGTCTGCACGGCCTGATGGGCTCGAGTGACTTGATTTCGCACTTCCTTGCATTCTTGGGAAGTAAACTTCCCAAGCACAAAATCGGCTGGATTCCACTCCTCAGGAACCGGCCCGATTCCTAATCTCAACCGAGCAATTTGATCGGTCTTCAATTGTCGAATCGTATCAGCCAATCCCTTTTGCCCTCCATCAGAGCCTGCAGGCCGAAGCCGCAGAGTCCCTAAAGGAAGGTGAAAATCGTCACAAACGACTAGCAGGTCATCCGTGCTGATTTTGTAGAAATCCATGGTTTGCTGAATACTCCGCCCACTCAAATTCATGAATGTTTGCGGCATCAGCAGCAGTAATTTCTCAGTACCTACAAGGCATTCTTGGAGATGCCCTTCAAACTTCAAGCGTCCTGTCGAACTAGCAAATTCGCGAGCAAGCGACTGGACAACTTCAAAACCTATGTTGTGTCTTGTTGCTTCGTATTTCTTACCTGGATTTCCCAGGCCTGCGACTAGTTTCATCGTTCCCAGTCGCCTCCTGAATAGCACTTGCCTGTTGATTCGCTGTGATCCCGCAAATCAATCCCGAGGCAAAATGATATTCTATTCCTCTGACTTGTCTTCCTCCTCTTCGTCCTTCCGCTCACCGATGACCTCAGGTTCGGTACCTGCTGCACCCATTTCCTCTTCTTCAGGCTGGATTGTGGGTTCAACACATTGCACAAGGATCATGTCTGGTTCACCCAGGACGACGGCTCCAGCGGGCAAGTCTTCAATGTCAGATACTTTGAGTTCTTCACCAAGATGGAGGTGATTGATGTTCAAATGCAAGTTTTCGGGAATATGACCCGGATCTGTCTCAAGTTCCACCGAGTGAATCAACTGGTCGACGATACCCCCCTCATGCTCACCTGGCGCTTCGCCTCGGAGCAGCAACTCAACGTCGATCGTAACTCGATCTTGGGCTTCAACTCGCAACAAGTCGACATGCAACACGTGCTGCTGAAAAGTGTCCCACTGAATATCTTGCAAGAGTGCCTGGCCCTTGGCAGCCCCTTTGAGTTCAACCAATTTGGCGCCATGACGGAGTGAGGCGTTCAAAGCATCGGCTGAGATTTCTAAACTCAAACATTCTTTGCCATGGCCGTACAACACCGAAGGGAGTTTCCCCGACCGGCGCAATCGGCCGTTGTTGAGCTTCCCAACCAAATCACGCTTCTTTACTTCTAAGACTTCCGACATCTCGACCTCTTAGGTATCCACCTAGGCACAAGCCACCGAGCTAATGCAAACCTTCGATTGTCCGCTATTTGGGGAGAATTTCAACCCCATGAAATGCCGGAGTTTGGGCTATTTTTGACTCTTCGATGACTGGAGGAGGAAGGCACGAGATTGGCGGAGGTGGGACCATGGCCTCCCGGCCACGGCTATGAAAAGTAGTCTGCTGTATTCCTAGTGAAACAACCGGCTAATCGACTCGTTGCGGTGGATTCGCTTGATGGCCTCACCTAGCAGGGGGGCAATGCTGAGCACTTTGGTTTGGGGCAGCAATTGGTCAGGGGTTAATGGGATCGAATCCGTGCACACGATGCTATTCAGATTTGCGGCAGTCAGTCGCTCTACGGCTGGCCCGCAAAGCACGGCGTGGGTGCAAGCAACGTGAATTTCACGTGCCCCACGCTGCCGTAGAACCTTGGCTGCACCGCAGATGGAACCTGCGGTGCTGATCATGTCATCGAACATCAGCACAATCTTGCCGTCGACAGGACCGCCGATCACGTTTTCCTGGGTCGTATTCTCGGCACTGGTGCGACGCTTGTCGACAATGGCCACTGCCCCGCCGAGCCGCTTGGCATGGCCGAGTGCCCGTTTGATGCTCCCCTCGTCAGGGCTGGCGATTACCAAGTCCTCGCTGGGGATGTTCATTTTCAAGAAATGCTCATTTAGCACTGGGGCAGCGTATAGGTGATCGACAGGAACATCAAAGAAACCTTGGATTTGAGCCGCATGCAAATCCATCGCGAGTACCCGATCCGCGCCTGCACGAGTGATGATATTTGCCACCAGTTTGGCCGTAATTGGTACCCGACCTTCGTCTTTGCGATCCTGTCGGGCGTATCCAAAGTAGGGAATTACGGTGGTCACACGTTCAGCACTGGCACGTTTGCAACTGTCGATCATTACCAAAAGTTGCATGAGTGTTTCATTAGCAGGAGGGCAAGTCGGCTGGATGAGGTAGACATCGCGACCGCGAATATCTTCTTCGATCTTGCATGAAGTTTCCCCGTCTGGGAACGCTCCCAAGGCGATTTTCCCGAGCCCGACTCCCAAATAGTCGGCGATGGCCTTACTAAGCTTAAGGTTGGCATTGCCGCTGAAAATCTTGAGATCAGTCATCGTAGTATGCCTATTTTACAGGGGCCATGCGTTGAAGTTCTGCCTCGACTAGCGCCAACTCATCCGTGTTGTTAATGCTCATCGACTCACAGGGTTGTAGTACTTTCTCTGCAGCGACATTCTTGCCGACAGCCAGCATGGCTGCCGGGCAATCGGTGATATAGTATTCCCCTTGAGCATTCTTGTCGGTCAGTTGTTCCAGCGCTGCAACTAGTTGGTGCGAATCGAATACGTAAGTGCTGACATTCACCTCTCGAATTCCTTGTTGGTCAGAGGTGGCGTCCTTTTCCTCGACGATTCCCATAAACCTACCTGAATCATCACGGACGATTCTGCCGTAACCGTGGGGATCCTCTTTATCCACAGTTCCTATCACACAGTCACACTCTGAGGCTGAAAAGTTCTCCAGAAGCTTTCGCACAGAATCGACCTGCAAGAGCGGAGAATCCCCCGCCACAATCAGGACGGGCCCCCGGTGCTGGGCAAGCTGGTCGCGACACATCATCACGGCGTGGCCGGTGCCCAGCTGCTCTTTTTGCTCGACAAACTCGACGTTCGGCTCTGAAGCCAGTTCGGCTCGCACCAAATCAGACCGATATCCGACAACGACGAGAATCCGGTCAATCCCGGCCCCGTTGAGGGCATCGATCACGTAGCGAATCATTGGCCGACCTGCCACGGGGACCAGCACCTTGGGGAGTTCAGATTTCATCCGGGTCCCTTTACCCGCTGCTAGAACGATTGCTAAAGAAGTAGATTCGGAGGGATTATTTTGCATAGCAAGGCTGGAGAAATGGAGTTGAGACCTGGGATATCTTCTGTTTTTAGAGTGCGAAAAAGACAGAACCTAGGACCGCTCTGGTGGCCCTAACCGCTTGTAAGCCTGCCCCGTCGCTATCTTGCCATGAAAGTGTCCCAGTTGCCAGGGTCGGACTAAATCTGCCGGGCGGACGGGCCATCGGGTCTTTCGTCCCTCGATTTCCCGCGCTAAAATGCAAGATTCCGCCCCAATGAAGTTGCATCGCCATTTGACTGCCAATAGAGAGTCCCGTGAAACCAGTTGCCACTGCCCCCCCTTCGAAACGAATTCACCCAAGGAAAATAGTCTTGCAAGATGCGATCCAAAAAGCCGACGTCCTGATCGAAGCGATGGGATGGATCCGTCAGTTTCGTGACAAGATCACTGTCATCAAACTCGGCGGAAGTGTGATGGAAGATCCCGATGCGCTGCGTCACTTGTTGGTCGATATCGTGTTCATGGAAACTGTGGGGATGAAGCCGATCGTGGTACACGGCGGCGGGGCCGCCATTAGCCGGGCGATGGCCGAAGCCAAGATCGAGCCGCGTTTCATTCACGGCCGACGCTATACGGACGAGGCGACCTTGGCGATTGTGGAACGTGTGCTGGCAGGTGAAATCAACGAATCGCTCGCGGAGAGTATCGAGGAGTTCGGTGGCCGTGCGATGCCACTAAACTTTTCCGGTCAGAACAACAACGTGCTCTTTGGAGAAAAACTTGAACTTGAGGACCCGGATGGAAAACCTATCGACTTAGGCTTCGTCGGCCATGTGACTCAGGTTGACCGCGAAACACTCGACAACCTCACCTATGCCGGGCAGGTGCCGGTGATTCCGTCGATGTGTGAAACCTCCACTGGGGATCGACTCAACGTGAATGCCGACACCGCTGCCACCGCCGTGGCTCAGGCCGTCGGCGCAGAGAAATTAGTATTCTTGAGCGATGTGAACGGAGTTCGCAGGGACAAAGAAGATCCCGATTCTCTGATTCACTCACTCTCAGCAGCTGAGGCACAAGAACTGATTGCCGAGGGACGGATTGAGTCGGGGATGATCCCCAAAGTGCAAGCATGCCTCGAAACCCTCAGTAAAGGGGTAGGCAAGATTCACATCATTGATGGTCGACTCCGCCACTCGTTGCTCTTAGAAATCTATACGAATCGAGGCGTCGGCACAGAAATCATTGCCGAACCTGTTTGACCCCAGCTTCCTCTATAGGGCACAAGCCTGACAACCGAGCCCAAGGAAAAATCGTGTCCACTGCCGAGCAAACCCACATTTCGCCTGAAACGTTACAGCTATTTGATGAGTACGTGATCCCGAACTACGGGCGATACCCGCTATCGCTCGTTCGTGGCGAAGGCTCGCATGTGTGGGATGACCAGGGTACTCGCTATCTTGATTTTTTCCCCGGGTGGGGATGCAACTTATTGGGGCATTGTCCTGCACCGGTTGTGAAAGCAGTTCAAGAGCAAGCAGCCCGACTAATCCATGTGCCGAATTCCTGGTACATGGAAGCCCAAGGCCAGTGGGCCAAGCTGCTTAGCGATCGCAGCTTTGGCGGACAGGCATTCTTCTGCAATTCAGGAACCGAGGCCAACGAAGCGGCAATCAAATTGGCCCGGCTCCATAGCGCTCCATCTAAGTACAAGATCATCTCCTTCGAGGGGAGCTTTCACGGCCGCACTTATGCTTCCGTGACCGCCACCGCCCAACCCAAGTATCACGAAGGGATCGGCCCGCTGCTGCCGGGATTTGTCTATGCACCGTTCGGCGATCTCGATGCCGTAGCCGCCAAGATCGATGACGAGACGGCGGCGATTCTGGTCGAGCCGATCCAAGGCGAAGGGGGAATTCGTATCCCACCCGAAGGATTCTTGTCGGGACTTCGAAAGTTGGCCGATGCGCGTGGCTTGCTGCTGATCTTCGACGAGGTTCAAGCCGGTTGCGGTCGGACGGGTGAGTGGTTTGCCTACCAGCATTTTGGCGTGGAGCCCGACATCATGACCCTAGCCAAGAGTCTCTGCGGTGGAATCGCGGGGGGGGCGATGCTGGCCAAGAAAGAGATCGCCGAAAGCCTGCGTCCAGGAATGCATGCCGCGACGTTCGGGGGCAACCCCATCGCGGCACGGGCCGGCATTGCCACGATTGAGATGATCGAAGAACAAGGACTCCTCGCGCGGGCGAATGAACTGGGTGAGGGCTTTCGCACTCAACTCGCTCCGTTGGTGGACGAACTTCCCTATGTCAACGAACTGCGAATCTGCGGCCTGATGATCGGGCTGGAACTCAGCGCACCTGGAGCACCCATCGTGCAACAATGCCTGGACCGAGGATTACTCATCAATTGCACTCAAGGCAACGTCATCCGCTTGCTGCCAGCAATGACACTCAGCGATGAACTAATGGAAAGCGGCTGCGAGATTCTTGCCAATGTACTGCGTGAGCATACTCCTTAGTTTGCGACGCTTCCACGAATTTTTACTACTTCGAAATAGAAATGAACACTCTCCATGCGACACCTGGTAACCCTTCGTGATGTGACCACCGAAGAAATCCAACGGATTTTCGCCCTGACGGCAGATCTCAAAGCCAAACTTCAAAAAGGCATTCGCGAACCCATCCTGCCGGGTCGTGTGATGGCCCTTATGTTTGAGAAACCTTCATTGCGCACTCGGGTAAGCTTCGAAGCTGGCATGGCCCATATGGGTGGCTCTTCGATGATGCTCGGGGACGACGTTGGTTTCGGCAAGCGGGAGCGCGTTGACGACTTCAGTCGGGTACTGAGCGAGTATATCGATGTGTTGGTGATGCGATGCAAACAGCACAGCAGTGTCGTGGAAGTGGCCAAATACGCTTCGTGCAGCGTCATCAATGGACTTACCGATTCTTCCCATCCTTGCCAGGCCTTGGCGGATTTGTACACGATTGATTGCCATGTGAAATCGCTTGAGCAGGCGAAGCTTGCTTGGGTTGGTGATGCCAACAATGTGGCTCGCAGCTTGGCACTCGCCTGTGGAAAACTGGGAGTCCACTTTGCTGTAGCGACACCACCTGGCTATGAATTTAAAGAGGACTTTCTCGCCGATCTGAACAAGGAATGTCCCGGCATGAACCTCACCCTTACTAATGATCCCACGGAAGCAGTACGCGGTGCTTCGGCTGTCTACACCGACGTCTGGGCGAGCATGGGCCAGGAGAAAGAGCAACAACAACGACGCAAAGATTTCGGCCCCTACCAGGTGAATGGCAAGCTGATGTCTGCTGCTCCCAACGAGGCCCTTTTCATGCACTGTTTGCCTGCTCGGCGTGGAGAAGAAGTTACCGATGAAGTGATGGACAGCCCCAACAGCGTTATCGTCGAACAGGCAGGCAATCGCATGCATGTGCAAAAGGGAATCTTGGCCTGGCTGCTTGCCGCGCAGCATTGAGTAGTGGCTGGAAATTGCCCGCCACGATTTCCGAAAACACAGAACCAAAGAAAGAAAACTCAATGCCAGATCGCTCCGAAAATCGTTCCGTTGACAGCCTGCGGCCATTTCGACTCGACAGCAATGTACCGGGTGCAGCTGCCGGCAAGGTGTTAGTGAGCGCAGGACGCACCACAATACTCTGCACGGCAAGCATCGAGGATGCAGTGCCTCCGTGGCTTGCAGGACGTGGTAAAGGATGGGTGACTGCCGAGTACAACATGTTGCCTGGCAGCACATCTCCCCGCAAACAGCGAGATCGGGGCGGGAAAGTCGATGGTCGTTCTTCCGAGATTCAGCGATTGATTGGCCGGAGTTTGCGCGGAGTAGTCAATTTAAAGGCATTGGGTGAACGCACTATCACCGTGGATTGCGATGTGCTAGAGGCCGATGGAGGAACTCGCACTGCCAGCATCACGGGAGGCTACGTTGCGCTGGCAGAAGCAATCGCCTCGCTCCCAGAGTTCCATTCAGGTGACTTGCCGTTTACAGATAGCATTGCTGCGGTAAGTGTTGGCATCGTCGACGGCGAACCCTTGCTGGACCTCGACTACAGCGAAGACGTTCGGGCCGATGTGGATATGAACGTCGTGATGACTGGAAGTGGCCGATTTGTCGAAGTCCAAGGATCGGGCGAAGAAGCGACCTTCGACAAGGTTCAACTCTATGCGATGATTGACCTAGCAGAGCGAGGTATCGCCCAGCTTAGCCAACAGCAAGCGTCCCACCTAAGTGAGTAGTGGAGGAGGGAAACTAAATCCCGCCGCCGCCACCACCGCCGATGCCGCCGCCACCACCGCCGCCACCTTGCACTTGAGATGCAAAGCTAAAAGTCTGGACGTTGCCGATACCCGTAAACGAAGGAGCAGCAGAAACGCGCACATAGCGTCGGTCGGCAGAAATCACTGCCGTCGCAGTCATCTGCACACCATCAGGCAACGTTTGGATAATCGGCTGGAAACCGACAGCACCGATCTGGCCAGCCAAGGCAAGTCGCCGCGCCAAATTGTTATCACGACCTCCACCTCGGATGGGAGCAAGCCGAGGGTCTGAAAAACCACCCAATTGCTGAGCCAATACTTGTTGGCTTAACGCCTGCTGTCGACCTACGGCCAGTTCCAATTGTTGATCCTCGAGTGATTCAAGACGACGACCATCTTCGAGTTCGAACACTGCCATCGAATCGCTGCCATCTTGAACCTCAATATGTTGCCGTTCATGGACCTGACGATCCGTGCCGTAGTGTTTGTAGATATCCACAATCACTTTGTCGGCAACTACATCGCCATAGATTTTTCGCAAACGAGCGCGATAGGTGCCTGGGAATGCCTGGGCACAGGTGTAGGTCTCTGTAAAGGAGGTGGCCTTTTCAGGGGTTTCACCCTCGGCAGCTAGATCGCCGCTGCATACGCCTCCTCCAGGAGTGCGGGGTTGCTGCAGGGAGCACACGGTACCCCCCGGTTCTTCGACAATCAAATCGACGTCTGCATCTCCCGACCACGTAACATGAATAACAACATCACGTGACAACGCCCTCTCAAGCTGACTGCGATACTCGGCAGCAAGAGGGTCTTCATTTTTCTCCATCGCTTCGAGAGTTGCTTTAGCTACTCGGTGGGCCGTGTCGTAGACAACTTGCTGATCGCTGGGCCAAGAATTCTCCAAGATTCCCACCGTTGCCCAGCGGATGCCAGATTGGTCTTCCAGACGTTGTGCGGTGCGCAAGCCAAGGGCAAACGCTTCGGGATGAAGCCCTGGCAACTTTGCGACCTGTCGATAGACCTCCAGCGCCCGCGAGTCTAAGTTGATATGTGACAGATACTGAGCGATCAACAATAGTTGCTCTGGGGAGGTACTGAAATCACAGGCCGACATCACGGCCCGTTCGATATCGCTCTTGGGTCGACCTTCCAACTCCATGGCGATTCCAAGCGTTTCATACATCCACGGCTGAGATTGGCCATTCTGTATTGCAGCCTGGATCATGTCGATCGCCTGGGCAGCCTGCCCCTGCTTCATCAAGTCACGCGCTATTTGGCGGACTTCGGCTGCATCGATCTGCTCGTCTGCAAAACGTTGCTTCCAATTTGTTGGAGAGTCCTTTTCTAGCGTGCTGGAACTAGCATCGCTTTGAGGGGAAGTAGGAACTTCGGTAGTTGGTGCTTCCTGTTCAGTTGCGGTAGCCAGATCATCTCCGACGTTGAACATGCCGCCACCGCCGCCACCCATGCCGCCGCCGCCCATGCCGCCGCCCATGCCGCCACCCATGCCGCCACCCATGCCGCCACCCATGCCGCCACCCATGCCGCCACCCATCATGCCGCCGCCGCTTGCACCTCCCATGCCGCCAGTGAGCCCCAAGTTCTGGATCGGGAGAACCAAGTCGGCCACGGGATAGACCTTCACTTTGAGGGCCGCATTGGCCTTTTCTTCAGTCGTAATCAGCAGAACTTCTTCGTCGATCGTATAGGTGAGGTCCTCGAGTCCAGGTTGACGCAAGATCAGATTCAAAGCAGACCGCAGCGAGATATTGCGTAAGTTGATCGTGATTTCCGTATCAGGGCTAATGGCAACTTCATCCAATGCCGAATTGTCGAAGATAATGGGAATGTCGTACTCTTCCTGCAAGGTGTTGATCACTTCATTGAGTGGCTGATCTTCATACTGCAAGGGAGCCTTGAGCGTGTCTCGCAATGCTGCCTCGATCTTTTCTTCAGCTTTGCTCCGCGCGCTCAGATCCGCAGTTGCCCATTTCTTGCGACGTGCCGTAAGGGCCTCCCACTCTTCAGCATCCGGATAGACGATTGGAGGATCGTCTGGGAAGGGAATGTCGGAAAGCTCATTCTGATACATGGTGTCAAAGAATCCCTGCCAACGTGCGGCTCTGGCGACACTTTGCAAATAGTGGTGACGTTTGAAACTTGCATAGAGACTTGCAACCCTCGGCGTAACGCCGTTGGGATCAATCTCCTCGACGACCTGTGCCACTTCTTTGGCTTCCAGGTAGCGATGTTCGTCAATGAGTGCATTGAAACGTTCCATAAGCTGCTTTTGACGTTCGATGCGTTGCTCTAGCCGATCAAGGAGTAGTCTGCTTTCACGAGCTGCGGCAAGCGATTCTTCGCGTTCTCGATCGATTTCATCTTTTAAGAAGGCTTGGTGGCGCGCTTCTTTGAGTGCCGACTGCAACTTGCCCACCAGTTCAGCCCGTTTCTCAGGCGACAGATCGACAGCCCGCTGCACGCTTTCCAAGGCCAATTTCAGGTCTTGGATGGTCCGCTGGGGATCTGAGGACATGCGACTTCTTGCGTTGATGATGGTGTTCTGAATTTCCTTGCTGAGCATCTCGGCATAAACGCGACGTTCTTGTTCCACTTGGTCGAGAAACTCGCCATCGCGGGACATGGGACCGAGAAGATCTTCAGATGGCTGCACAAGACTGATGTCTCCCGAAACAGGCACGCCCGATTCGTCGACATATTCTCCTGGATAGGTGACAATTTCACCTTCAACAGGAAGTCCGCTATCTTCGGAAACGATGACTTCTCCCTCCGCGGGGAAGACAACTTCACCCTCGACTGGAAACTCGCCGAACTCATCGCTCTCGACAAAGTTTTGCACGGTTCGAGCTTTCACGTTCCCCGGGTCGCTCCGTAGGACTGCTTCGGCAATTCGGCTGGCCGACTTACGGTCTCCCGTAGCAGCCGCCCGCTCAGCAATTTTTGAAAAACTGTCGAGCCTAGCACCAATCAAGCGGGCAACTTCGCGAAGCCCTGCCGAACCGACCGTAGGCAGAGACAAGCCTTGATCAGGCTTGGCAATCTCGACAACTTCGACCAAGAACGCATTGTCTTCGGAAGACGCTTCAGGAGTCGCCTTCCAAGAAAATGATTCCTTGTCAGTAGAAACTTGGAAATCGAGCGAAGCCGGCAGCTTGTCTGATGTGGTACCCACCAAGATCGTGTCGCGATCTGATCTTAGAGGAGGCATGGCGGACGGATAGCTTTGTCCCATTGTCGGGGGTAGCTGAGCAGCAGTCGGCCACATCACCTTGCCATTAACTGCTGCAACCAGGTCTTTGCCTGCCAATTGCGCGTTCCGCAAATTGTCCCCTTCGCTTTGTTGAATCGTGATGTTGCCGCCACTTTGGTTGGCAAGGACTGCCAAGAGTTGAGTATCAAAGCGAGGACCAACAGCAAAGCTAGAAACACTCGCTTGGGCAGAACGCAACTGGTCAACCGTTTTTGTCAGCGTCGGCGTGTCGAGCAGATTGGCGGTGCTGATACCATCGCCAATATAAACGATCGAGCGTTGGACGCCGTCTGTCGTTTTTAGTTGCTCAACTGCGCTGCTGAGCGCCGTTGCCATATCGGTCGAACCTAGTGGGACTTGCTTGCGAAGCAGATCGACAGCAGCTTGCATTTCCGCGCTCTTGGGAGCAACAAAGTTTTTTGTCAGCTGATTGACTTCCAGATCAACTCCCATGAGTTCGACTTGATCGGTAGACCGCAATCCTGAGAGCAGTGTATCCAGCGCCGCGAGCGCTGCTTCTCGATACTCTCCTTGTTGGCTGGCGGACGTATCAAACAGGATCACGACTGCCGATTGAGAAACTTCCTTCTCGGGCATGTCAGCCATGAGGCTCACGGCATAAGCCGTTTGGCCCTCATGCTCGTAGGTGATCATTCTTGACGAATCGGCAGCGGTGGCCGTGAGACATGTCGAACCAATCACGGAGGACGTCAGAATCGACAAACAAGTTGCAATAAATGGATACTTACGCATTGAAGCGCTCCCGTTCTGTAACTTCGGCGAATGTGCCTGGATCTGTTCCGAAAGAGCATTCCACGCCAAGTAGGGAAACTCCTCCCGACCAAGTTGCGCAGACCTGCCTTAAATCTCCAGCTACTATTAGTTTAAGCTGACTGAATTCAATCTGCCACAAGAAACTGGGGAGAATAGGCGGAGATATTTGCCCCTGTGACCAGCTCGAATTGAAGAAGAAGGCGAGTTTTCCAGCGAAGAATCGCTACAATCGGCAAATTTGGGATGTAGCTCGGGGCGGAGAGCCCCCATAATTGCGGCGTTTGGCTGGCCGAGCGGTAGACAACCCCCTGCTTCAGGAGGGGAAATTTTCGGTTTCTGGTGAACTATGGCTAATGACTGGGATCTTAGATCGGTGAAGTCTGCTCAAGACAGAGAACATGCTGGACACTTTTATGCCAAGAGAACAACTTAGCTTCGCTCGCCAGAACGTGTGGTTCGACTTTGCAACCACCGTCTGTCAACGGTCCCTACCTACTTCGATTCAAGACCGGACACGATCACTTGAGTAGCAGGAATTGGAATCTCGCATAATGCAGTGGCCGATAATCGTAGCTCAGGCTCCCAGCCTTTCTTTGGATGGAAAGATCGCCATCTTCACAACCGTGGCGATTTTTCTCGCTATGCAGCGCAAACGGGTCGTCCCTATCGACTTGCTATTCCTGGCAGGTTTGGTCGTCCTGACAATGACGGGGGTTCTTACTCCAGATCGAGCGCTTGCCGGATTTTCCAACAAAGCTGTTGTCATGATCGCCGCTTTGTTTGCTGCCTCGGCAGGACTGCGATCAACGGGAGCGTTGGACTGGATCGGCAATCGCTTGTTGGGCAGTGCTACGACGGAGCGGAGTGCCTTGTTCCGCTTGGCGGCAGCTGTCGTTCCTTCTTCGGCATTCATACTCAACACGCCACTAGTGGCAATGCTGGCTCCGGTGGTCGTCGATTGGTGCCGCAGTCGCAATATCTCCCCATCTCGACTGCTCATACCCTTGAGTTACTTAACCATAGCAGGTGGAGTTTGCACGCTCATCGGCACGAGCACGACTTTGGTCATCAACGGCACGCTGGCTGCCATGATGAGAAAAGGAGGCTATCCCGATCAAATCACCGAGCGAATCGGTGAGCTTACTTTTTTTGAGATCACCGCGGTTGGCGTTCCCCTGGCATTGATGGCCGTGGCTTATATGCTGCTGGTGATTCCACGACGATTACCAAACCGTTCCGAATTGCTAGAACAATTTGGCGAAAAGCATCGGGAATACCTTGTTGAAATGGTCGTTGAGGCAAAGTGTCCCCTCATCGGCAAGAGCGTCCAGGATGCTGGTCTGCGAAACCTCCCTGGGTTGTTCCTCATCGAGATTGATCGAGGTGGAGAGACAATCACCCCTGTGAGTCCCCATGACAAAATAAATTCCGAAGATCATTTGGTTTTTACGGGGGTAGTCACAACGATTGCCGATCTTGAGCGTATACCGGGACTGGTGCCAGCGGCCGATACTTCGTTTGAGGCGAGACCTGCCGATCGAACCCATCGGCAACTGAGCGAGGCCGTGCTTTCATCCACTTCACCATTGATCGGCCTGACGATCCGCGATGCGGATTTCCGCAAGCTCTATAACGCAGCGGTAGTGGCCGTACACCGAAATGGTGAGCGACTTACGAACAAGGTGGGGAATATTCGTTTGGAACCGGGGGACACGCTGCTCCTACAGACTCGGAACGAATTTGTCGGTGCCCATCGGCATAGCCGCGATTTCTATCTGGTAAGTAGTGTGGGGGCGACCACCGCTCGGCGGCATGATCGCGCCTTGCTGGCGACACTCTTGTTTGTTGGCCTCATCGCATGGTTCACCCTAAGCAGCCTTCTGCCCGACCTGGTGCCGTGGGGGAATTTTACGAACAAAGACATCAAAGCTATCGCGGCGATCACGGTTGTGCTGATGATGATCGTCACTCGGTGTATGACCACCTCCGAGGCCCGCTCAGCAATAGATCTGCAAGTATTGCTAACTATCGGAGCCGCCCTAGCTTTAGGAGAGGCCTTGGACCAAAGCGGAGCTGCCCGTTGGTTAGCGCATACGCTGGTGGAGGGGACTTCATCGTTAGGGATCAGTGCCACCTGGGAACCGTATTTCCTGCTGGCCCTCATCTACATTCTGTCGCAATTATTCACCGAGTCGATCACCAACGTAGCGGTCGCCACCACGATGATCCCCGTCGCCGTGAATCTAGCCATCGTTGGCGGCTACGACCCCAGGCCGTTTATCGTGGCGGTCACATTGGCGGCGAGTTTGAGTTTCGTCACCCCCATCGGCTACCAGACCAACCTGATGGTCATGGGTCCCGGTGGATATCATCCGCGGGATTATTGGCGTGCCGGCTGGCCGCTGGCGTTATTGCTGACCGTGACGGCGCTAACACTGATCCCTAGGGTGTTTCCGTTCGTGCGATGAATCGGGATGGCCAGTTCTTGAGAATGCTATCGAACTGCATAGTCCCGTGAAAAGTAATTGGGCCGGGGCGGACAGGACGACTGCAAAGTCATTTTTTTCTATTGCTGCCTGTGAAGTGACAGCGATTCTTGTGTCTCAATTTCTCGACAATATCCGAGATCGCATCATCTGCTGAATGCGATGCCAGCTATGCCAAACACCGAGGAAATGGACTTTGCAGTTCTCCTGGCCGGGGCGGACTATTACTTTGATCGCGAGTCCAACACAGCGTATCATCGTGCCGGATACTGGTGAAGAGAGTTCTCTCTCCTCTTGCCCGTGCATTCTCCTTGGCTAGAATCCTGTCAAAGTAGCCACGGTTATTGCCTTGCCAAACAACCTTGCAATTGAACCTCTGATTCGCCAGGATCGTAGAGAGATATGGTGCGCCAGGTAGCAACCTCAATTGGGTCACCATCTGTGGCGCCCATGATAGTCTATTGCTCGTAGGACATGCGGAGTCTTGAACCATGAAACGATATTTAGCCTTTGGATGCTTGATGGGACTACTGGGGTTAGCTGCGGGTTCGACCTCTTCGGAATGGCTGGCCAAACTCACGCATCCTGCTGGAACAGTGTACGCTGTGCAACCAAATGTAGCGGCCGAGGTGGCACCCGAAGCGAATTGGGCTGTTCGCCCAGGTGTTAAAAACTCTATGACTCCGGAGGAGCAGACCAATATCTATGTGTACGAGCACGCCAACCCGAGCGTCGTAAATATTGACACGCGCAGTGTCCAAATAGATCATTTCCTGATGCAGCGCGAATCAGAGGGCTCAGGTTCGGGTGCCATCATCGATCGACAAGGGCACATCCTCACCAATTATCATGTGGTCGATGGGGCCAACCAGATCGAAGTGACCCTGGCTTCGAACAAGACCTATCCTGCGATATTAATCGGAGAAGATAAAGAGCACGACATTGCCGTGCTTAAACTTGAGGCGCCTCAGGCCGAACTGACTCCACTCGTGATGGGCACGTCGGATAAGTTGCGAGTGGGTCAGCGTGTATATGTCCTCGGCAATCCTTTCGGTTGGGAAAGCACTCTCACGACGGGGATCATTTCCAGTCTCAATCGCGATTTGCCCAGTCGCGTGCCGGGTCGAATCATGCATGCTTTGATTCAAACTGACGCGGCAATGAACCCCGGCAACTCGGGTGGTCCGCTATTGAATACCAACGGTGAGATGATCGGCATGTGTGTCGCAATTGCCACCAGGACAGGGCAAAACGCAGGCGTAGGTTTTGCTATCCCCATCGACCGGATCCAGATGATCGTTCCTGAGTTAATTGAGCATGGGCAAGTCATCCGTGCGAGCATTGGTATTACACACGTCATGGAAACCGGGTCGAGTCTAGTCGTTGCCAGACTAGCACCAAATGGTCCTGCAGATCGGGCTGGGATTCAAGGATTTCGCAGAGTGGTCCGGAGACGTCAGCAGGGTCCGATTGTGTACGAGACGGAAACGATCGATCGTAGCCATGCTGACCGAATACTGGCCGTCGATGGAGAATCCATCCGTACTGCGGCGCGCTTTTTGGACAAGATTTTTGAATACAAGCCTGGCGATGTGGTCCAGCTAACAATTCTCAGAGACGGCCAGCAGCTGGATATCCCTGTAACTTTAGTGGCTGAGTAGTACATTCCTTTTGAGAACCTCTGATCTCGCAAGTACTTGCTGGTAAAGGGTTTACGGGAAACATTTCCCCCATTCCAGGGGGTATTGCAGCTTTCTTTTCTGAAGTAGTCGCTTTTTGGTGGTTGAATTTGGCCACTTAAAGGTTAAGATTCTGCGAACGTTAAAAACACGCTAGTCTGTCCGCTGGCCAACGAGCGTGTTTATTAATCCCCACCTACGAGTAATCTCACTCACCATCCTGTCAGGATGACATTCGTCTTAGGTCTTTGTAACAGGCCACACTAAACGGAATTGGTCGTTTCTGAGTATCCATGCATATCCATTAAATTCACGCCCGGTGCGTAGCCGGTCGGATTGTTTTCTAGTGGCGAAGCTACACACTAGCATTCGCCTCGAAAGGAGTTGAAATGGTTGAAGTTTTGGCAATGACCGCGATCGCGCTGATGTCATTTGGAGTTTCCGGTGATTCTGCCCAATGGCAGTCTGACTATGGTAAGGCCTTGGCCGCATCTCAAGCGGATTCACGTCCCTTGTTGATTGTGTTGGACAATCCTAGCGATCCTGCCACTGCAGCCTCCGAAGATCAATTGGTAGCCGAAGGCGAGCAGGAAGAATTGCTCAATGCCTACGAGCGCTGCCATGTAGATGTATCCACGGAATATGGCAAGAAAGTTGCCGATGCATTCAAGGCAAAGGAATTTCCTTTCGCCGCGATCATCGACAAGACGGGTTCGGTTGTCCTCTGCAAAAAGACCGGCAAAGTCTCCGACGAAGAATGGCAGAAAACTCTGACCACTTACCAGAGCGGTGTGAAGCCTCTGCGTGTTGAACAGACCTCGTTCTTCCGGGGTAGTGAAGGGATCAACACTTCGGTGGTAAGTCCTTCCTACTGCCCGTCGTGTCAGAAGAAAGCCCAACAGGGTTATTGAATTCTTTACGCAAATGAATTGACCCAGAAGGTGCGGCTTGCCAAGGCAGGTCGCACCTTTTTTTGTTGCCCGACTGCCCGAGTCGGGTATATGTTCAATCATCCCGACTCAGAGAGTCGGGCAACTGTGTGTCGCACCAACCCGGGAGATATATCAAGTGACAAGTCTTCGAACAAACCAGTCTGATAACGCTCGATCGCAATCGCCCCCATCACAGCGTTGTCAGTGCAGAGCTTAAGCGGCGGGATGAACAATTCATAGCCCACACGAGCTGCGTCAGCTTCCAACCGTTTGCGGAAATGAGAATTGGCCGCCACGCCACCACCGACGCACAGACGATTGTAACGGGTTTTCTCAAGGGCCAAATCCGCTTTGGCGATGAGGCAATCAACCACGGCTTCCTGAAAACTAGCGGCCATGTCGGCGACGCGCTGCGGATTTAAGTCTACGCGGGCTCCCGGATTGATCTTACCAGGACCGTAGAGCTCATAACGGACCGCTGTCTTTAGGCCACTGAAACTGAAATCGAGCCGCTCAGGATTGTCGACCAATGGTCGGGGGAGCTTAAACTTCTGTGGATCGCCTTGCTCGGCAGCCTTCTGGATTGCCGGACCACCTGGATAGCCAAGGCCCAACATGCTGGCAACTTTGTCGAAGGCTTCTCCGGCGGCGTCGTCGATGGTGCTCCCCAGCGGAGTGAAATCGAGAGCGGTTTCGCAGCGATAGAGGTTCGAATGACCGCCGCTGACGATCAATCCCACACAAGGAAACACGTTGCGACCACTGTCGATTTGGCACGCGTAAATATGGGCCTGCAGATGGTCGATAGCGATCAAAGGGATATTGTGGGCAAAGCTGAGCGTCTTCGCCGCGATCAGGCCCACCAAGAGCGAGCCGGCAAGCCCTGGGTGATTGGCAACTGCAATGGCATCCAGATCAGCAAGTGATATCCCCGCCTGGGTCATTGCTTGCTCAATGACTGGCATGATGCGTTCGACATGTGCCCGCGAGGCGATCTCGGGAACGACTCCGCCATATCGATCGTGCAAATGGCTCTGTGAAGCGACAACTGAAGAAAGCACGTTGAGCTCGTCGTCGACGACGGCAGCTGCAGTCTCATCACATGTGGATTCAATAGTAAGCAGACGAATCATGGCTTAACACACGGCAGTTTGAACAATGGGGTATTCATCAGAGCAAGGCAGGGGGGCGGCGTATCGCAAATGATGAACCCATGCCGGCGGCACATTGGCCACAACCATTTGCCGTTGAAACTCCCAGTCGGTTAGTTCTTCTTTCAGGATTTGCCCGATACCGTGTAATCTCTTTCGTTCGTCCCGAGAACTGACCAACGATTTCAAATTACGAATAGCCACATACTCGAAGAAACTCAGAGTACAACCTTCTGCAGCCAGACAATGGAAATGCTCGAGCACCTTTCGCACAAAGTCGCAATCAAAATTATTCAACGGCAACCCCGAGACAATGCACTCGTACTTTTCATCGAGCGGCAATTCTTCGACGGGAAGCTGCAAGACGCGAACTCGAGTGGCTACGCTTTGCCACGCAGATTCTTCTGCCAATCGCCTTCGCAGGATTTCGACAAACCGTTCATTGAGTTCCACCAAATCAAGCCGGTCATCGGCCCCAAGGCGCCGAACGATCTCCGAGGTGACTGCACCCGTGCCGGGTCCAACTTCGAGTATCCGTCGGGGTCGCTCATCACGACCTACCTGGCTGGCCAACGCCCGGCTCAAACGCCGACCACTGGGCAGCACTGCACCGGTCGTGTGAAACGTCTGACGAAATTCGTTCCAGAAGGTTTTATATTCAGATAGTTTTCCCGGCATGGTACCATTCTAGGAGATTCACCACTCGGTTCCTAGGCAATCACGTGAGGCAGGCTTCCAGCCCCACTAGAAGTCATACCAAAGCCCCATGCCAATTTGTTGTTCAAACATTTCCAGCGATCCATTGAACGCGAATTGGCTGCTCTTGCCGTTGAAGTACTGCACGCCTGTGCGGAGCACCCGGCCGGAGTAGCCGCGCCAGAGCCAGCCTGCCTGGCCGGTTACGCTGCCGCCGAAGTCGAGTTCCTGACGTAGGTGCCCATTCACGGCAAAGAAAGGGGTGCCTCTTGCGCCGGTCGGACCGGCTTGAGCATAATCGACGCCGAATTGGAACTCCCAGGGATCAGCCCCTTCGTCGGCATAAAAAGCCCAGCCCGCTTCCGCATACCACCGCCACGCCGGACGAGGGAAGAAGGAGAATCCTATCACTATTTCGTCGCGTGCATAGTTGACCCGATCCGAGGCGGGGATACCGGTCCGTTTGATATACTCATCTCCCAAATGGGAACTTAGGTGATAATAACTCAGCTTCCATTGCACACGTTCTTCACCGTAAATGAGGGGAACGCCAAAGCGAAAATCGGAAGATTCTAGATCCCAATCTACATCGAGATTGATACGTGGCATGCCGGCACCTTCAATCTGCAATTCCCAACCAATAGGTCGGCCTTGATAGCGCGTACCATAGCGCACAATTGATGCCCGCCCTCCCAGGGTAGGATCGAGGTACGTCGTATTGTCTTGGAGTTCTTCAAAGATGAAGCCCGACATACGGGATTCCTTCACACCGGCCCAATAGGAATGCCAGATTACGTCCCCTGGGAGGAGTTCCCAATGCCATGCCCCAGATCCATTGGGATTGGCCACTTGGCAAGGCATTCCTTGCATTGGCATCGCCATGGGGACACCGACTCCTGGATTGACGCACATCGGCTGCGGACAAACATATCCAGGCTGGCAAGTCTGCATAGGGGCCATGTCTATGTCCGAGATCACTTCGCTGTAGACTGGATCGCATGGCTCGCAGAGGACGTATTGCGATGGAGTGATGCCAGAAGCCAATTCATTTCTGCGAGCCTTGGAAGGGGATTCAGCGACTCGATAGGAGTTGTCAATCTTGATCGGGCGATTCGGCGACCAACTAGGATTGCCCTTGCCAACAGACTGGGCCGCAGCATGATATGCCGTGAAAGATTCCGACATAATGATCAACACGGTCAGGAGTCGAAACGAAAGCATTGGAATCAAAGTCTGCCGTGTGATCTCGGTTGGCGCAATCAGCAAAATAGCTTCTCACAGGAGATGCGGAGAATATGCGATGAGGTGAATGCCGCGAAGACTGATTTCGCTATTATTGCCGTCGAAATCACCAAATCAGTACCGGTCTGCTAGCAAGTTGGAATCGACATCAGTATTTCTCGTCGTACAATGCTTGATATGCTAGCAATTCGTTGTTGAGGGGAGGCTTCACGGTATGGTCCTATTAGAAATGAGCATTGTCCCGATGGGCTCTGGGGAGAGTGTCAGCCAGTATGTCGCCCAATGCGTCGATCTGGTCGATCAATGTGGACTTGCCTATGAAGTCCACTCGATGGGAACCATTGTCGAAGGTGAACTCCCCCAAGTATTGGATTTGCTCAAGCAGTGCATCGAAAAAGTAGCTGAAAGCTCTAATCGTGTTACTTGCTCTGCCAAATTCGATTTTCGACGCGGACAGAGCGGGAGAATCTCTTCCAAAGTTGATCGTGTTGAACAGCAATTAGGTCGTGCGGTTCGCCGCTAAATTACCCTCCTGAATAAGAATTCGATAAAGAAACTTTAATGAATAAACCTGAATTTGACTCCGTATTGGGTCGTGTCCCCAGTGGTCTTTTCATTCTTACCGCCGGCAGTGGCGAGCGAGCCACTGGAATGCTCACCAGTTGGGTCATGCAAGCGGGCTTCGAACCACCTATGGTCACGGTTGCCGTAAAATTAGGTCGCTATGTGGAAGAATGGTTGGGCCGTGGCGAACCGTTTGTACTTAATATGGTTGGCGACAATAACCTTGAATTGCTAAAGCACTTCGGCAAAGGATTTGAGCCCGATGAACCTGCCTTCGAAGGGCTCAATGTGAAGCATTGCCCACGGGCGGTACCTATCTTGGCGGATTGCCTGGGGTATCTTGAGTGTGAGCCCGTTTCGCATTTGAATTCGGGTGACCATTGCATCTTTCTGGCTAAAGTTGTTCGAGGTGCACTACAAGAAGATGCAATGCCCACTGTCCATATCCGCAAGAGCGGGAGCCACTATTGAGAATCGTCTAGTCGCTTGCGATCTTTCCTCGCCAAAGAGCGATTGCCCCCCACAGTGATTGCCCAAGCGCGCAATCGCATGGTACTCGTCTAACGTGATTCGTCTTGGACGCAAATCATAGGCAGGAACACCCTCAAGAAGGGCTAGATCAAGCACCGAAGCAAGAGATCCGGATACGCAGGCTCAATAAGGTGCTAGGAATAGTGAAAAGATCGGGAATGCAACAATTGCCGGTTTTTTGCGTCTCCGATGCCTTAGATTTGCAAGAAATACCCCCAATTCGAGGGGAATCCTAGTATCGAGATTTCTGAGGGTGCTATGATAGATACTAGGTGTGCAATTCTTTCGCGTCACATCGCCAAACGAGTAAGATTTCTCAGAAAGCACCAACGCGAGTCGATTCAACATTTTCAGAAAAGGGTTTTGCCATGCGATTTTCATTTCTAGTTGCAACTTTGATGATTTGTCTTTCAGCAGTTGTCGGATGCGAAAAAGCCGATCGTCAGAAAGCGGCGGACGAAGCAAAAGATGCTACTAATAGCGCCATAGATGCCACGAAGGACGCTGCCGAGAAAACAGAAGCAGCCGCAAAGGATGCCATGGATGCCGCCAAGGACGCAACCGAGAAGGCTGCTGACAAGGCTGGCGAAGCTGCTGCCGAAGTAAAGGATGCTGCCGAGTCGGCTGGTAATGCAGTGAAAGATGCGACCGTAGATGCTGCTGAAGGTGCCGCCGACGCCGCTGATGCTGCTGCCGACAAGGCGCGAGAAGCTGCTGACGCTATCAAGTAAAAAGCTAAGAATAGCTCCAAACGAAATGAGTGCAGCAGCCTTCAGGGTTGCTGCACTTTTTTGTGCCATCGGTCCAACTAGTGACACTAGAGAAAAGAATCTCTAACGCCGCCGTACCGAGATAGGGGCAATTACTGCAGCCAGTAGGATCAACGCCATACTGTTCGGCTCAGGAACGGCCATGAAGAATACATGATCCTGCAAGTTCGTAATACCTGAGTTGAGGCGAATTATGTCTGAGAGCTTCAAAGTAGAGAGCCAAGCGAGATCACCGGCCAAGTCTTCATCACGAGTGTACCAGAATCGATCTCCATCGCGCGTGCGGGTGAATTGCTCAACGAGACCGGCAGCTATTAGTTCCCCTACTTCGCAGCCCACGACATGATCTTCTGACAGAGCTCCCACCCAGGCGTCGATACTGTCGACCGTGCCGTAGAGAGACTGTAAGCCTGCCTGGACAGTTGGATCAGAGCTTATGTCGGCGAATGTCAGATTGGGAGTCAGCCCAAACGCAACTCGCATTGAATTGTAGTCGGGCAATCCGTGATCACGTCCGCGCTGAATGTTCAGGCTCGCCAGATCAAACCCTCCCGGAATGGGGATTCCAAAAAGGAAATTACGCACATCATCCACCATGTGCATGTCCACATCTTGCTGGACTGCCGACGCAAGACCCTTGAGATGGTATTCCAATTCGTTGCTAGCAGAGAGATTCTGGGGTAGGAAAAAGGCATCCCGTAGAGACATAGATCCGCCAGGGGCTTCGCTGCCATCATTCTGCATCCTCATCAGTTCTTTTGGCAACATCGTATGGCCAACCCGATAGAGGGCTGTCGAGAATTCGTTGATAATCGAAGCATCTAGCCCCGGATTATAGACACTATTCGTACTGGGCGCCACCGATCCCAATAGGGCCGGCAGAAATTCCTGGTAGGTAATCGCTTGAATCTCGGCACCTACCAGTTTGCGAGCACGCTGATAAATCTGCTCATCGTTCCAGAGCGGGTTCGCAGCGGCAAGATCATCGGCAAGCCGATTGTGCTCGCGCATGAAGAGCGTGTGGATGGCCGTGAGTCCCACTTGTTCATTGGCTCGGACATCGCCTGCCACATAGAACTGAGAAGGATCGGCGGGACCACCTGTATCGTTAACCAGCCCCATTGTATTCAATGGGAGTAGGTCTCCTGCACTGGTCTTCAATCGACCTCCACTCAATGTACGCAAAGCCGTTGCCCTGGTTGCGTCTGAGCCGTACACATTCGACCCGTCAAGATAAGAAGTAATCTGATTTATCTGTTCTCGAGGATTGGCCACGGAGGTGCCTGTCGTCGCATCATAGAGCGACCGCTTGAAAGCCATGAATTGTGTGCCCGTGTTGCCAGGATCAAATATCGGATCTCCAGCAGGAATCGGGATGTTGTAGGGCTCAGCCGGAGAGGCAGATCCTGTCAGGTCGAGGTCGTGATCTATGAACTGCCCCCATTGGAAAACCCAACTTGTCATCGAATGGGTGTTGGGAAGAGAAGTGGCTTGGGCGACAACGATGTTGCTCACATCGCGGGGGTTGGGCAGCGTACTTGAGCTTCCCCGCGGCGCAGAGACCCCATCGTCATACATAGGAGCAGCCATGCGAGAGAGGTTCGTTCCAGCAGCACCCCAAGAAGGATTCAATACATTGTTGCCCGTGCCATCGATCGAGCGATTCTCGCCGAAGGCAGTACTCACACTGAGCAGGAGTACGACGAATAGACTCGCATTCGATGCAAATCTTACTGGCTGGCTATCAGGCGCGAACATTGCTGATTTCTCATCTAGGGTGCCGGTCGAAAACTCAAGTGAGGCAAATCGGTGCTTACTCAGGCAAGTGCAATAGCTCTCTCATCGCCGGGCATTTGAAATCGTACCGCAATCGAGAGATAGAATACAAGCAAATCCTGCTAAATCTCTGGAGGAACCTGCTAGGAAAGGGAGTTTGCTAAAGCAAAACTCGCTTTTTATCAAGTTTTGCGAGCTAGGCTGAAGCTTTGGGTAGCTGAGTCTTTCAAGAGGGAAACGCAAATCATATGCAGTTTCAAGGTATCTGGGCCATTTCACTTCACTCTAATGATTGACCACGTGATTGTCAATTTTTAGAGAGTTCACGGGGGAATTGCCCCCCACTTGAGAAGGGATTATTTGGAAAAACCCAGCACAATCAGCCAGATTGGCGACATCGGAACTTGCTGAGGAACACTCACCGCAGCATCAACGCCGAGGATGAAATAGTCGCCCTTCGAGCCTAGAGGGATTGGCCTTCGAGTACTTTCAGTTTTAGATTTCGGAAACGTACTTCCATCGGGCCACCGGAGTGGATCTGCAATGCGAAAACCCCTCTATGCGCGCCGTCAGGATCTTCCAGATCCACACAAAGATTTCCATTCAACCAGGTTTGAATATGATTGCCATTGGCGACAATCTTATACTGGTTCCATTGGCCTTTCTTGACGAACTGCTCGCCTGACTTGTCCCATAGAAGGGCACGGCCACTCTCTTCATAAAGTTTGCCCCACCAGTCGGGGCCAATATCCGCCTGATATCCCTTGGCTTCTCTCTCGCCAAAAGGCTGACTGCGAAATTGCACGCCACTATTACCTTCGTTGCCGATCAATTTCACTTCGAGTGTTAGCTCAAAATCGTCGGCAGCCATATCGCTAAACAGAAATGAATTCTTTTCGAGTCCAGGACTGCGACCGACAATCTCCCCATTCTCAACCGACCAAAGTTGTTCATCACCATTCCAACCAGTCAAATCTTGGCCATTAAAGAACGTTTCTTGATTTTCCTTTGTAGCAAGTGTCGCGACTTGCTCGCGACCTGCCAGATAGGTGAGCAGCGAAACGATCTGAGTAGGCGTGAACTGCTTCAACTGATCATCTGGCATCATCGACTGCTCGCTCAGATACCGATCCTCGATCTCGTCTTTGGGGATCACGATGACATCCGTTGTGGTTTGGACCGTCAGCGAGTTGTCGTCCTCGGCCTTCACTAGACCGGAAACGACCAGTCCATCAATTGTGAGTACGATTGTCTGTTGGTAGTCCTTTGTGATTACAGAACTAGGGTCGACGACATTCGTCAGCAAATAGGTTAAGTCCGAACGATTCGACCCCGTAAGGTCGGGTCCAATCTTTGCTCCGATGCCGTAGAGCGTGTGGCACTGCTGGCAAGTTTTGGCGAATACGGCTCGACCCATCTCGGGATCGGCCGCCGAGGGAGGATTGGCAACGAGGGTACGCAATTCTTCAATGAGCTTAGCCTTGTCCTCGGGGGTGCTGCGAACCTGCCCCCATGTATCGGCGAGCAAGGAATCAAGCTCAGCGTTTTTGAGATTTTGAAGTTGACGGATCAAGTCAGCCGGAAGATCCGCAGCCGGGACTTGCTTAGCTTGGACTGCTTTGAGAAGCTCAATTCCGTAGGAAGCACGAGAACAGAGAGTGGCAAGTGCTGCGCGCTTTTCCGCCGGACTGAGTTCATCGTAGACATCCAGTACCGACCCTGGTATGGACGGGTCATCGTACAAAGCGAGACCTAAAAGTGCCGGCTCGCGGAGGGTTGGCTCGCGGAGGCTGCCGACAAGCACTGGCAGAAGCTTCGCGTCTTTAGCTCGCAGCAAGGCATCGAGCGCCTGACGCCGAGAAGCTTGACTCGCCTCGGTATCACCCACGGTTTCACGAAATGCGGTCATTGCCTCTTGGTCACCGAATGTCACTCCGAGAGCATTCGATTGGGCCCGTAAGTCCTCATTCCCGTTTTTTAGCAATTTCGCGAATGCTGCGGGCCAGTTCTGTGGAGGTGCCACCTGCCGCTGACCCTGGAGAGCCTTCCGAATCCCGCGAATGATTTCCGCGTGCTCTTCGGTGTCGTTCGATTCAATAATCCGATCAAGCAATAATACTAAGGCTGCTTTGGAGCCACCAGTTGCAATACGCTGGATCATAAATTTCCGCACCAGCGGGATTGTTTTGCCGCAGGAAAGTCCTAGAGCCAAAGCCCGTGCAGGATCGACTTCAGCCAGAGGCTCAGCGGCGTACCAGTACATGAGCGGTAAATTGTGATCGCTTGCGTCCTCAGCGTGTGAGAGTAAGGATTCAAGAATCGACCAGCGATCATCAAGGGGCACACGGTCTTGTAAAGCCGAGGCAATGTAGAGTCGCACGACAGGCGATGGATCGTCTTTGGCCATCCGAGCTAAATCTGGGAGTAGTTCTGCTGCCAATCCCGGAGATTTCTCCTCAAGTGCCAGCTGGATCGTCCACGCCCGGACATGCTCATCCTTGTCGGTTATCGAGCTCGAGAGTACTTCACTAGAGAGTCCTCCGGTGACATGCATTGCCCACAAGGCTCGTAGCCTACGCGTCGCTTCAGGGTGCGATGCGGCTATTTCAGCAAGTCGATCGCGTGCTGCCTCAGATATTCCTCCTGAAGCTTGTCGCTCTTGCAACAATCGACGTCCGTGTCGCACATACCAATCGTTCTTGCTGAGCACCAACTCCGCCAATTCCAAGTCGGTTTGTTCGGCTAGATTTACCGGCTCGTACTTGCTTTCGCCATAGACGATCTTGTAGATGCGTCCGTTACTTCGATCATGCCCCTCAACAGTATTGTGATGACAAGCGTTCGTGTCATACCAGTCTATAGCAAATGCCTGGCCGTCTGGTCCGTAGCGCAAGTTGAGAATCTGTGAGGCGATGTCGCCCGTGAGCAGAAAGTCGGGACCATGGGAGCCAACAAATCCGGAGCCAGCAGGCTTGAGGATGTCGGTATTGATCCGCTGACCGTGAATGTTGTTCATGAAAATGCGACCGCGGTACTTCTCGGGCCAAGCTCCACCCAAATAGATCATCGCGCCAGCATGGGCGTGGCCACCGCCGGCATCGCCGGAGTTTCCATTGCCACCGTGAGGATTGTCGCCCAAGAAGTGCCGGTGGTCGGCGATGGTTTTTATGTCGACGTAGGTGTAAGGATTGAAATGCTGTCCAGCCTGTCGTTGGTACCGGCCACCTTGAATCATGTAGTAGAGATGGGGGATGACGCACGCTGTGCAAAAGGCCTGACCGTGGTCATCGAAGTCCACGCCCCAAGGGTTGCTCGTCCCTTCGGAAAAGATCTCGAATTCATACCGAGTGGGGTGGTATCGCCAGATGGCAGCATTAAGCGGCACGCGTTGGTCATCGGGAGTACCAGGTTTCCCAACGCGCGAATGGGTAAACACACCGTGGCATCCATAGAGCCATCCATCGGGTCCCCAGATGAATGTGTTGAGAGTTTCGTGAGTATCTTGCCGAGCCCAGCCATCCAGCAGAATCTCAGGATCCGCATCGGGCACATCGTCGCCATCGCGATCGGGGATGAACATTAGATACGGGGAAGCACCTACCCACACACCTCCAAATCCCACTTCAATCCCGCTGACGAGATTCAGCCCTTCGGCGAACACGGTCCGATTGTCAAACTTCCCATCGCCGTCTATGTCTTCGAAGATGAGAATTCGATCGGTTCCCTCGCCTTCGGGAGCCCGCACCGGGTATTCGTACGCTTCGGCGACCCAAAGCCTACCACGATCATCGATAGCCATGGCAATGGGCTGCTTAACGTCGGGCTCGGCTGCAAAAAGTTTTGCCTTAAACCCTTCGGGTAGCTCCATGACCTCGACGGCCTTTTCGCCGGGGAGTCCAGCATAGGGGTACGCGTCGGGCAATCGCTCGGTATTCGTTGATTCGGGGAATTCTGGCTCCTGATCATGGAGTCGGAAGTGATCGAAATTGACGTGCCCCCATCCCACAACGGCTCGATCTATTACCCGCAAGAAAACCTTCTCTCCTAGGTTCTTGCTCAGGTCCACGACCACGGGTCGCATTTCCTCGGCGTTGCGACCACTTACATGGTGGAGCACTTCATTGTCAGAAGCTCGCACGACTTGAACACCCAGCGCCTTCCCGCCACCTCCGCCAACTAAAAAGCTCGCGTAGGGGTGAGTCACTTTGAAGGGCACTGAGGTCAGGGAACCCTGCGTGCGATCTTGGCCAGTTTCGTAGGTGCCCAACCAATAATCGCCATCATGTCCGCTGACCATCTCTGGCCGTCGCATATGAACCGTATCTCCCTCGACAGGCTGATCATGAAACGCATTGCCCTCGGCGGTCCAATCCGACAGATCGCCTGTCTCAAAGTCAAGATTTAGCACGCGACCATCGTCTGCGGTAGCGAGAAATACGTTCTCAGATTCACCAGCCTGCGCTTCACTTGGAGAATCAACCTCTTCGCTTTCATTGCTTACCAGGCCGCCGTCGGAATCCTTCTCATTTTCAGAGGATGTTTGGACCGAAACAAACGTTCCCTTCTTATTGCCAACTACGATATCTGGAAGCTCATCCTCGTTGATGTCCGTGACTACTACTTGGGTACCAACACCAGAGTTGTTGTCGATTCGATGAGGAACGAAGTTCACGCCATCCTCGCCGCGTACTGTTTCAAACCAGTACAGTACAGCAGGGTCATGTCCACCAGGGTCGTGACCGCCATGAGCCCAGAATCGTTTGCCTGTGACTATGTCCAAGTCGCCGTCGCGATCCATGTCGGCCAGAGCAATCGCATGAAGCTGTGAGAATGTGACCCCATGGTCGCTCTCAGCCGGTCGTTCACCCATAATCAAATGCTCTTGGAACTTGATTTCATCCGAATTTCCGTTGCCAAGATTTTCGAACCAAGCGAGACCATAGGCATGGGCCGCTTTGGCTGTCACAATGTCGTTGTCACCATCGTCGTCGACGTCATAGGCGAACATTTGCGAACCACCGGGTCCAGAGAAATGGACTTCGTGGAAGTCCCATTCTTCGGCGTCAGACTGCGACGGTTGCTCCCACCAACCTTGCTTTTCCAAGAGGTCCATCCGGCCATCTCCGTTGATGTCTCCAACACCCAGACCGTGGGAAAACCTTTCGTATTCGCGTTTCGGTGAGACCGCACGAAACTGCCAAAGTTGGGTCGGATCGTCGGTCGGGATCTCAGCGAAACCGAACTGGCCACCAGTCATGCACACAAGTTCTGGAATACCATCGCCATTGACGTCCCCAAAAGTAGGTGATTCGTTATCTGTGGCTGCCCACACTAGATAACGCTTCCAGTGTCCTGACTTGCCTTGCGGGTTTTCATACCAAAAAGTTTCCGCACCGGGGAAACCAATGATCAGGATGTCGTTCCAGCTATCGCCGTTAAAGTCGTAGGAAAAGGCAAAGAAATTGTCGGAATAGTTGGCTATATCAAACGCTTTGGGTGGATAGTATTCGAATCGCTCAGTGAATTCTGGCCCAGCATACCAGTACGGGCCGGAAATGATATCTGCGATTCCATCGCGATTGATATCGGCAGCAGTTGCCCCTTCTGAGAAAAACTGATCCGTCAGTTGGAGTCGCTTAAATGATGGCGATTCCTTCGCGACAGCTGCATTTCCGGTCGAGTGCAACGCAAACAAGAAGGCGAACAGAACCAGAGATCGTTTCAAGACAGCCATAGCGAGATCCATTATTCCACTGTTCTGACTAGGGAGCAACGACCCTGGCTACGATGCCGCCTGAGGTGCTGCGGCAGTCTTTCGAGCGTGGACTGGCGGACGGACGCCATTTTCAACAGCATCAACGCGAGTTTTACTGTCGCGGGTGAATTCTGGCAGGCTCCGCGCCTCTCCACCATTCATGGCCGATTCATGGGCCAGAATCCCGACGCAAGTCCAGTTGGCACTGGTCGCCGCATTGGGCCAGGGATCACGATCTGATTGTAGCGAGTCAACAAATTCATGAATCAGGTGGGGATGGGAACCACCGTGCCCGCCACCTTGCAAGAAGGAAAGATGCTCGGCATCGACGATGGACCGGGTAAACGGTTGAATCGGTTCTGGAAGACGATGCGCAAAGTCGGGAATTTCCACCTTCTCTGCGATTTCCGCTTCGGGTCGCTTCGCGGTATGCATGACGTGCGATTCACCTTCAACAAGCGACCACTCAAAGGATTTCTTCGAGCCGTACACATCGAAACTCTCGCGGTACTGACGTGCCGTGTCGTACAAGAATCGCCAAACATGTGCGGTAACATCGCTCTCGGCAACCTTGATGTGGCAGGATTCGACTGCAAACGGAGAGCCACTCTTTTCCTGGATGTCCTGACGCACGCGGCCGGAACCAAAGCAGGAGACCAACTCGGCCTTGCTATCCATCAGGCCCAACACGGGACTAACTACATGCGTCGCATAATGCATCGGGATCATGCTTTCCCAATACTCTGGCCAACCATCCATGTCTTGAGGATGTGAGGCCTGCAAATATTGGATACGGCCGAACTCACCTTTTTCGTAGAGTTCTTTGATGAACAGAAACTCGCGGCTGTAGACCACCGTTTCGGCCATCATGTACTTCAGGCCGGTATCGGAAACGAGTTGGCAAATCTTCTCACACTCGGCGACCGTCGTGGCCATCGGGACGGTACACATCACATGCTTCCCCGCCTCCAATGCGGCAATGCTCATCCATCCGTGGTCGCCAATCGGGCTGTTGATATGTACGAAATCGATGTCAGGGTTCGCCAAGACATCTTCGAACTTGGTATATCGGTTTTCGATCTGAAAGGCATCGCCGATCTTATTTAATTCGTGCTCGTCGCGCCGGCTGATGGCAATGAGTTCAACGAGCGGGTGCTTTTGGTAGATGGGGATAAACTCCGCTCCGAAACCCAAGCCTACCAAGGCAGCTCGCAATGGACGTGCACTTTTCATCACACTTTGTCTTTCTGGATCTGTGTTTGTCTGCGCAGAAAGGAGGCCCGAGCAGTACGCGGCCTGCCTCTTCCTGTCGAATAGGTTATCGAGTGGAGAATCTTCTTCACCCATGCTTCATTTTATCTAGCCAAGGTTGATAGAGAATGTTTAATAGCGCATAACACATGTGATTTATTACAAGGATACTTTGGACTTGAATCCGCTTCCTATTCACACCTAATTCTGACCATCTAATCTACCGAAATGACTGAACGACGCTCAGTAGCCTTGCTGATTGAAACTTCCAACGCATATGCGCGAGGGTTACTAGACGGAATCATTGCCTACCAGCGGGAACACGAGCTGTGGTCCATATATGTGGGTGAGCAGGACCGAGGTGCAGTTCCGCCGGGCTGGCTTAAGAACTGGAAGGGGGATGGCATCATCGCCCGCATTGAAACCGAAGCGATTGCCTCGATGGTGCGCCGCACCCACATCCCGATGGTAGATGTGAGTGCGGCACGCTTAGTAAAGAACATCCCTTGGGTGGAAACGGACGACCGCCTGATTGCTCGCATGGCTGCCCAGCACCTAGTCGACCGAGGATTCGAGAAGTTCGCATTTCTCGGTAAGCCAGAGTTCAATTGGTCGCGTTGGCGTCAGGATGAATTCAAAGCATTGGCAGAAAATTCGAACTTTGAGTGCTTCGAGTTTTCAAGCAGTCCTGTTCATGAAAAAGGTTTCTCCTGGACCAAAGAGCGCAAACGCTTGAAAGCCTGGGTGGAAAGTCTTCCCAAGCCAATCGGCGTCATGGCGTGCTACGATTTCGCTGGCCAGCAACTCCTAGACATCTGCCGAGAGCTGGAGATTGCCGTGCCTGAGCAAGTGGCGGTAATCGGGGTCGACAACGACGTGCGTCTGTGCCGACTCTGCACGCCCCCCCTTTCGAGTGTGATCCCCGATACTCATCGAACTGGCTATGAGGCTGCTCAGTTACTTGATCACATGATGCGTGGCGAAAGGCTCTCGGAAGAGGCGATACTCGTTCCCCCTTCGGGGATTGCTGAACGACAGTCGAGCGATGTTTATGCAATCGATGACGAGGATATCGTCACCGCCTTGCGATTTATTCGAGAAAATGCCTGTACGGGAATAACAGTGGCAGACGTGCTCAAGGCGGTCCCCTTGTCGCGAAGAATGCTGGAACATCGATTTCAAAAGCTCGTGCGACGGACTCCCCACGCTGAGATCGTCCGCATTCGCATCGACCGCGCCTGCCGCCTGTTGCGCGAAACCAATTTGACACTTTCAGAGATCACTGCCCGCACAGGCTTTTCGAATCCCGACTATTTCTCTGCGGCATTCAAGCGTCATATGCATCTGTCGCCACGGGCCTATCGAAAAGAAAACAAGCTATCGAGAGGAAACAGAGTATGATCGGACTGGCCAAGAAGATGAGGGCTTGCTTGCTTCGTATATCACTGCTGAGTCGTCTAGTTGCCGTGCTAGTTTCCATCCTTATCTGGCCTAGTGTGGCATGTTGTTCGTGCGCTGCTGATGAACAGCAAACCCAATACGTGCTGCTTGTCACGATCGACGGCATGCGCCCGGAGGAACTGTTTACTGGCGCAGACAATCGTCTCATCGACAAAGAGATCGGAGGAGTCTACAACCCTCCAAGAATTCGCGAAACCTATTGGCATGAGGACCCGCTCGTGCGCCGTGAGCGACTGATGCCCTTTATCTGGAGCGTTGTCGCGAAGGAGGGGCAGCTCTATGGTTCAGCATTGGATGACTGCCAGGTCTTGGTTGAGAATGGTAAATACTTCTCCTACCCAGGCTATCAAGAACTCTTGTGTGGATTTCCCGACAAGTCGATTGCCTCGAACGACAAGGTTAACAACAAGAACAAAACAGTGCTCGAGTGGCTCCACGAAAAGCCTGACTTCTCTGGTAAGGTCGCCTCCTTCGCATCGTGGGATGTTGTTCCCTATATCATCAATGCCCCACGCAGTGGGATATATGTGAACGCAGGCTGGCAAGAGTTTGATCACGTCGAGAATTCGGAACGCCGCGAATTTCTCAATCGATCTGTTCGCGAAACACCTCATTTGTGGGAGTACGCGCGTTTCGACAATCTGACCTTCGCCGGCGCGATGGAATACTTGCAGTCGCAACACCCTCGAATACTCTACCTATCGCTGGACGAACCCGACGATTGGTGCCATTCGGGACGCTACGACTTGTATCTAGAGTCTTCTCGTCGCTGCGACGATTATCTACGGGAATTGTGGGAATTCGCCCAAAACTCGCCAGTTTATCGCGGAAAAACTTCGCTGGTTGTCACGGTCGACCACGGTCGAGGCCATGGCCGCGAGGGCTGGAAAAACCACAGCGCGGAGCTCCCGGGATCCGAACAAATCTGGATTGCCGTACTGGGTCCAGACACGCCTGCCACAGGAGTTCAAAGTGGATGTAATCTCTCACAGGGCCAAGTAGCAACCACCATAGCGGCCTTATTGGGATACGATCTTACGACCGCAGATTCCAAGATTGCTCCATGTCTACCCGATGTTATTCGCTCGGAAGCGAAAGGCTCTCAATCCACGCCTGTTAAAGACTAGGACACTTATCCAAGACAAATCGGTCCTCAATGCCATCCAATCGAATGACCTCCGTCAGTGACTACTTTTGCTATTGCGACAATTAAGACGTGTAAATTATCGCAGAATTATGTTGGCAATTTTCAATTGACGAATTTGTAGTGCTCAATGAAGATTAACATGGTAGGCACTTGTGGAGATTCTTTTCACTCCTTTCGTAGCCTACTTACTGTTGATGAGCGGCAAATCCTAAATCTCTTATCAGAGAATTCAAGTACTTGAAGTCTGTTCCTGCCTATCCGGCGATCAAGAGTTTACATATTTGAATTGATTTGAAAAGAATTCGGCAACGCTACTCTTCATTCAGGAATAGAGAGAAGCAAGGAACTAGAAGGGTTCAAGAGGCGCACCCCCATATGAATCGATTAATTGATAAATATCGCGAGAAGAATACTAGAGGCTTCACTCTAGTAGAGCTATTGGTCGTGATTGCGATTATTGGTGTCCTGGTAGCGCTGCTATTGCCTGCGATTCAGGCTGCACGTGAGGCCGCACGACGGAATACCTGCCAAAACAATTTGAAGAATCTGGGGCTGGCCTGCTTGAACCACGAAAGCAGTTTTAGCCGTTTGCCATCGGGGTTTACTTCGGTCGACGTAGGCCCAAGTGGGGGCCCTGGTACAGATGTAGACAGCTTTCACACATGGGCCTCCTATATCCTGCCTTTTCTCGAACAGGCAAGCATGTTCGGGCAAATCGATTTCACAATCTCTGCTTATCGCCCCTGGGAACTTGCCGGAGGCTCATGCCCGAACGCTGCCCCCTGGAGCTACACCCAACTCGATGTCTTTCAATGCCCCTCGGATCAGCCGCGCGGCATTCACACGGGAGCAGCAGAGTGCTTTGCCCATGGCAACTACTTGGCAAATCAAGGTTGGTGGCAATGGTGGCAGCGGGCATCAGAGAATTATTACAATTCTCGCCGAGATTTTGATATGCAGCTAAGTGGTGGCATCGATAAGCGAGGGCCTTTTGGCAAGGTTTGGGGGCAAAAGAATAAAGGCACGAAACTCAGTGAGATCACTGACGGTCTGAGCAATACTGCTATGCTTGGCGAGTGTCGCCAATATCCGGGAGAGGACTCTCGAGGGGTCCTGTTCTTAGGCAGTTGTGTCTATTCCCACGAGAATTCGCCAAATGCACGTTCGCAAGACCTGCTGGAGTGGTGTGCTGATGAGTCTGGAGGCGATGACAAACAAGGAATCCTCAATCCATCAGCACCTTGCTCGGAACTTCGACGAGGCTCAAGAGGTCCGTGGACACAGCCTGCCCGGAGTACACATCCCGGTGGTGTACACGTTGCATATTGCGACGGACATGTTGAATTTATGAATGACGACATTTCGATCGATATCTGGAGAGCGATTTCAACCATGGCAAACGGAGAGATCCTGAGCAACCAGAAATGAGTCCAAGATTTTTCCATGAGGCTTTCTGGCTCAAGTACAATAGACGAATGTATTTATTTAGACGCTTATCGATTTTCTTGATTGCAATTTGCTCTGTAAACATAGGTTGCAGCAATCAAGTGGAGCGAGTTGCCCTCTCGGGGAACGTAAGCTTTGACAAAGAACCGGTCAACAACGGACAGGTTTCTTTTGAACCGGTTCAGGGAGAAAGCGGAAAAATGGAATTCGGAATTATCGTCGATGGCAAGTATTCCATCCCAAAAGAGTTCGGATTGGTCCCAGGTAAGTATCTGGTTCGAATTACGGGCGATCGAGCGACCGGCAAAAAAGCTGAACAAAATGCATTCTTGAAGGAAAGCGAAGGTGTTTCTTTGGAAATCTATGAGCAGTATATACCACCGCAATACAACACGGGTTCGAATTTAATAGTTCTAATAGAACCCGCTGAACACCTTGAAAAGGACTTTGAACTTACATCCGAGTAATTAAGATGACTGGCCACAAATTGCAACATTGCAATGACAAGGAACGTTTTCAATATGACCAAAATTCAATTGAGGGATTAACTATGAATCGACCACGAACAACACTGACTATTGCAGTATCTCTGTTTTGCTTTGTTATAGCGACGAGTCCAGGGTACGGCGTGAATTTGCAATTTGTAGGTTCTCAAGCCAATTTGGACAATGGATTCTTTCCCGGTGGAGGCCTTCCCTATGTGACAGTCCCTTGGAGAACATCCACCTCCGCTAACATTTATGCGACCGGAAGTGGTGCTTATCCAGAAAACTTCTATGGGAAGGAAGGTTATGCATTATTTGCTACAACTTTCTCCTATCCAAACGCGAATACAATAGGTGGCACTTCATTTGCACCTGTCGATATCGATGACCCTTACTTTATGACTTATTATCCCAACCTAATTGACCTACCAAGCTGGGTGTCTGATTCCCAAATCTTGTCCTCAAAACTGGTAGGAGGGTATGCGTACTCTCTTATCGATGATCCAACTCTGATGTTTGATGGTACCAGGCAATGGTCGTTTGACGGAACTAACTATCCTCAAGCTGCTGCCGGAAACAACACCGGCCAAAACCCCTGGGTTAAAATGGGATTTCTGGATGGGGCAGATATCCTCGGCAATATTCCTGAAAACGCACCAACGGGAAGATGGGGATTCACCGTGGGACCAAATACTCCCTCGGCGTTCCGCATCGGCGTTATGACAGGCGGCATGGACGCAGAGCGGTTTGCCCCAACTGAGGTCTTTCTTCAGCAATATGACAATAGTGGGGCTACGCCCGTTCCTGTCGGTTCGCCGGTGCAGACAGGAACTCTTTCTGGTGAACTGAAAGACCGTTTTGTCGACATGCATTTCTTCGACATTATCAATGCTCAAGAGGGAGACTCTTTTGTCTTTGCGGCGACAGCGGGCCCCAATACGGGAGGCGGTACGGGTGCCGGAATTGCCGGTTTTTCGTTCGATGTATTGCCTGACCCAGGAACTATGAATGCCGATTTCAACGGTGATGGATTTGTCGACGGATCAGACTTCTTGATCTGGCAACGTGGTTATGGAAATGGATCGACTCTAGCCCAGGGCGATGCCAACGACGATGGCAGTGTCAACAGTACGGATCTGACCATTTGGCAGGATCAGTATGGAACTGCTCCACTCGTGTCTGCGGTGGCGGTTCCAGAACCAGCAGCGATGGTATTGCTCATGGCTGCAGCCGTTTGCGGTTTGATGACACGACGATAAACGTGGGACCTTAGAAGCAAATCAGGAGCATGTGAAAAATCACAATTATTGGTAGGCGAAACAGCGGTAAAACTAGTTGAAGGAAGTGTGATTTTGATAACAATGGTGAATAGAGGAGTCACAGCAAGTTTCCTTCGTGGACTTCCCTTAGCTGCTTTTCGTAAAACTTTTTTCGATTGTTTGTATTGAGAATTGGCACCTTTGGTATTTCGTCCCCGGCTCTACTCTTCGGGAGTAGTTCATTGACTGAGGACAACCTTTTTTTTGGAGAAACGCTCATGAATAAGAAAACTATGATGCTAACCATGTGCATGGTAGCCGTCGCCAATGTGGCTTCCGCTGTGGTGAATGTTCCCAGTGGTGTAACTGGACTATGGCGATTCGAGTCGCTAGATAACAACACGGGCAGGGCGACGATGGGCGCGACCATCGGAACAGACTTGTCTAACAGTAATGTGAATAACGGCGGCTATCTTCCCGACGTTTCAATACAGATTGGTACGGAGAGTACTCCATTTCTTTACCAGGACGGTGGCACAGCTCAAACTCGTAGTCACGACTGGTTTACCGCTACTCACGGGATAAGCCCCAATGGTGGTGGTTCATATGTTAATGAATACACTTTGCTATGGGACTTTAGGCAGACAAGTGGCCTCACCTCCTGGAATAGTTTTCTCCAGACAGGAACTCCAGTAGTAGATACTGGCGCTAGCGATGGTGACCTGTTTACCAACCCTACTGGTCAGATTGGCATCGGTGCAGTCGGATATTCGGCTGAGTCCTACGACGTCTCTAATTGGAATCGAGTTGTTCTATCTGTTGACAATGGCAATTTCTTTCGAGTCTACGTTAATGGTGAATTATTCCTGGACGGAGCCGGGCAACCAGTTGACGGCCGATTCTCACTAGATCCCCAGGTACACATCATGATAGATAATAACTGGGAAGATCAATGGGGGAATCTTGGTACCTTCATGACTTGGGACCATGCTTTGACAACGTCGCAAGTTGCCGGCATGGGTGGTTGGGAGGAAGATCAGTCGACTGCGACTGGTAATCCGTTCCCTACTCCACTGATTATGGCTGATCCGATTCCCGAGCCATCGTCGATGATCCTATTCGGCCTGGGGCTGACCAGTTTGTTCGCAGTGCGTCGAAGAAGCTAGTCGACTGATTTAGTGAAGTAATGAAAGCCTACGTACGGTGGTTTTCCGCGAGGGAAGCCACCGTTTTTTCTTATCCTGCTTCATAAAAAGAGCTCGTCGCCGAGGGCCCTATCCTGTGAGGATTCCGATGAATATTGCTACTCTACGACCTACTGCTGCTCGCCTCGGTGTTTCGTTCTCCCTCCTGGCGATCTTGCTATGCACTTTAAATTCGGCCAGCGCGATTGATTCGATTTGGAACTTCGAGGGAGACCTCAGCGCCAACGTCGGTAGTAGCACGCTTAGCTATCGGGGCGATACAGCGTCATTTTCTAGTTATGGAACTACCGCTGCTCTCGGTTTGCCCGCTATCTACGATAGTTCGGGTAGCGAACAGGTGATGGCGTTTCCGGCTACGACACCCGGTCAAGGTTACACCGTTACCCACGGGGGTTCTCCCCTCGTGGAAGAATACACCATGATTTGGGACATTTTGTATCCCGAGTCGAGTGATATCCAGTGGCGGCCCCTTTTGCAAACGAGTGTCTCCAATGGAAACGACGGCGACTTGTTTGTGCGTAATGTCCCATGGGGCGGAATAGGTATTAGTGGACAATATCATGGTGCGATTCGTCCGGACGAGTGGAATCGAGTTGCCATTACTCGAGATTCGTCCGGTACTTGGCACAAGTATATTAATGGTGGCTATGTGGGCGAACAAGATGCCAGCAGCAGCCGATTTGCCTTAGATCCAACCTTTCACCTCTTCGCAGATGAAAACAATGAGACGGCCCCAGGCTATGTAAGCAGCTATCGCTATCTGGATCGAGCGATGAGCTCCAGTGAACTCCTACAGCTTGGCGGTGCCAATGCCCAAGGGACAGGAGTGTCCGGGCAAGTGTTCATGGACAATCCTGCAGATGTATCGCCCGGCTCCTATACGATCGCCATCTTGGGCGATACCCAGAACTATAGTCAGTTCCGCCCCGATATTTATGCCCAACAAACCCAATGGCTGGCAGACAACGCCAACAGCCGGAACATCCAGATGGTGCTCCATGTGGGCGATGTGGTGAATTTTGATGACACCACGCAGTGGAACAATGCTACTGCCGCGATGAGCACTCTCGACAATGCTCAGGTTCCCTATGCCATTGCACCGGGAAATCATGATTACGCCAACAATCGCAATGTTTCGCAATTCAACCAGGCCAATCGATTCGGTGTCGGATCACCTTACGCCAATCAATCCACCCTCGGAGGCAACTACCCGGCAGAGCCGAATAGCATGCTCAACACGTTTCATACCTTCGAAGCCAACGGCGAAGAAACGATTGTCATGGCCTTGGAATTTGGACCGCGGGACGAGGTTTTAGATTGGGCCAATGCGGTGCTAGATTCCCATCCCGACCATCGGGCAATTCTCCTCACGCATGCCTATATGTTTGACGGGGGCCGCTGGTTTGACGCTTCGCCCGTGGACCCCAATGATCCTCAGAGCCTAACGCACGATCAGGTTCGCGACGGCGAGGTCAACCATGTTGAATCAATCTACAATCCCCACTCCTACGGCTGGGCGACGGGGGCCAACGATGGCAAGGAACTCTGGGACAAGCTAGTCAAAGGGCGTGAAAACATGCCTTTGGTGATCACGGGGCATCAGTTCGATGAATTCGATGGATTTCCCTATCAACTGGAACAAGCCGACAATGGCAACAACGTTTACCAAATGTTGGTAGACCAACAAAACCGTACAGCAGGGGGTGAGGGCTGGATTCGTTTCTTGGAGTTTTCACCGAACGGGCAAACGGTTACTGTCAAATCTTACTCGCCTTATCTCGACCAATGGAGTTATGCCACGGACGAGTACTTTACGATTCAATTGTCTCTAGTTTCTCAACCAATCGATGGCGACTTCGACAGTGACGGTGATGTCGATGGGAACGATTTTCTCCTCTGGCAGAGAGGGGATTCACCCAATGAATTGAGTCCCGAGGATTTGCTTGCTTGGCAGACAAACTTCGGCTTCCCGGAATCCACACTCGCTTCAAATATTATGGTGCCCGAATCTTCGGCGCTCACATTGCTACTAGGTTTTGCAAGTATCTTGTGCGTCTGCCCTCGGCGAGTGGGATAAAGTGTTACCTAATACGGTTTGGTACCAACAGTCCTAAGACGATCAGAAGTAGTGCCGTAGGTTCCGGAACCACTGACAACGGGGCATTCATGCCGTCCGTACCATACTGATCCTGCCAAATCGCCAGGTCATCGCCATCCACGAAGCCGCTATTGTCTGCATCCCCGTTGGCCAACCCGGCTGCGGAATTCACGCCACGTTGCCAAATGAGAAAATCAGCGCCGTCCACCGACCCATCCTCATTGAAATCGGCCGAAGCAATCGTCGCAGGTGCGAGTGGATCGTCAAAACTGATGAAGGCCCAGGAGAAACTGGTGTCTTCCATGCTGAGACTGGGTAGATCGAAGGCGTTGATCATGAAGCTTCCCGAAAGGGTCGGTTCATAGGTCAGGAAGTTATCATTCGGGGCAGTGATTGAACCGTTAAAAAAATCATCGCTTACGGTAAGGATTAACATACCCGTTTCGGGCGACTCGTTTGGAATCGTCAATTCATACTCGCCTGCTGATAGTCGAGTCATCGTGAAAGTTCCAACCGATGAGATGTGAGAATCGTTGGCACCTTCATAGAGCCCACCAACAAGGCCCTCGGTATCGTACGGGAGATAGAGAAAACTGAAGTCCTGATCAATCCCCGTGCCGGAAAAATTACTGACATTGCTTTGGACGCGCAGATCCCAGCCGCTTCCGTCGCTATGTGGCGCAGTTTGAACCACGACATTGCTATTGTTGTTGCCGATGGCAAACAAGAGTCCATCGGTTTGGGAATGTACCCCCATATCCAATGTGTATCTTCCGGCAGCCTGTTTGGAGAGCATCGACTGATCAACTCCCTGGAAGGCATCCGTCGCCAAAGAACCATTCGCATTCACATGGGCTCCTTGCCAACCGGCTCGAAAATCAAACCAAGCCACGGAGTTATTAAAATTCACTTCCGTTAGCCCCGCCGCCCCAGCTTGAGTGAGAGACAAGGCCATAAGGCCGTCTTCGAAGCTATTGCGCCCCGCTTCTACTGTGGCCCGCAACCCATCTCGAAGATTCTGAGTGATGCTGGCGAGCAAAATGCCCCGCTTGTACTCCATGCCCTGGCCACCAACAGAGAGTTGATAGTCGCCCCGATTCAGTTGAAATGTTCCGATCCCTGGGAGCGAACTCTGCGGGACGGTGACCGGTCCAACGGCATTGCTTCCATTGGTGGTGGAGCCTCCGACAAGTAGATTGGCGGCAACTGAGCGCTCATTGATGGGAGGCGCAAGTGGTTCACGCAACTCGTTCAGATTGAGTATGAATTCTTGGTCATATTTGGTGTCATAGCGATCCAATACTGGGGAGTAGGTCCTCACGATAACTGTCTCGCCATCGGGCAAGAACTCCAAGAGCCGCATGTCGCCGTTGCCACCCTGGGTTTTGAACTGGTAGTTGGACAGCATCTGGTGCACGATGTTCCCTTGGTCGCCAGCGCTGCTGAGAAAACCGGTGCCATCGCCAAGAACATGCCCACTAAAGGTGAAACGGAAGTTTTCATGCTGTGATACGAGGCCGTCCCAAATTTCTTGGCCATCGTTGACCGTTTCACCGGGATTGTTTTCCAATGGGTAGCTGTGAGGATTCCACTGCTGGGTCGTACCCTTGGTTGCCCAGTCGTAGCGAGTTTCGTCGTAGTACATGTAGGCGTGAGTCACAAGCATGGCTTGATGGTCAGGATGATCCGTAACAACCTGATTTGCCCAAGTCAGCACACTATCTCGAGGCGCCCATTCCATGGCCAACACCAACCAGTCTTGCCCACCCGCGCTAAAAGTGTGGTAGGAATTATCCGTCTTGCCGGCTTCGAAGAAACCCCCGACTGAAGCTTGATTGGCATAAGGGGAGCCCGCACCAAAGTAGCCAGGATCGTTGAACAAGGTATTTCGGTTCGCCGAGAAACCACTCGGACCGTAGTCATGGTTCCCGGGGGCAATCGCATAGGGCACTACACCATTGAGGATATTCATCGACGTGAGACCCCGATCCCACTGGGTCGTATTGTTGTGCTCGGTCACATCGCCTTCGTGGAGTACGTATTGGATATTGTGTGACACTGCATGATCAGCGATCCACTGGGTCTGAGTCGTGAAGTGAGAGAGTCCAAATTCCGTGTAATCTTGCGTGTCAGGCAACACGGCCAGCGTCCATGAACCTGGTTGAATCGGCAACGCCTCGGCGACCGCGATTTGAGCGTCGCCAAACAAATGCCAAAGACTCAGAGTGACAATGAAGAGCAGTTGGTATATGGATAGTTTTTGCGATATCTCGTTCATCATACGCACTTATTCAGATCGATTTCGTGATTGGAAAAGTCGTTCAAGTACTTGCAGCACTTGTCATGAGACACGTTTCTCCGTGTTGGTTGCACGAGTATTTGCCTCATGAACAGCAACCAAATCTTATTGGTGCTTCACGAATTCTTAACAATTGATCGCGCTCATCGGATCAATTAGTCGATTGGCGAATTCTGGGAGGATACAAGGACAATCTGCAAGAATAGCTTGAATCAATAGTTCCATTTTCGATTGCAGAGAACGAGCGTCCATGTGATTCGGGGGTTCAATTGTTGTGAAATTTCACAAGGGCGGTTCCTGGACCTTGGAGGAGCGGCAAGGCTGGAGAGCTGTGGAGTGGTGTTGCGAAGTCTCAGCTCGTCTGCTCTGCGAGAAGTCATAGTTGGCCTTCCAAAAAGTCCGCCAAAAATCCAAGTAACATCAGTCCATTTCCCTCGCTTGATAGGGCAGTGGTGGGCGTTTCCTGGTTGGTACGCCTTCGAAAGTTTTTGGAACCCTATTTGAGGAGAATGAAAGATGTGTACTTTAGTTTTTCGATTGGTTGGTATTGTTTCGCTCGTATTGATTGCCATGGCCACATTCACTTTGTCGGTGCATGCAGAGACTCGTCTTGAATTGGCTGCTCAGCACGCCATCAATGGCCCAGAAGTCAAGAAAATCAAGGTGATGAATCACGAGTTCAATATCAAGAAGGCCCGCGTGGTACGTACTGACAACAGCACGACCATTACTGGCCAAATCTCGCATCACCTAAGCTTTCGTGATGACGATCAGGTCTACTACACGATCAGCAAGTCCAATGGGCGGGTAACGTCTATTGAAATCAAGATTGATCGGGGTGGTTTGGCACCCTATGCGAGTCAGGTAGCGGGCAAATTACTCGGTGTGAAGATTCTTGAGGAGAAGATTGAATCGACAATTCGGGAACTTGGCCGCAGTTATGATGGCAATTGGGAAAGTGCGGCCGACGCAATCGTTGCGACGATCGCCTTGAAGTACCCCGACCGCAGCACCGGTCAATCGGTGACCCCAGCCCAAAGACGCCCCTGGGGAGTTCAAACGGCAGTAAATGGGGGCGCGAATGTACGCGACCAACGGGCGACGCGAAAAGCACCAATCGTCCGCGACCAACGCTCTCGCTAGCTCCGGCTCCCAGACGTGATAACATTCTTACCGGCCAACGGATTTCCGTTGGCCGGTCACTTTATTTTGGGCCTCTTTCCAATTCGAGTTTGGATAGGCAATGGGAACGCGCCGTAGGGAAGCACGGGAGTTGAGTAAGGCAATTCAAAGAGACTGATTGCCAGCTTCCGAAAGCTTTTTGAAAAACGAATTGACGTAACATATTTAAATGTAACAACTTAAAGAAAGTCGGGGCGACATGATTCGAACATGCGGCCTCCTGCTCCCAAAGCAGGCGCTCTAGCCAGGCTGAGCTACGCCCCGAGTTCTCGACAGCCGTTGGATGGCGAGAATCACAGATCATACCGATTCGCACGCTAACCGGCAATTGGTAGTGTTCATACGAACACTATCCTGCCTCGCGTAAGGATCCGTCCGAACCGTCCAGCAGTTGCCGTAAGCGGTCGAATTCTTCGTGGCTGTTGAAATGGATCGTGATTTTGCCCTTCCCTCGCGCCGACTGTTTGAGATCCACTTTGGTTCCTAGCGCAAGCCGCAATTGCTCTTCGAGCTGGGAAAGATGGTCCGACGCTGAGTGGACAGCCGCCGTTCTAGCGGGCTTTTCCCCGGAAAATACTGAAAATGGCGCCTCGTCTGCCTGCTCGATATGCTCCTGGACAAGCCTTTCGGTCGCCCGCACAGAGAGGGTTTCCTGGCTGATTCGCTGGGCAAAGGTGATCTGCTCTGCTTCGTCTCCCAGCGGCAACAGCGCCCGACCATGTCCCTGGCTGATGTCGCCGGCCAGGATCAAGGACTTCACTTCCTCGGGAAGCTCCAAGAGCCGAATGAGGTTGGCAACTGTCGAACGGTCTATGTTTACTCGGCTGGCCAGCTCTTCTTGAGTGCAGCCGTATTCTTGCAAATAGCGATGGAAGGACGAGGCCTTTTCCAAGGCGTTGAGATCCTTGCGTTGGATGTTTTCGACAATCGCCAGCTCAGCCAATTCACGATCTTCCACCTCGCGGACCAGGACAGGCACCTGCTCCCAGTTGGCCAGTTTCGCTGCCCGGTGGCGACGCTCGCCGGCAACGATTTGGTAGCGCCCTTCAAATGGACGGACGACAATCGGCTGCAAGAAGCCATGGGTGCGGATGCTGTCACACAGGTCGGCGATCTCGGCCTCGTCGAATTGCTGACGTGGCTGATAAGGGTTGGCATCGATCAAACCGAGATCGATCCATTGCTGACCATCCCCGCCACCTGAGAGTCGGGGTTCACTGGCAGGACTCTCTCCAGCGGCGGCCTCCGGGTTGGGAGCGGCATTTTCTCCATTGATTCCTAGCAAGGCTTCCAGGCCACGACCTAATCGGCGATCTTTATTCACGGTCCATTACCTCCAGGCAAAGTTCAACAAAAGCGCGTGCCCCCCGCGAACGGGGTGCGTATTCTACAACCGAACATCCGTGACTCGGGGCCTCCGAGACTGCGACGTCGCGCGGTATGACAGTTTGAAATACAATCTCTCCGAAGAATTCTCTCACTTCGCGGTCCACCTCGGTGGTCAATTCCAAGCTGGCGTCGTACATCGTGAGCAGAATCCCGCCAAATGATAATCGGCTATTTGGCCGCTGCATCACTTGTCGGATTACGTCGATCATTTGGGTCAGGCCTTCCATCGCGAAAAATTCACATTGGATCGGCATCAACACTTCGCTAGCACTCGCGAGGGCCGTCCGCGTGAGCTGTCCCAGTGAAGGGGGGCAATCGATCAGCACGGTGTCGAACGACCCCAGGCTACCAGCCAGATGGGTTGCTAGCATGCTCGACTGACTGTCGGTCGAGTGGGCAAGCGCATCGACATCTTGAAAGCTCCGCGCCCCCGGCAATAGAGAAAGGTTCGCCTGAGCCGTGGTGACAAACGACTCCCGAAGAGGTTTGCTATCGATCAAGGCATGGCGTGCGGTCGCTTTATGCCCCAATCCGCTGGTAGCATTGCATTGCGGATCTAAATCCACGAGCAAAGTCCTCTGCCCAGCAATTGCCAAGAGCGTAGCCAGATTGAGGGCTGTGGTGGTCTTGCCCACGCCTCCTTTTTGATTGGCAATGCAAATGACTCGGCCCATAATGGAAAGCAGTTTTCTGAGTGCGGAATTCGGAATGGGGGGACGGCAACCTAATAGATTGGGTTATCGACCAGAGCAGGGCAGGGGAGTGGTTTCACGTGAAACAATCGCCCCGGTCAGCCCGTTTCACGTGAAACACCCAGATTACCAAGCCTGTTTGAGAGTGAGACTCGCTGCTACCGTTTCACGTGAAACAGCGAGAAAACGAAATGGAAAATGTGAAAGGCGAAAGGCTCGAAGGCTGCTCCAATTCCGCATTCCGCATTCCGCAATCCGAATTCCGATTTCGAATTCATTCTAGCGGATTGAAGAGCAGCCCACTGAGCAGCTTCGGATAGAAATAGGTGCTCTTGGCCGGCATCCGCTCACCGGCGTTGGAGATCGCGCGGATGTGATCAACCGTGGCGGGCATCACCATGGCGGCAAGCTCAAAGCGGCCTCCAGTCCCTTGCTGACCGGTGTGGTCGCGCCCTGCGGAATCGCCATGTTGTAGCCCCTCGACGACCTCTTCGATGGCACGGACGTATTTGGGAGCAGGCAAGTTTGGCTTGTCGAGAAGATGTTCCATAACCAGGCGGTGCAACAGGCTCACTCCAAGGCCTTGCCAGTCGGTACAATGATCGTCAGAGATTTCGGCCATTTTCTGTTGGCCCTCAGGCGTGAGGCGTGCGATGGTCCAGGTATTGTCCTCGGCAGTATAGAAAGCCATGGTTCCCTGCTCGCCGTCAAGTTCGATATCTTCCCACAGGGTGGGAGCAAGCTCGGGTCCTGTGCCGTATTCTTCGCAGGCAAAGCAATCTCCTAGTCGCTCGCGTAGTTCACCCGACGACATCGCCGGCAGACCACGGAAGAGGCGATGCGTGGGGAGCACAATCATCCCCGGGTCGCTCATCGATACGCACATCATCAGCACAAAGTTCGCCGGGTGCTCGGGGTCTAGTTGCTCTCCCTTGGCCTCCATTTCGGAAGCCAATTCATCGCGGTAGTTGCAAGCCGTCTCATAGCGATGGTGTCCATCGGCGATGTATATGGGAAGCCCACCCATCGCGGCTGTCACTTCGGTGATCGTTGCGATGTCGGTCACGGGCCAGATGCGATGCAGCACGCCGAGATGGTCCGTTGCTTCTAGAGGGGCAACTCCTAGGGTCGCTTTCTCCAGAAGCTCCTGAGCAATGTTCTGGGGGTCAGGGTAGAGCCCAAAGATCTGGCTGCAATTCGCCTTGCAGGCCTTCCACAATTTCAGCCGATCAGCCTTGGCCCCTCCGTGGGTCTCTTCGTGCGGAAAGATATTCCCCTCGCCAAACCGCTCCAGGCGCGTCCGACACATAAACCCTCGGCGGGTGAACTCCTGCCCCGCTTCGGTGAAGACCTGATGGTAGACGTAGATCGCCGGCTCCCCTTCAGCAAACAAGATCCCTTCGCGGAGCCAAGTGCGCATCGTACGCCCAGCTCGGGTATAGCGGTTGTTGTCGTCATCATCACCCTCCTGATCCTGACCAAGAATGATCCGCACACAGTTGGCTGGGTGCTTGTCGCAAAGCTCCTGCTGCAACTGGGAATCGATCACATCATAGGGCGGGGCAATCACGTTGCTGAGTGAACCTACTTGAGCGAGGTCGTAACGGATACCGTGGAAAGCGGAGATGTCGGGCATGGGGTGGCAGGGGGCTAGGGGCTGGGGGGAAGGAAAAACTAGCAGCCTAGTTTAAGCGAATCGGGTTCGGGTCGAAATCCCTCCCCGTATTGGACAATTGCGGCTATAATAGTAGTGTCAGCCCACTTGCCTGGCAGATAGAGTATGCATCCTAATAAACATATCCGCGAGGCTTTGAAGTACGCTGAGAACCAAGGCTGGACATTTGCAAAGTCGCGTGGCCATGCATATGGTCGAATCCGATGCCAGTTCGGCCATCGCATATGTCAAATGCAGGTCTGGTCAACACCTCGCAATCCTGAGGCTCATACGAAACGCATCCTCCGAAAAGTGAATGCTTGCCCTGGAGAATTATTCGATGACACCTGAATTCTACTTGGTCTTAAAGGAACGCGAACTAGAGGACTCACTGGCAAACAGAGTCTTCGAGGCAGGCTTCGATGACTCTGAGCTAACCATACGAAGCAACCGAGCAGCCGTGTGGATATGTGATCGAGAGGGAGAACTAACCGAACTCGTGCGGGAGGCTTTGGCCCAAGCAAAGCAGGGCGGTCTGAATGTTTTGCATGTCGAAATCGAAAACGAAGCTTTTGCAGCGAGTTGAGAATGAGTAACGCCCGGGGATTGCAATCCCCGGGCGTTGAAATGTCTTAAGATTTCTCAACAGCCTAGTACCGATAGTACTCCGGCTTATATGGCCCCTCGATGGGCACACCAATGTAGTCTGACTGCTTCTGAGTCAGCTTGGTGAGCTTCACACCGAGTTTCTCGAGGTGGAGACGGGCAACTTCTTCGTCGAGCTTCTTCGGCAGGACATGAACCCCCAGTGGGTACTTGTCGGTATCCTGCCAGAGTGCCAACTGGGCCAGGACCTGGTTGGTGAAGGAATTGCTCATTACAAACGAGGGATGACCTGTCGCACAGCCTAGGTTTACCAGCCGGCCTTCGGCCAAGATTAGGATCGAACTCCCGGAGTCATTGAAAGTGTACTTGTCGACGGCACCCACCTCGGCAGGCTTGATGCGGTCCCTAGTGGCCCGGCCTGCCTTCACTTCGCCGTTGAGCCATGCCATGTCGATCTCCAGATCGAAGTGGCCGATGTTGCAGACGATCGCGTCGTTCTTCATGCGGCTCAAGTGCTCGCTGGTGAGGATGTCGCGGCAGCCCGTAGTGGTGACGAAGATGTCCCCCTGAGGTACAGCCTCTTCCATGGTCGTGATCTCATAGCCTTCCATCGCAGCTTGCAAGGCGAGGATCGGATCGATTTCGGTAAGAATCACGCGGGCACCCAAGGCACTCATCGAGTGGGCACACCCCTTGCCGACGTCGCCATAGCCGGCGATCACAACGACCTTGCCCGCGATCATCACGTCGGTCGCACGTTTGATGCCGTCGGCGAGTGATTCACGGCAGCCATAGAGATTGTCAAACTTGCTCTTGGTGACCGAGTCGTTCACGTTGATGGCTGGAACCTTCAGCTCACCCCGCTCGTGCATTTGATAGAGCCGATGGACGCCGGTGGTCGTTTCCTCTGAGAGGCCCCGGAGATCGCCCATGAGTTCGGGATACTTGTTGTGGACCATGGCGGTGAGATCGCCGCCGTCGTCGAGAATCAGATTCAAGGGCTTTCCCGAGGGGAAGAAAAGTGATTGCTCGATGCACCAATCGAACTCTTCTTCGCTCATTCCTTTCCAGGCGTAGACAGGGATACCAGCCTGGGCCATCGCACAAGCGGCGTGATCCTGTGTCGAGAAAATGTTGCAACTGCTCCAAGTCACTTCCGCACCAAGCTCGATGAGAGTTTCAATCAGCACAGCCGTCTGAATGGTCATGTGAAGGCAACCGGCGATGCGCGCTCCCTTGAGCGGTTTGGAAGCACCATGCTTCTCACGCAGGGCCATCAAGCCCGGCATCTCGTTCTCGGCCAATTCGATTTCTTTACGACCCCAAGCAGCGAGTCGATCAAACTCTGCGGGTGAACATTCTAATACTTTGTAGGGAAGCTTGGTTTCTACTTGCGCCACGATGGGGGACTCCTGAGGAATAATGAATTGAAGGGGCGTGGGTTCGATCTTCGATAGGTAAGGAACCGGCCGATTTTGCAGACTTTAACGGAAATAATGAGTGTACCTAATAGAGGGGTCAACTGGCAAGGCGGAGGGCAGAATGACCTAGAAAACTAATGGCTTTCCGGAAGCGATCTGCTTCGCTGGGCCTCCGCACCGCAGCTAACGTTTGAGTTGCTCAAGCGCGTATTGGGCCTCGGCAACGAAGCGTTTGACCAATTCAGGGTCTTTGACCCCGGGGGAGGACTCGACTCCGCTAGCAACATCCACGCCTTCGGGACAGGAATCGCGAATTGCTTCTCCAACGTTCTCAGGAGTAAGACCTCCTGCCAAAAGGACCGGCATAGAGAATAAGAGATCTTGGCTCCTAATCCGGTCACGCTTGAAGTGGATAACGGAGCCCTTTTTTCCCGTACCACCATATTCTCCAGGAACCACCGAATCAACAAGAATCGCATCTGGCATTCGACCTGATACTTGGCAAGCAGCCAAGTCCGTAGTCACAGGAGTGAGTTCAGATGACTCCAAGCGATAGACACGCAGAATATGTTTCTCCGAAGAAACCTGACTCAAGAATTCGGGAGGCTCGTCGCCGTGGAGCTGTACCCAGTCGAGGCCGACGCTCTGAGCAATCTGGTTGACTTCGCTTACTGAGCTGTTTACGAAGACTCCAACTTTGGCAACCGACGCTGCTAGATCTGACACAATATCTTGCGCCTTCTCAGGAGTCACATATCGTTTGCTGCCACGATAGAAATTCAGACCAATAGCGTCGGCCCCGGCCTCGACTGCCGCGCGGGCATCTGCAGTGCTCGTGATTCCACATATTTTAATTCGTAACATAACCTGATCAGCGCGAAGGTGAGTCTCAGCAAGACATTGAGGATTATGCATTGTGCGTGAGAAAATAGTGAGGTCAAGCAGTCTTGTTTCGAGACGCCTGAGTGGAGCGAGCCGTCGGGGATTGCCGATGCTAGTCCTTGAGTACCCTTGCCCCGCTAGATTAATGGATGCCTCCCGTTCTCCAGGGGAAGCATTGTAGCCACCCATTCCAGGAATCGTGCACCATGGAAGACAGTTCCCCCACAAGTACTTCGCGGCGTGCCTTTCTTGCGGCGCCCGATCCGGATCGCTACTTCCCGGCGCACACAGTGGAAGAAGCTCGACTCCGGATCTCTCGTTCAATAGAACGTGGAGAGGGAACTGCTTTGGTGATCGGCGGCACAGGTACGGGGAAGTCGATGCTGCTAGAGGTGTTGGCGAGACAGTATTATGGCAAGCTTAGCACGGTCCTCTTAGCTGGCGCGCAGCTTTGCACACGTCGTGCATTACAGCAGTCGATCCTCTTTCAATTGGGACTCCCCTATCGTGGGGCCGATGAGGGGGAATTACGTCTCTCGTTGCTGAGCCACTTGCGGCCCCGTGATGAGGAGCCACGTCGCTTGCTGCTATTGGTCGATGAGGCGGATTCGCTACCGACGCGATTACTTGAGGAGTTGCGAGCACTGACCAACATCGCGGCGAATGGGCGAATTCTGGTAAGCTTGGTACTCTCAGGGAAGCCGGCACTTGAAGAACGGTTTGCCGAACCGGAGCTCGATGCGTTCAGCCAAAGAATTTCACAACGCTGCTACTTGGCAGCGTTTGGACGCGAGGAAACCTTTCAGTACCTCCGAGCTCAAGTATCGGCGGCAGGAATACAGAGCGACTTCTTTGCCCAGGATGGACTCGAAGCAATCTTTTCCGCAACTGACGGGGTGCCCCGGCTTGTGAATCAGCTGGGAGATCAATTGGTGTGGTTGGCGGACGAGACTGGCTACACTCCCATTGATGGTGCCATTGTCCAGCAGGCCTGGTCTGAGATTCAGCAGTTGCCAGCTCCATGGAATTTGCAAAACGCCGAACCGGTAGGGGTAGAGGTGGAGTATGGCGAGCTGACTTTGGATGATGAGTTAGTGGATGAGGACTCGAATGACGAGCCATCACTACTTCCAATCAATACTCGCAATCCTAGTACTCCTGAACAAATAGAAGAATCTTACTTTGAGCCTTTGTCATCAGCCGACATAAGCGAAGATCAATTGCTCCAACAATTTGCTGGACTCGAGGTTGCCAACAGAGCTCCCGAACAGAAACTGGAACGAGTTGCTTCTAGAAATCCTTTTCAACAGAGCTTCCAATCTGAAGAAGTGGTCATCGATCAGTATCTGGACTTTGAAACCAATGTGCTTACCACAGCACCACGCGTAATCAATCGGCTCGATACGGCCTTTGCCCAACAGCTAAAGAATTGCGAGAAGCCTGCTACGGTCATTCAGTCCACGCCAAAGCCAGAGCTACTCACATCTGATGAGGATGAGCTTGAACTTGCGATTCTTGATGAGGAACCAGAACTAGGCCTTGACCTGGAAGAGCCACTCTCTATGACGTCCTCTCGGATCGAAGCTGCTGCGAATATGACCCCAGGCGAAATCCTGGTAATCGAAGACGAAGTGACTTCCGGTCCAACAGTTGTTTCCAGCAAACGATTTCGACAGCTATTCAGCAGCTTGGAAACGGCAAGCACTCCACAGCGGTTCGCTTAGAAGCAAAGGTCACACATAATTGCTGCTTGTTGGCCTGGCAACATACAATGAGCTGGATAACCTGCCCCACCTAGTGGCAAGGATCCATACCGAACTTCCTGCTGCGGACGTGTTGGTCGTGGACGACAATTCCCCCGATGGCACCGGGGCTTGGTGCCAAGAATTCTCTCACGACAATCACTGGTTTACCTGCATCGTGCGAGAAGGAAAACAGGGCCTGGGGTCGGCACTTTCTCTATTGATGCAGACCGCGGTGGAGCGAGGGGCATCCCATTTAATTACGATGGATGCTGACTGGAGCCATCCGCCGGAACGACTGACAGAATTAGTCGCAGCCGCGGAGAGCTCCGATGTCGTCATCGGTTCGCGGTATTGCGACGGCGGAAGTATCGAAGGTTGGCCCTGGCACCGTCGCATGATGAGCCACACGGTCAACTCCTTGTCACGCGTGATTCTTGGAATTCCGATAGGCGACTTCAGTGGGAATTATCGAGTCTACAATTGCCAACTGCTAGCCAAAGTACCCTGGCTAGAATTGCAATCCGCTGGTTATGCGTTCATCGAAGAGGTGCTGTGGCATCTGAAACGCTTAGGGGCCACTTTTACCGAAGTGCCGATTACGTTTGTCGATCGCAAGCTGGGCAAATCAAAAATCTCCTCTCGCGAAATGGTTGGTGCCCTGAAAATGTTGAGCTCACTAGCGTGGCGCCGCCTGCGTGGCTGATCGTAGCGATTATTCAGGTGGCAACGACTAGCGAGAGTTAATAGCCGTGGGCGGAAGCCCATGGTTTGCTTCTAGAAGAACCATGGGCTTCCGCCCACGGCTACAAAAACACTTTCCCGACCTATACTTGCCAAGAAATATCTCTTGTCCAAAGGTCTTCAGAGGGAAACATTGATGTCGAGCAAGCGCATAGGAATCCTAACTAGTGGTGGCGATTGCCCCGGTCTCAACGCCGTGATTCGAGGGGTAGTCAAAGCTTCGAGCCAACTCGGCTACGACTGTGTCGGTTTCCTCAAAGGTTACGAGGGGCTCTACGATCCCGTGCGCTACATTACCCTCACACATAAGAACACGTCAGGCATTCTCAATCAGGGGGGCACCATCCTCGGTTCCACGAACAAGGGCCGCTTTGCGGCGACTGTAGGCGTGGCAGATCGCGTAGAAATCGATCCTGAACTGCTAGCCGGTGTGAAACACACGATTGACCAACTCAACATCGCTGGACTGGTTTGCATCGGTGGCGATGGTTCACTAGCTGTTGCCCAACAGTTTCACGAATATGGGATTCCCGTGGTGGGCGTCCCCAAGACGATCGACAACGATCTCTCAGCAACGGCGTTTACCTTTGGTTTCGACAGCGCCGTGGAGTGTGCCACCAATGCCTTGGATCGTCTGCACACCACAGCCGCTAGTCATGAGCGGATCATGGTAATCGAACTGATGGGTCGCCATGCGGGCTGGATCGCGCTGCATGCAGGTATTGCCGGCGGCGGAGATGTGATCCTCCTGCCTGAAATCGGTTGGACCTATGAAAACGTCTGCCACAAGATCCTCGACCGCGAGAGCCACGGCAAGCGGTTTTCGTTGGTTGTGGTTGCCGAAGGGGCAGAACTGCCCGAAGGGGGTTTGGTTGGTGAAGAAAAATCAGGAGCTCAAGCCAAGCTAGGTGGCATCGGCCAAATAGTCGCTACGGAGATTGAAAGACGACTCCATCGGGAGGTCCGCGTTTCGGTACTCGGACATCTGCAACGCGGCGGGGCGCCCACCACATTCGATCGGGTGCTGGCCACCCAGTACGGCGCACACGCCGTCCGGCTGATCGTCCAGGGAAGACTTGGTGAGATGGTCTGTTATCATCCGCCTGAGATCGAGAGCGTGCCAATCATCCAAGCTGTGAACAAACTCCGCACCGTCGAGCATGATGGCTCCGCGGTCCAAGCCGCCCGGGCGCTGGGGATCAGCTTCGGCGATTGCCCCGCAGATGAAAGTCCATTTGCCTGGTCAGAAGATTTCGACGTTGAGGTTGCCACCAGCGATGACGTGGAATTCGATGCCGAGTTCACGCTCGATATTGCCGAAGCGGCTACGGAAGAAGCGCTGGCAGAATTATGAATTAAATTAGCTCAACGCGACCCAATGCCCCAACCAAGACACTTTTTATGAGCCACGGATTAACACAGATCGACACGGATTGAATTGAGACTTCCGTCTTGTCCGTGTTTCATCCTTGTCGATCCATGGCTACAACTGCTTGGGCTTTTCGTATTTCTTGCACTACCTATTTCGGAGGACATGGTCCATTAGCTGAGAATTGAGCAACACTGTGTTATTCTCGCTGGTGGCTAGAACCTGCTCACTCATTGCTGTAAAATCGAGAACTCGACTCGCAGTTCTTATTTCTCGTTTCTAGCAGGAGTTCTTCCCCATGGCGGACCAGGCAGGCCGACAAATTGATACAGTCATGCAGGAATCGCGGTTATTCCCGCCGCGGCCCAGTTTTTCAGACAAAGCCCGCATCAAGTCGCTCGCTGAATATGAAGCCCTCTGGAACGAAGCCGCGACAGATCCGGCAAAGTTTTGGGGCGATATGGCCCGAGAAGAGTTGCACTGGTTCGAACCATTTACCAAATCGCTCAACTGGAACGAACCCTTCGCCGAATGGTTCGTGGGTGGAAAAACCAACGCCAGCTACAACTGTCTCGATGCCCATCTCGAAGCAGGGCAGGGGGATCGCGTTGCCCTTCTCTGGGAGGGAGAGCCGGGCGACACACGGCGACTTACCTATACCGAACTTCATCGCGAGGTTTGTAAGTTTGCGAACTGCCTTAAGACTCTCGGCATTGGCGAAGGGGACGTGGTTTCGATCTACATGCCGATGGTTCCTGAGTTGGCTATTGCGATGCTGGCTTGCGCCCGAATTGGCGCAGTTCATTCTGTGATATTTGCCGGTTTTTCCGCTGAAGCCATTGCCGATCGCAACAATGATGCCCAGGCAAAAGTGCAGATCACGGCTGACGGAGCCTGGCGACGAGGAAATATCTTGCCTCTTAAGGAAACCGTCGATGCGGCGCTTGTCAAATCGCCTTCCGTCAAGCACTGCATCGTACTCGATCGCGTAAACGAAGCGATTGAGATGAAAGTTGGCCGCGATTATTGGTGGCATGAGCTGATGGATGCTGCGTCAGACGATTGCCCCGCTGCGCCGCTCGATAGCGAAGCACCTCTCTACATCCTCTACACAAGCGGATCGACCGGAAAACCCAAGGGAATCAAGCATACAACCGCCGGTTACAACCTGTTTGCCAAGAAGACGTTTCAATGGGTCTTTGATCATCGCGCTGAGGACATCTTTTGGTGTACCGCCGATTGCGGATGGGTCACCGGACACAGCTATGTGGTCTACGGACCGTTGTCGGCAGGTGCGACCTGCCTGATGTATGAAGGGGCTCCCAATTTCCCCGCTGAGGATCGCTTCTGGGAACTCGTAGAGAAGTATCGCGTTTCGGTTTTTTATACCGCTCCGACAGCTATTCGTGCCTTCATCAAGTGGGGTGACGAGCATGTCGAGAAGCATGATCTTTCGAGCCTGCGTCTATTGGGCACCGTCGGCGAAGGAATCAACCCCGAGGCCTGGATGTGGTACCACAATAAAATTGGTGGCGAGCGCTGTCCGATCGTCGATACGTGGTGGCAAACCGAAACAGGCGGCATCATGATGAGCCCGCTCCCCGGGGCGATTCCCACAAAGCCGGGAAGTTGCACCAAACCATTGCCTGGGATCATCCCTGAGATTGTCGACGAATCTGGTAAGCCGGTCGGGAAGAATCAAGGAGGCTGGCTCACGATCTCCCACCCCTGGCCCGGTATGCTCCGCGGCATCTGGGGAGACAACGAGCGCTACCAGGAAGTTTACTGGAGCAAAGTGCCTGGCAAGTATCTCGCGGGGGACAATGCCCGCTGTGATGAGGACGGCTATTACTGGATCATGGGCCGCATTGATGACGTGCTGAACGTCTCGGGTCATCGCCTGAGCACAATTGAAATCGAAAGCGCCCTGGTTTCGCATCCCAACGTTGCCGAAGCTGCCGCGGTGGGGCGGCCCGATGATTTGAAAGGTGAGGCTGTCGCCGTATTTGTGACACTTAAGAACGTTGAACCTACGGAGGAACTCCGCAACGCGCTCAAGCAACACGTTCGCAAAGAAATCGGTGCCCTTGCCCAGCCGGACGATATCCGTTTCACCAATGCACTGCCCAAGACGCGCAGCGGCAAGATCATGCGACGTTTGCTCAAGGACATCGCCGCAGGCAAAGAAACCGTCGGCGACACGACCACCTTGGAAGACTACACCGTCCTGGCTAATTTGCGCGAGGAAGAGTAGATTCGGCTACTGTGGCTTGGTGAGATCCACCGGCTGACTCCAAGCCCGTTTTGGTCCATCGTCGAATGAAGCGTTTTCAGCTTTGGCCGAAGAAGTCACACGAGCGCGGACATACAGCTCGTCCCCCTTGAACTTGTAGTTCGCTTCGGTGCCTTTCACCGTTGCCAGAGTTTCACCGATGTCGTCACTATAGTGGTGTGTGGTTCGCACCTCGCTTCCCTCTTCGTCGACCACCGGCTTGTTTGACCAGTCGTATCCCTCGCGGGTACCAATGAATTCGATCTCGTACTCTTCACCGTCCACAGGCTCAACTTCAACCGAGTACTCTTGGGGAGTAACTGCAATTCGCCGCAGTGCCACGCCGCTCGATGCATAAAACTGGCCGGCTTCGAGCGCGTCGATGAGCGATTCAACCGATAGCTCCTCCGCCAACACCATTACCCATCCACGGCCCGGATTACTCTTGCGATCTCCCAATTCATGATGGTCATGCGAGTCATCGGTTGCCAAGCCATAGAGCGCGGGCAATTGATATTCGCCCAGTCGCCCAGTCAGTAAGATATCCCAAATTCTGTCACAACTGGCATGCAAGTGATCACCTTGGTTGTTGACCCAGGGATGACCGTTGTAGACCTCGAAAAACTGCTCACCGCGGATCAGCATCATGTCTTCTGCTGTGATGGCATAGCCAAAATTGGGGTGATTCAGATGGGCAATCATTGGAATACCTGTCTTCTCGCGCTGACTATTCACAGCACGAAAATTATTCTGAATCGTCTCTGCGACGCTCCCACCTTTCATCGGTGGGATTACTTCCTGGATATTACTGGCGCAAATATGAATGGGAGCCTTTTCGAACTCGTCGCTGATCTCTTCGCCTTGAATCAAAAGAAATTCATCGGGGATTATAAGCCGACCGGCGACATCCTGAAATGTATTCAACCGGACTTCCAGTTTGTCTTCAGCGTTGGTCCGCTCTTGAACGTGCTCAGGAAATTGCGACTTGAACTTCTCAAAGGCATTCTGCCCACCCTTGCTCTTTTCCACATCGATCCACCGCTCGGTGTCGGCGAGTACATTGTGGTCGGTGAAGACCAGGAATTGATAACCATTCTCGCGATACCATAGGGCAATGTTGTCGAGATAGTCATCGCCATCACTCCAGAGGGAATGCGTGTGCATATTGCCCCGATACCAATGCCGGCCATTGCCGGCTTGTAGATCGAATGGCTCCGCACGTACCGCAAGGCAGTCGAATAAGCCCAATGAGGCGAAAAACAGTAAGAACAGTCCTAGATTGTAAGTGGAGCATCTCATTGGAATAGGTTCCTGGGATCTTCTATGAAAGACTAACTCAGTTTGTTCAGCGCTGCTTCGATGGCCTGCAATTGGCCCTGGGCCTCAGCAAGTTTTTCCCGCTGTTGTTCGACAACTTCGGCTGGGGCATTCTTTACGAAATTCTCGTTACTAAGTTTTCCTTCGATCGACTTGGTGAATTTGGCAAGTTGGTCTCGTTCCTTCTCTAGCCGTGCCTGTTCGGCAACCACGTCGAAGAATTCGCTTATGTCGACATGCACTTCCATCCCTTCCAGCGGTTTGCTCGCCACACGCTCCGGGGGGACCACGTCAGGTCCCCAGCCGGTCGCCGTTGCACCGGCCATCGAGGCAAAATAGGGCTCCATTGGTTTGAGTAGTGCCACGGTCTCCTCATCACACCGCACCGAGAATTTGACCGGCGTCCGCGGGGGGATATTCTTCTCCTGACGGATATTCCGCACCGCTCCCATCACGGTCTGGAACTGAGCGAATTGTGCCTCGATCCCCTTATCAATCAGCGATTCATCCACCGTGGGCCACGCCGCAACGCAGACACTCTCGGCGGCGCGGTCGTGCTTCAGCACGCCGCGCTCCGGCGCGACCTCCCCCAACAAATGCCAAACCTCTTCGGTCAAGAATGGCACCATCGGATGCAAAAGCCGGAGCAGTGTATCCAGAGCATGCGCGAGCACCTGCTGGGCAACGGCACGTTGCTCCGGCACGGCAAATCGTGCTTTAGTCATCTCGACATAGAAGCTGCAAAACTCATCCCAAGCAAAGCCATAGATTGCCCGCGCCGCATCGGCAAAATGGTACGACTCCAAAGCTGCCGTCACCTCGCCCGTCACCGTCGCCAATCGGGACAACAACCAACGATCTTCCAGCAATAAATCATCCGCCACAAAGCCGCCACCGTTGGTGGCGCTGTTACCAACTGCACGACCAGCGGTCGCGGCGTTATAGTCGGCGAGATTCATCAACGCAAACCGCGAGGCATTCCACAGCTTGTTACAGAAATTGCGGCCCAACTCAAATCGCTCGCTGACCGCCGCCCCACGCGCCAGCGCTTGATCCTCCGCAGTGCCATTAGACTGGGCCCACTGCGTGCCGAACGGTTTCCCACACTTGTCGCATTCAACTCGTGGCAAGGTGCGATTCTTCTTGGTCTGCGGAATGAGCGCCTGGCAATGCGGGCACTCAAACTCCACTGGCATCCGCACGTCCTGCGTCTCGGTCGTCAGATACGCGAGCCCAAATCGCAGCGCATCGGCCCCAAATTTTTCGATTACGTCGAGCGGATCGACCCCGTTGCCCTTCGACTTCGACATCGTCTCGCCGTAGCCGTCGAGAATCTTGGGGTGGATAAACACCTCGGGGAACGGGACCTCGTCCATATTGTACAACCCCGCGAGCACCATCCGCGCGACCCAGAGAGTGATGATGTCGCGCGAAGTGATGAGTACGCTGGTGGGGTAGAAGGTCTTGAGTTCAGGTGTTTGGTCCGGCCAACCCAAGGTCGAATGTGGCCAGAGTGCAGAGGAGAACCAAGTGTCGAGGACTTCATCTTCTTGTGTGAATTTATTCCACACTTCGAGTTGCTTTATGAATTCCGGATCAAAGTCTTTTTTCAAACAGACTAGAATTCTTAGTCCACGCCCACGGTATTGTTCAAATCCATCGTCTCCACTTACATCAAGGTTCTCGCCAGTAACCAAATCAGTGAATTGAACACTCCATTGTGTATTTTCGTCTGGATAATCGACCATTTCATCGATGTCGGACTCATACAATGCTTGGTCCCATTCCACTTTCGACGCATCTGCATTTACGACCCGAGTCCATACAGGTACGCGATGCCCCCACCACAACTGCCGCCCCACCGGCCAATCACGCTTTTCGCTCAGCCAGTCGAGATAGGTCTTCGTGTAGCGCTCGGGAAAAATCTTCACGCGCTTATCGGTCACGGCATCCATCGCCGATTGGGCTAGTTCGTCCATCCTTACGAACCACTGGTCAGCGAGGTACGGTTCGATGGGGGTCTTGCTGCGGTCACTATGCGCAAGGTCAATTTCGCGATCTTCGATTTCGACAACCAACCCCGCCGATTCCATATCTTCTACGACTGCCGCACGGGCCTTCTTCATCGTCAGGCCGCGATATTTTTCCGGTACGCTGTCGTTGAGCGTGCCGTCGGGGTTGAGGATGTTGATCGCGCCGATCTGCTGGTTCCGTTGCCAGACCTGGTAGTCGTTCTCATCATGCGCTGGAGTAATCTTCACACAACCGGAGCCGAGTTCCGGCTTCGCCCATTCGTCGCAGATCAGCGGAATGGTGCGGTCTGTCAGGGGGAGCTGAAGCTCCACCTGCCGTCGGGCCATATCACGCAGGGTTTCTAGCTGCGGGAGCATTTTGGCACGGCGTTCCAGTAGCAGCGTCGCCTGCTCCTCCAGTTCGCCTTTTTCCTTGGCACTGGCCGCTATGATCTTCTCGCGAAGCTCGGTGCTGAGCTTATCAAAAGCACCAGCCGGGTCAGGATGCACCGCCACGGCGGTATCCCCAAGCATCGTTTCGGGTCGCGTGGTGGCGATGGTAACATGTGTCGGCTCGCCAGGCTTCGGATCGATTACCGGATAGTTGAAATGCCAAAAATGGCCTTTGGTGACTTCGTGAAACACCTCGTCATCGCTCACCGCTGTTTGCAGGAAGGTGTCCCAATTCACCAGCCGCTTGCCACGATAGATCTTGTTATCAGCAAACAGCTTGAAAAACGTCTCACGGACCGCACGGGCACATTGGTCGTCGAGCGTAAATCGGGTCCGTTCCCAATCGCAACTACAGCCAAGTTGTTTGAGTTGGCCAAGGATTCGCTTCTCGTATTGGGCCTTCCATTCCCAAATACGGTCCACCAACCCTTCGCGGCCCAGGTCGTGCCGGGACTTGCCTTCTTCCTCTAGCAACCGCCGCTCAACAACGGCCTGCGTGGCGATCCCTGCGTGATCCGTCCCCGGCATCCAAAGCACGTTGAACCCCTGCATCCGCTTCATGCGGCAGAGGATGTCTTGCAACGTGTTATTGAGCGCATGCCCCAGATGCAACGCCCCGGTCACATTCGGCGGCGGAATCACAATCGAAAACGGCGGCTTTTCCGATTTGGCATCCGCATGAAAATAGCCCTGCGATTCCCAGTAGGGATACCAACGTGCCTGCGCAGCGGCGTGATCATATTGGGAGGGAAGTTCTGTAAGTCTAGATTCAGGCATCGTGTCGGTTGGCATGTTATCAGGTCAAAAGAAGATCACAGGAATTCGAAATTACAACGAAAGCGGAGAGTATAAAGGAACAAAGATATTCTGTCTCTGTGAACTCCGCGTCTCTGCGGTAAAACCTATTTAATATCCTTACACAGCTTATACTCAATACTATCCACCAACGCCTGCCAGCTCGCTTCGATCACATTTTCATGAACCCCTACAGTCCCCCAGGTATCGCTCTCATCGCGGCTCTCGATGACCACTCGCACACTGGCTGCCGTCGCGGCATCTGAGTTGATGACGCGTACCTTGTAGTCGACCAGATGCATCTTGTTCAAGCTCGGAAATAGCCCATTGAGTGCCTTTCGCAAAGCAGCATCTAAGGCATTCACAGGGCCGTCTCCCTCGGCCACTTCATGCAGAAGGTTGTCGTTCACGATCAACTTAATCGTCGCCTCAGTCACGGGCTCCCCACCGCGACTAACAACGCTGGTGTGATATTGCACTAGTTCAAAATGCGGAGTGTGGGTTCCTGCCAATTTGCGGACCAGCAGATCAAACGACGCCTCGGCGGCCTCAAACTGATAGCCTTTGTTCTCCAGGTCTACGACTTGTTTCAGCACTTGATCCATTAGTGATTTGTCGTCCTGCAAGTTCATTTTCGTCGCAAGAGCCATGATATTAGACCTGCCAGAAAGCTCGCTCACTAAGATACGGCGTTCGTTGCCGACCTGGGCCGGATCGATATGCTCATAGCTGGAGGCTGCTTTCGCCACAGCATGCACATGCATGCCCCCTTTATGGGCAAACGCGCTGGGTCCAACGAACGGCTGGTTCACACGGAAATGCATGTTGGCGATTTCATACACGTAGCGTGAAAGTTCCGTGAGATGCTCAATCCCCTTGCCATTTAGAACTTCGTAGCCTTGCTTCTTGAGCGCCAAATTGGCGACCACCGAAACCAGATCAGAATTGCCACAGCGCTCGCCCAATCCATTGATTGTCCCCTGTACATGGACAGTCCCAGCGTCGATGGACGCCAGCGAATTCGCCACGGCCAGGTCGCAGTCGTTGTGCGTGTGAATTCCCAACGGCTTGTCGATTTTTCCGGCTGCCTCGTTAGTGAGTGCGGCGACCTCTTCGGGCATGGTGCCACCGTTGGTGTCACACATCACTACGATCGTAGCTCCCGCCTCGGCCGCGGCCTGGATGGTCTTTGCCGCGTAATCGGGATTCGCTTTCCAGCCGTCGAAAAAGTGTTCGGCGTCATAAATCACTTCGCGTCCTTCGCCACAAAGGTACGCGATCGTGTCGCGGATCATTGCCAGGTTTTCATCGAGCGAGACCCCCAGCACTTCGGTGACATGAAAATCTGAGGTTTTGCCAACAATCGTGATCACGGGTGCCTGCGAATCCAGCAAGGCCTTCATGCCGATGTCGTCCGCAGGTTTCATCCCCCGGCGGCGGGTCATGCCAAAGGCACACACCCGAGCATGCTTGAAGGGCTTGGCGGCAATCCGCTGGAAGAATTCAGCGTCTTTCGGATTCGAGAGTGGATAGCCCCCCTCGACATAGTCAAAGCCCAGCTCATCGAGCCGATGAGCGATCAGCACTTTGTCCTCCAGGGAAAAATTGACTCCTTCCCCTTGGGCACCGTCGCGTAAGGTCGTGTCGTAAATCTGTATCTTTGGCATGTTTTTGTGTGATAATAGGCTTGAAATAAGCGCTAGCTGCGACTCGTAAGAGTCGATGGTCCCAATCTGAGAATTCATTCAAGTTTCTCATTCTAGCGGAAAGCTGGTCTCCAGGCGTAGACATCCTCCAGGGAATTCGGGTTCAGTTGGCTGCTTTTTCCCTTTAATCCCTAATTCTGGTCCTGAACGCACTTGCTATTTGAGGCAAGATCCTCACTTAAGAGACGAATATGCTGGAAGAATTCCGGTTGCCGGCGGAAATACCAAAAAATCCAGCACGGTTGTGCTACGTTTGAGCATGAACCGACCTTCATCAGGGAATTCCCTGGTAGAGAATTTGGCGGCGATACTGGTTCAATCTCACCTTTAGGAAACTCGAATCATGTCATCTGCATTGTTTTTAATCCTGGGCGTTGTTCTGGCGGGTATGATAATCGCTAGTGCTACACAGTTACGGTCACCCCAATTGCGCATTGCAGGCATCGGCCTTGCGATTCTTGTCTTGTTAGCAGGATTCACGCTAGCTTCGTTCCGTTTCGTGGGCGAAGACAAGATTGGAATCGTGAACAAGAACATCGGTTTCACCTCATTGCCGCCGGGCAAGATTATTGCCACCTCAGGTGAAAAAGGGTTGCAAGCAAAGATTTTGCCTCCCGGCTGGCATCCTTGGTACTGGCCTTTTATTTATGACATCGAATACGGCGAGGTCAACGAGATACCTGCCGGAAGCGTGGGGATCCTAAACGCCGCGGATGGCCAACCTTTGCCTCGCGACACGGCCTACGCACCCGAGTGGGAAGAGAAGGACGAGCGGTTGATGGCACAAGATGCCGAGTTCTTTCTAGGGGACGGGGGAGGCTACAAAGGACCGCAAACTTCCGTGTTGAAACCAGGGTCCTACCGCATCAATCCTCGACTCTATGAGTTGGAAATCGTTCCTGTCACGACCATCGAGAAGGCTACCGTTGGCGTGGTGAAATCCAATGTTGGTGAAAGATCAAGTGCAGAGGAAGACGAAGCTCGGATTGGCGAGTCGCGGCATTTAGTGTCCCGAGGTGATCGTGGTATCTGGCGAGTTCCTCTGCTCGAAGGTCAATACTATTTGAATACAAGAGCGTATGAAATCACCAAAGTGTCAACCAAGAAACACATTGTGCTCTATACGTCTCAGCAAGTTGCCCGGGGAGCAGGAGACGAAGAACGTGAAATCATGGTTCGTACCTCCGACGGCTTTACTTTTCCGGTTGACGTGCGGATTGAATTTGAAATCAAACCAGAGAATGCCCCTTTGTTGGTCGCAACTGTAGGAGACGATCAAGATGGACTGCGTAGCGTGATGAACTCAGCAGTGCGAGCGATCTTCCGCAACAATGCCGAAGGGGTAAAGGCGCTCGACTACGTGAAACAGCGATCACATCAGGAATCGCAGTCCTTATCAATGCTCAAGGATGAAATGGACAAGATCGGCGTAACAATTACAGGGGTACGCATTGGAGACGTTGGGAACGAGGAAACCCTCGGTAATCTCTTGAAGACCCAGACGGATCGAGAAATTGCCCTTCAAGAACAGGACACATTCAAAGAGCAACAGCGGGCCGCTGAACAGAAGAAGCAGCTTACTAAGACCGAGCAGGAAGCCGAGGAAGAAAAGCGGCTTGCCACGGCTGCTTATGCGGTCCAGATTGCAGACAAGGATAAAGAAAAACAGATCATCGCTGCCGAAGCCGAGGCCGAAGCGGTGCAGATCAAGGCGGAAGCGCAAGCCTTGGCATACAAGCAGATTGCCGAACAGATCGGCAGTGGCAATGCAGCGCTGGTCGAGCTATTGAAAATCGTGGGAGAGCGAAACATCTCCATCACGCCACGTGTGATGGTTGTCGGCGGCAACGGAGGCAGTACCAAAGATGGCGAGACAACCGCCTTGATAGGCACCATGCTCGACACGATGATGCAAGATACACCCTCGCAAGAGACAACGCGGCAACCCGCTCAGCGCTAGGGGAATAGTAGAAATCCTTAATACGACAACGCCCCGGGATTGCAATCCCGGGGCGTTGAAGTTTAAGTCAGATCAAGAATCGATCATCCGGCTCTGCGGAGACTCAGAGTACCGAGTGCAAGCCCCAGAAGCATCCATGTCGCCGGTTCGGGAACGCCCCGAACATAGGCACTGACATGAGAAATTTCCTTGGCGTTTCCATTGTTGGCGTTAAAGAAGGGCGTGGTGTACGCTCCTGAAGTGTCACCCGTCACAAGCAGATAGCCAACGTACTCTTCCTGAGTATTGTTTCCGCTGCCGCCCTTGAGTATGAGCATGATATCCTGAAATGAACCCCAGACGTTGTTAATCGACCATGTGCCAGAAATATCGCCACCTGTGATAGTCAAACCGATGTCGATGTCTTCATCTACAACCGGGAATTCAAATTTCTCTGCGAATACCCAGTCCGAGAAACCGAACATCGTGTCGGCGTTGACTTGACCTGGAATGGGATTGTCATTGTTGGTGCTACCAGTCTCGCAGCCATTGTTGGCAGTGAGGTTGTTGGCGATCCCAGCTGAACAGACGGTCCCAGCATTCCCAGTTTGAGCGAAAGCAAACTGAACAATAATAGCCAGAAAAAGAAATGAATACTGGCGGTGCAAGAAAAGAGATTGGTTCAAAAGTGTCCTGTTCATGAGCGAGCCCTCTTTGGAAGATTCCAGTTAAAATGACAAACGGTGATATAGCTTCCGCGATCGAAGGTCACTTCGTTCCTTGCGGATTGTTCGAACTCCATACCGCCAATTACCCTGATATGGCTACCTGGAGCCGCTAACCCTATTACGTCTAGATTATCAGAATAGATGGTTTTGTCTAGAAAAAATGACAAAAAATCTTGCGACTTGGTAGAAACTCCTCATTAGGAGTTGTTTGGACGATATTGGTCCAAGTAGTTATTTATAAGGAATTTTGCGTCCCTATGTGGAAACCCGCAGTAGTTTTCGACCGCGGTGCAAACTTACCAAGAGGTGGTTCTACCCAATGGGGGGATTGTCTCCCCCCCTTTTTGGGGAAGCACCCACTAGCCTAAGCAGAGCGTTGTTCCGGCTCGGAGGCTGTCGCGTCCTCATCGTCCTCCCAGAGTTCGTCCTCTTCCTCCTCTTCTTCGTATTCCCACTCCGAGTCGTCGTCCTCGCCGTCTGACTCAGCTACTTCGCCCTCTTCGTCGACTTCCTCTTCTTCGTATTCATATTCGTACTCGTATTCTGCATCGTCAGCCTCTGCATCGTCGTCCGCTTCAGCTTCCCCACCCTCGTCGTCTTCGTACTCTTCCTCGTACTCTTCCTCGTACTCTTCCTCGTACTCTTCCTCGTACTCTTCCTCGTAATCTTCCTCGGATTCGTCCTCCGCTGATGCTTCTAGTTCAGAATCTTTCTCTACTTCTGGGAGTTCAGCTTCCTCCTCCTCTTCGTCGTACTCATATTCTTCGTCGTCTTCCGCGACAGTCTCATCTTCGACGGACGCTGAAGTGACGTCGCAGTCGGCTTCAAGGAGGGAGTCTTCTTCTATCGCTTCTTCCAAATCGCTCGGTTCATCCGTGCCGGGCACCACCTTGTTTGTCCGACGCTGTTTCGGAGGTACGGTCGCGACGGTCATGGGACCTTCGGCTGGTTCTTCTGGTGCTTCGCCTCCGGCTTGCATTGCCTCCCAATCTTCCAGGGAAATCGCCACCTCGCGGGCCTGGGAGCCGTTGTATTCACCCACAATGCCATCTTCGGCCATGAAATCGATCAACCGTGCGGCACGGCCGTAGCCGATGCCCAAGCATCGCTGTAGCAGTGATACACTCCCACGGCGTTCGCGGACGACAATGTCGACGGCAGCTTCGTACATCTCATCGCGATTCTTCAATTGTCCCGGGACCGCAGCTTCCTCTTCCTCCTTAGTCTTGAGTTCAATCAATTCCTTGGCAAACTGTGGCACATCGGTTCCGACAAAATCAACCACCCGGGTGATCTCGTCGTCCGAAAGATAAGTTCCCTGGCCACGAAGCAATTGACTTGTGCCCGGCGAAAGAAACAACATATCGCCATTGCCTAAGAGCTTGTCGGCCCCCATCTCGTCGAGCACCACTCGGCTGTCGGTGCGGCTGGCCACTTGGAAGGCAATCCGTGCTGGCAAGTTCGATTTGATCAACCCCGTGATCACGTCGACGGTCGGTTTTTGGGTAGCCAGAATGAGATGGATGCCCACCGCACGACTCTTCTGTGCCAAGCGAATGATATGCTGCTCGACGTCCTTGCCGGCAGTCATCATCAAATCCGCCATTTCGTCGGCCACAATCACGATAAACGGCAACTGCTTGGGGATCTGTTCCCACTCTGCTTCGCTGGTGGGTTTGATCCGCTGGCGGAGTTCTTCTTCACTCAACTGGTTGTACACCGTCACATGACGCACACCGGCCCGAGCTAGCAACTGGTAACGTTCTTCCATTTTGTCGACGCCCCAGGCCAGAATTGCCTCGGCCTTCTTCATGTCGGTGACGACCGGGTGCATCAGATGAGGGAGTTTCTGGTAACCACTCAGCTCGACCATCTTAGGATCGATCATCAGCATCCGCACTTCATCTGGTCCACGACTCATCAGCATCGACAAGATGATCGTGTTCAGACACACGCTCTTACCAGTACCCGTGCGACCGGCAATCAGCAGATGCGGCATCGTTGTGAGATCGACCACCAGTGGATTGCCCGAAACATCCTTGCCGAGGTAGATGGGAATCTTCATCCGCGCAGCGCGGCCGTTGGCCTCTTCGATCACTTCGCGCATACGGACCAATTGTCGATTCTCGTTCGGCACTTCAATACCGACCGTGTTCTTACCCGGGATGGGTGCCACGATGCGCACACTCGGTACACGTAGGGCAATTGCCAAGTCATCCGCCAGATTCGTAATCTTGGCCAACCGCAAGCCCGCTTCGAGTTGTACCTCATACTGCGCGATAACCGGCCCCGTCTCGATCTCGACGACTTTCACATTGAAACCAAAATTCTTGAAAGTCTTCTCCAAAATCTTGGCCTTGCGCCGGACTTCCTTCTCATGTTCCTCATAACAGACCGTGTCCGATTCGAGCAGTAAATCGAGTGGCGGCAGTACGTAGTCGAACTCTGTTTCTGGGAACTTTTGCTCGGCAGCATCGAGTTGGCTGATGACTTCTTCCCGCTCGGTTTTCTTGAGCAAACTTTTCTTCGGCTCGCTCTTCTTTTTCCCAATGCCCAAGGCAGAAGCCAGTTTGTTCTTCAATGGTTTTGCAGGCACTTCGTCGTCCTCCTCCTGCTCAACGATTCCTTCCTCGTCGGAAGCGGATTCAGGCTCCTGTTTCGAGGCAGGAGTGCGGATCAAGACCTCTTCTTCCTCGGCGGCATCATCTTCTTCGTCATCTTCGTACTCCCATTCCTCGTCTTCGGCATCCTCTTCGCCATCGTCCTCATACTCGTATTCATACTCTTCCTCTTCGTCACCCTCATCTTCAATGCCATCTTCTACGTCACTCTTGGGACGAGCCTTGCGGGCCAGTGGATTGGAGGTGCTGAAATGCCCCAGTGTCATGATCCCCCGACCAGAAACGCGGGTCGTCACAGCCGCAGCATGAAACAGGAAGTAGTCCGTCGATAGGAGCCAACCGGCTAGCAACACGCTTAGCGTGAGAATATACGCACCGGTGGAAGCAAAATGCGATTCCAACAGCACTCGGCCCATCGCACCCAGAAAGCCGCCCGGGCCGATTTCGGGGCCCGGAGAAATATTCGGCAACAATAGATTGGCAAGCGTACTCACCGCCACTAGCGACAGGGTCCAGCCGACGGCACGCAACACAGGCTGGTCGATCTCGCCCCGCCACATCAACACCACCGATAGCACCACCAACGATCCGAACAGATAATACGCTCCTACCCCAACACTCTCGAGCAGATAATGCGCGACATAAGCCCCAATAGGCCCGCACGCATTGTGAAACTCAGTTTGCGGAGGTTGAACAAGCGAACTGGGAGGGTCGGCTGAGTTATAGGAAAAGAGCGCAACACCCAGCACCGCTGTTGCGGCGAGCAGGATCAAAGTAAAAAGATCGATTCGCAAGCTGCGATTTTCGAACATGCGCGGTCTCTGGCGATCCGTTAGGTTCGTCCGCGCTCGCCATCATGGCAGAAAACACGGACCGATCGTGGGGGCCAGTCCATGCCCTACTTTTTTATCCCTGGTTGTTCATCCGAGTGTTCGCAGTCCGAGCGCACCGGAAGCGCGCACAGACTCCTAAAATCAGTTTCGACGTTTTGCGGCATGAGATTCTACTCGCATTGGTCAGTGCGATACGTTTTCCCTCGTAGTTCAAACGCCTACGACAGCACGTATTGGCACAACCCCTACAAGAGTGAGCAGAACTCCATTCTCTTTCATAGTCGTGGGCAGAAGCCCATGGTCGAAATCGACAAAAAACCATGGGCTTCCTCCCACGGCTATCAAGAGTATCCACGCAAGAATGCCGTTCATTGTTCTCTGACACCCACTCCCAACCCCAATTGGCAAGAAATACCGACACAGAAATATCGATCATACCGATGGCGCAAAGTTGCGAAGCACTTTGAGAATCCCCGCTCGCTTCTCTGTCAGCACGGCAACAAGGTCGCCACGACCATTAATCCCCGCAATCTCGGCACCCGCACGGTAACCCTCCACAGCGATCGTTCGGCCAAACTCCAGCTCCCTGACTTGCTCACTAGAGAGCATCATCTGTGGCAGATGGCTGACAGCCACTGCCAGCGGAACCAACTCTTCTTCGATCCGCTCCGGAGTAAGCTCGTCGATAGCAACCGATTGATTTAGCGTGAATTCGCCAATCGCCGTACGCACGAGCCTGCTCATCACGGCACCTGTACCTAAACTCTCGGCCAAATCTCGCCCCAAACTGCGGACATACGTCCCGCTGCCACAGTCGATCGCGAGGTCAAGTTCTGGGTACTCATAGCGGGTGAAGTCGAGACGATCGACTTCGACGGAACGCGGAGCGATCGAGACCTCTTTCCCCTCACGGGCCAAATCATAAGCGCGTCGACCTGCGACGTGGACCGCCGAATAGGCGGGAGGACGTTGCTCAATACTTCCAACAAATCGCGGTAAGGCCGCATTGATTTCAGTGAGAGTTGGAATTGTTGCTTCAACAATTTCGCTCACCTCGGTCTCGATATCTTCGCTCGGACTCCTGCGGCCCAGCAAGAAGCTGGCCTCATAGCGCTTCTGCTTTTGCTGCACATATTCGATCAACCGCGTCGCCCTCCCCACCGCCACGACCAGCACTCCAGTCGCCAACGGATCAAGCGTCCCCGCATGCCCCGCCTTGGCAGGTCGCACAAGTCGCTGCACACGGTTTACTACGTCTCTCGACGTCCACCCTGCCGGTTTGTTGATATTCAGAAATCCAAGCATGATCCATTGTCCGCGGCGCAGGCTTCCAGACTGTGAACATACCTGACAGGCAAGATGCCTGCCCCATTAGTTGCCCCCTTTGCACACGCAGCAGCTTGCAGGATACTGGACTCCGTAGATTCCGCTACCAAGAAAATCGAGAACCCCATTGTCTGAAACCGAAAACACCCAGCCTACCCCTGCCGATCTGGCCCACGCGCTCTGCGAAGTTGGCATCGAATTGCCCGACGACCGAATCGGATTGCTTGATCGCTATCGCAGTGTCTTATGGCGCTGGAATGAGCAAATCAATCTCACTCGACATACGACTCTCGAAAAATTCGTCAACCGTGATGTGGTCGACAGCCTGGAACTTGCCAAGCTGCTACCAGAGCGCAAGCGGATTCTCGACATCGGCACGGGGGGTGGAGTTCCTGGACTTATCCTCGCGATCTGTCGTCCTGACTTGAAAGTGAGTGTCTGCGAATCGATGCAAAAAAAAGCCAAGGTCGTCGAGGCGATCGTTTCAGAATTGCATTTGCCGGCCACGGTCTATGGCTGTCGCGCCGAGGAAGTTTTGCAATTGCAAACATTCGACACGCTTGTTGCTCGAGGAGTCGCCTCTCTATCAAAAATTCTCCGCTGGTTCGAACCGCATTGGTCTGCATTTGACCAACTACTGCTCATCAAAGGCCGCAAGTGGGTCTTAGAACGGGGCGAGGCAAGACATAATGGATTGCTCAAGAAACTAGAGCTCCGCAAAGCGGCTACCTATCTTACCCCAGCATCCGAAGCTGAAAGCGTCATCCTCAGCATTACTAGCCCAAAGACCACCTCGCGCCGGGGATAGCGTCCTCTGGGCAAATCATTTAAACTCGTAGCTCGAATTCAGTAGCTACGCTCGCCAGAGCGTGGTCTAACTCATATCTCAATTCTGACAACCTACGACAAACGGAGTCATCCCGTGGCAGACGAAAAAAAAGAGCCCAAAGAAGCCCAAGCAGCCAATCAGCAAGAACAGCAGCGCGTGCAAGTCGACGACCACAACGCAAGCTGCTCCTACGCCAACTTCTGCCGCGTGACAGGCACTCCTGAGGAGCTGATCATCGACTTCGGCCTGAACTCCCAACCCTTCGGCGTACCGACAGAACCCGTCGTGATAACTCAGCGCCTAGTGACCAACTACTACACCGCCAAGCGCCTTCTCCACGCCCTGCACCTCTCCGTGCAGCGCCACGAACAAGCTTTCGGACCGCTAGAAACCGACGTCCAAAAACGCGTCGTCCAAAAGCCCAGCTAGCGAATTCGTTAGCCGCGACGCGCCTGCCGAGTCTCACGAGGCGGAGCGGAGCGCGAATTGGCGATTCATCCCTGACTCAACTGCCTACTCCGTTCCATCGCTTCTTCGGCCAGGCGGACGTAGTCCATATTACCGGTGCCAGCATAGGCACGCTGGTAGGTGACGCTCAACGCTGTGAAGCTAAAAGGGTCCATCGGATCGAGTTCGGCGACCTTGCAAGCATGTTCGATGGCCTCCTCGTGCTTGCCCATCTTTTGCAGGACCACAGCCATGGCCGAGTGACCCAAGGCATATTGATCGTTGATTGCGAGCGCTTCGCCAAGTTTTGCAGCGGCCTCATCGAGTTTGCCAGCGGCCTTCAGTTGGTCGGCCTCGTCATAGAGCTTGTTTTCGTCTGCCATGGGTTCACTTTCTCATTACAACTAATAGTTATTGCCGGCAATGCTAGCACTGCGACTGTTCGCTATCAGGAGTTTAACGCGCAAAGGGTTTCTTCGCCCAGGGGCAACCGTAAAAGTGAAGTCCCTTCCCATTCCAAATGGCAATTGGGATCCCCGGCTTTTGGAAAGAATCCAGTAGCAAACCTAACCCGTTACAACCCTCCCATCCGATACTACCAGGGAGAGGGCATTTTCCCGCTAATGGCCCCCAATTGCTGGCTCCGCTCGACGTATCGCTAGATTCGACACCTTGCTATGATTCGGCTCAATTAAGGACCCAACCCCTATGATTCACTCCACAGCAATCATCAGTGACCAAGCCCAGATCGGTGCTGATGTCGAGATTGGACCGTTCTCAATCATCGAAGGCGATGTCGTTATTGGTGCGAGAACCAAACTAGCCGGCCATGTGACGATCAAGAGCGGCACAACGCTCGGTACAGACAACTCAGTTTGTGAAGGAACCGTGCTGGGCGGATTTGCGCAGCATGCGAATCGCCCAGAGAAATCGGGACGATTGGTGATTGGCTCGCGAAATACCATCCGCGAACACTCCACCGTGCATCGGGCTATTCATGCAGACCAAACGACCACCATCGGCGACGATTGCCTGCTGATGGTAGGTGCCCACGTAGCCCACGATTGCCGTGTCGGTAATCGTGTGATACTCACCAATGGGGTGATGCTCGGGGGGCACGTCGAAGTCGGCGATCGGGCCTGCCTAGGTGGCAACGCCGCCGTTCATCAACATTGCCGCATAGGCCGCCTGGCAATGGTGGGAGGATGCACCAAGGTGGTGCAGGATCTACCACCGTTTGTTCTCACAGACGGCGCAACGGCACTCATAGTCGGATTGAACAGAGTAGGGCTTCAAAGAGCAGGTTTCACTCGGGAAGAAGTATTGGAGCTCAAAGCCGCCTATCGAGTGATCTATCGCGAAGGACTTACGTTCAATGAAATGCTCAACGCATTGGAAAGCCGCTTCCCCGTTGGTCTCGCCGCCGAATACACCGAGTTCTTCCGCGTAGGAACCCGAGGCTTTGTCCAAGAACGCCGCAGCCCACCAAAGATTGCCTTGCGAGTGCATCCTGCTGTCGACGAAGATGAGTCAGACAAGCCGGAAATCAAAGCGTTTCCGCATGCTGCATAGTCGGAGCGTAGAGAATGGTGTGTAGAGAGTAGGGCGTTGAGCGGCTATCGCCCTTGCTCCTTACTCGGATTGCCCGCGGACCAAATTCGTTTCGTATTGTTGGGCAATGAATTCGGCGTTGTCTACCTTTTCAAAGGTAGCCAAATGGTGTCTGGCTTCTTCGAGCCGTGCACGATCTGCCCGCGACAGACGCCAAGTAATCAGATGGACCGCACGCAGAGTCGAACTGCTGGAATCGACCGTACGCTGAATTTCCACCGGCACAACACCGTGCTTTTCCAACGCCTTGTTGAGTTCCAATCGTGGACCTGGCGGGGGCGTGCTATTCATCATCGTATTGAGTCGAGTATACCAATCCGTGAATTCCCGATAGCGTTTTAGAGTGGTCGGATCATCGGCAGGAACTGTGGCTACGCGATAGTTCCATAGTTCACTCGTGAGACTGAGCATTCCTGTTGATTTATCGAATGTCTCTTCGAACTGGGGATCCGCACAAAAATTCAGTAGCGGATCTTTCTGATCACTCGCCCAGCGCACCAACTTGTCGATCAGACCAGTTATCCTCTCTGTGGAGACTTCAGTACGTCTCTCAGACTGTAAATCTAACAGAATAAATTGTCCGTCGTGAGAAGCAGTTGGTGGGCGAAACACGGCAATCGCGGGGGGATTCTCGGTGAAGTCGTAGACCGTATTGGAATCAAATAATGTGACCGTTTTACTCAAAGGCTCTTCTTGGTCGTCCGCAAAAATCTCCGTCTCGATACGCAGTTCTTGCGAAAAGCAGAGCCCGACTGGTCCAGTTAGAATCAAAAGTGTGAGTAGCGCGAGCAATCCATTGCGTCCAAAGAAAAATGCGGAAAATCGAATGTCCATTGTCATCGCTCCGTAGAAGATTTATAGCGGTGTGCAGAGCCTGATCTCGCACCCCTGGGAGCATACGAATATCACTAACTACGGTAAACGGCGGTTCTCGGCAGTAGCAGCGCGTTTGTCTCGAATTCTTCAAGCGGTTTTTATAGGTTTGGGCTAGGTGCTCCGACTTGAAAGTAGCTAGCTCACAGGGCATACTAGGGTCCTATTCACGAATAGTGTGCTGACATTGCATTGCTAGCAGTCCGAAGTCCTGCGGGTAACGACGGGGTAATAATGGACCAAATTTCTGCCGAAAACGCTTTTGATTCAGTCGAATTCGCTGAGAATCCGGAGCCTCGGGTTCCTTGCGTGCTGATTCTAGATACGTCGACTTCGATGCATGGTCCCCGAATCGCGGAGCTTAACAAGGGCCTCGAAACTTATCGGGATGAATTGCTGGCCGATACTTTGGCCGCCAAACGGGTGGAAGTTGCAATCGTGACTTTCGGGGGGCGGGTGACCCGGCTAGTAGAGTTTGCCACGGCCCTGGATTTTAATCCCCCTAAATTGAATGTGATCGGTGGCACTCCAATGGGGGAAGCGATTCAAGTCGCACTAGACATGATCGAGGAGCGAAAGGCGAGCTATCGAGAAAATGGCATCGCTTATTATCGCCCTTGGGCGTTCCTTATCACCGACGGCGAGCCGAACGATCACTGGAAACCCATCATTCAGCGCGTACACAAAGGCGAGCAAGAGAAAGCATTTTGCTTTTTTGCCGTGGGAGTTGAGGGAGCCAACATGAAAGTTCTCGATGAAATCAGCGTTCGCAAGTCGCTGTGGTTGCAGGGAACAAAGTTCCGGGAGCTATTCAGTTGGCTCTCCAATTCACAACAGGCCGTTTCCCGCTCTTCGCCGGGAGACGAAGTCCCGCTGGAAGACCCCACCTCAGGCCCCAGTGGTTGGGCTCAAATCTGACATGACTATCGAGTGGCGTTCCATTGTCCGTAGTGTGCAGGGAGAATCGCATGTTGCGGACGATATCCCGTGTCAAGATAGCAGCCGAGTGCGAGTCTTGGAGGGGAAGTCTGTCGGAACGCTCGTTGCTTGTGTGGCCGATGGTGCTGGTTCGGCAAAACATAGCGCAGTCGGTTCGTTGGTAGTTTGCAACGCGATCGTTGAATGCGTGGATGCCTATCTGGAGGCTCACGGCACGATCGCCGATTTAGATGAATCGCAGATTATCCAATGGTGCGACGTGGCACGACAGCGACTCGATGAAGAAGCAAAAGTGCGCGAGTCACGATCTGCAGAGTTTGCCACTACGCTCTGTGCGGCAATCCTCTCACCGACCGGTTCGTGTTTTTTTCAGATCGGCGATGGCGCCATCGTCCTTGAGCAAAAAGGTGTCCATGGTGTCGTGTTCTGGCCCGAATCGGGCGAGTATATCAATACAACCACCTTTCTGACTTCGAAGGAATACCGAGATCGATTGCAACTCTATGTCACGGAAAGTATCTTCTGCAACGTAGCTATGTTCACCGACGGGATAGATCGAATTGCCTTGCGATTTGATTCTCAAACTCCTCATTCTCCCTTCTTCGAGCCGCTTTTTCAGGCGTTGCGTACTCTACCGGATTGGCAAAGCTTGGGAGACAAATTGGAAGGTTTCCTTCGCTCTCCCTCTGTGAGCAGCCGCAGTGACGATGACAAAACTCTCCTCTTAGCTGCCCGAAAAGATGACTAGCGCACCAAGATTGTTTGATTCGCAAGGAAACGAGATTCATCTCGGCGATATCATTGGGAAAGGAGGCGAAGGAAGCGTCTACAATATTGATGGGGACGAGAACCTCGTTGCCAAGCTCTATCACCAACGACCCTTGCCTGCCGAGATGCTGGCGAAACTCCATGCGATGATCGGGCTGCGAACTCCAGAATTGGATTCAATTTCTGCCTGGCCTCGGTCATTGGTGCATGACCCTCGCAGTCGTGATGTACTGGGAATCATCATGCCCAGAGTTCACGATGCCCTCCAATTGCATGAGCTTTATGGGACAGCAAACCGAAGACGGAGTTTTCCAGAAGCCCGTTGGCACCATCTTCTATTGGCGGCACGCAATATCGCTGCCGCATTCGAGACGATGCATTCAGCAGGCATCATCGTGGGCGACGTGAACCAGGGAAACATGTTGGTCGATAACAACATGTGTGTTCGCTTTATCGATTGCGATTCGTTTCAGTTTGAAAGTGGTGGCCGGGTATTCGCTTGCCCTGTGGGAACTCCTCATTTCACTCCCCCAGAATTGCAATCGCAAAAGTTACGCAATGTTCAGCGGACCAACGACCACGATGCGTTCGGCTTAGCTACCGTGATCTTCCATTTACTTTTTGTGGGTCGCCATCCATTTGCAGGAAGGTATCTTGGTGAAGGGGAATTGTCGATCGAAACGGCGATTGCCGAGAGACGATTTGCGTTCTCGCGACATGGTGATGACACACAGGTCGAGCCTCCTCCAGCGTCTCTACTGCTCAATGAACTTCCGGCCCCGATTGCCCAGATGTTCGAGTTGGCCTTTCGCAACAATGGCGATCAAACAACACGTCCTTCCCCGAAGGAGTGGGTTGCTCAGCTTGAAACGCTAATTAAGCAGCGAAGCATTTGCTCTTACGATCGACTACATGTTTATTACAACCAACTCGCAAATTGCCCCTGGTGCCGGATCGAAGACGCTGGCGGCCCCGCTTTTTTCTTTGCAGAAAGTGGCTTGTCGATGGTTTCCGTCGGTCGACTGGAAGCCTTGGATCGGAAGATTCAGCAACTGCAAATCCCCGAGTTCGTCGATCTCTCGCCCGGACAACTCAAGTTGCCTAGCGTCTTGAAGCCCAAAAAGCTGGCGAAGTCTCCCCCCGCCACGATGTGCGACGTGGCGGCCAGTGCGATGGTCGCGGCTGCAAGCCTCTGTTTGCTTGGAATCAAGTGGCTCCCTGCGATCGGAATTGGTGCAATTACTTCCCTTGGTGCGGGAGCCTATTTGATTTTCAGCAAGCAAGGCCGAGACCAACGAGAACGCGGCGCAATTCTTCTTGAGAAACTGGAGCAAAATCAAGCTCAACTGGCCAAGGGTGCACGTCTGATCATGGCGAAGCATCAAAGTCGCAAGCGACAATTTGCTTCCTCAGTCGAAGACCTCAAAAAGGCTTACGAATTGTATCAGTCCGAAGAATCGCAGTTACAAGATGTGCTCGCCATCCAACGTGCGGCACAATTGAATCGCTATCTGGCGAGTCAACTTATTCAAGACAATATTACTCGGATCCCTGGCCTGACGTCGTCGATACTATCGATGCTGGAATCTTATGGTGTGGAATCCGCTCTTGATGTTGACAATTTGAAACTAATGGGTGTTCCCATGCTGAGTCCAGAACTGGCATTGGAACTCTTGAGTTGGCGTGAGAGTGTTACGGCCTCATTTAAGTTCAAACCGGAGCATGGAGTATCCATGGAGGACGCCAAGCTCGCAGGTGAAGCGGCCTTACGTCGTTTCAAGATCGCGCAAGCACGCAAAGTGCTGATGGGAGGCACTCAACTCGAGGCGCTCTCGGAAGTAGGAAAAGCTGAGGTGGCGCGAGATCTCAAGCGGTTCAGTGACGTGGCCGACAAAGGACGCCAAGTGGCCAACCAACTTCGAGAATTTCAAAGCGGCCGCAGATTCTTGGAACGAGAACTCAACCGACACCCTGCTGTGACGGCAGCGGCGGCGGTGGGGATTCCTGTAGTGGGGTATATCTTGCGAATGATCTTCGGTTAAAGACATCTCTACTGCCAGATGAGCACACCCAGAATCTCGTCGAGGCTAGTAGCCCCTGCCAAGAGTTTGTCGATCGCATCATCATGCAAACGTGGCATTTCTTTCTCTCGCATGTAATCGGCCACCTGATTTTCATCGCAATTGGCAACGATGCGACGTGTCAACTCTTCATCGATTGGCAACATCTCGAAGATGCCGACTCGCCCGTGATAGCCTCGTTCATTGCATCGTTCGCAACGCCCAGGTTCGTAGATAATGCTACCTTCGAGAGAAGGCTTGCCAAGATTAGCGGCTTCGACTGCCGTGAGATTCCGCGGTTTTCGACACTGGGAACAGAGCCGTTTCACAAGTCGCTGGGCAACACATAATCGCAATGTCGCGGCGACCTGATACGATTTCACCCCCATATCAATGAGACGAGTAATGACCCCAGCAGCAGAATTCGTGTGCAAGGAACTAAACACCAAGTGCCCTGTGAGCGCCGCCTTGATCGCGATATCGACCGACTCAAAATCTCGTATTTCGCCGATCATAATCACATCAGGATCACTGCGAAGGATGTTACGCAGCACGGTCGTAAATTGCACCTTGTCAGCAGTATCGACCTCGGCTTGAGCAACTCCCACAATATCGAACTCAACAGGGTCCTCGACTGTGATGATCCTTCCTGGATAATTGGCTAGACGGTGACGCAGGGCGGCATAGAGAGTGGTTGATTTGCCGCTACCCGTCGGCCCGGTCATTAGGATCATACCCTGCTGCTGGCAGGCGTATTTGACGAACGTGTCGTAGGTACGACGCGACATTCCTAGCCGATTGAGTGTCAGTTCTTCTGTTTCTAGCGCAAGCAAACGCAGTGTCATACGTTCCCCGTGAGTGGTAGGGAGGCATGCGGCGCGAATACTTACTTTGCGCTTTTCTTCATCAAAGCTGTGAACGAATCGGCCATCCTGAGGCAATCGCCGTTCAGCGATGTCCATATTCGAGAGAACCTTGTAGCGACTCACAACTGGGTTGTGGAGATTCTTGGGAAGCTTACGAATCGTTTCCAACTCGCCATCAACACGAATCTGGACGAGGGTGATGTTTTGCTCGGGATCAACATGCAAATCGGAAGCGCCTCTCAGAAAAGCAATCTTCAACATGTCGTCGCACATCTTCACAATGTCTGGCGGTTCGGCAGGGGGCTTTTTAGAGCTTGCTTTTTTTCCGCTTCCATCTTTGCCCTTACGACCCATTCCGCGAACTAGAGAGCCAAAGGCTGTAACCGAACTCCGATCGTCTTTCTCATCTTGCCCATCGGAACCTGGAATAACCGTAGTCAGCTCTAGCCCAGGGACATAAGCGGCAATGACCCACTCATTGGAATCTATATTGCGAACTCGATGCGTCGGCATCAGATTGCCCGCTACGGCCCATTTCTGGAGTTTTTCCAAGGGATAGGGGCCGTAAGTATTACCGTCGCCAATCTCGAAAAACCATTGGTCATTCATCGAATCACATCCGGAATTCAATCATGGGAGAGAAGTTTGCACCGATGGACCACTGCAAAGAGGATAAGGACAATCCCATTCTATCTTAATCTCCTTTAGCGCGGTAGCAGCGCCAGGCAACTCCTCTCCTTCGCAACCTATCAGGGCACGGTTGTAACGGTTGTGGGGAACTTCTCGTCGGTTAATCTAAACCTGCAAGAACTTTTTCGTGGAAAACCAGGTGGCCTGCAATGAAAATGGAGGAAAGCCTGAGCGTTCTGCTCACGGCCAAACTTCTTGTTCTCCATGCGGGTTTCACATGACTTTTGGAACAGACCAGATCCGCCGTACGATGCTGACTTGGCTTGGGGGATGCGTTCTAGGCATCTGCTCGTTTGCTTCCGCACAGGCAACTATAGAGATTAAGACGGCTGATGGACGTTTGCTGACCGGTGAAATTGACAGTCGAACTGATTCCAACACTCTTTGGATTCGCAATGATCAAGAGGGCATCGTACTAACAACAGCAGTGCCATGGGATGAAGTCGCGACAGCTCGACTCGATTCCAGCCAGATGATAGCCGATGATATGTCCCAACTTGTGACAAGCGAGCCCGCAGCTTTTCTAACGGAATACGAGGTTTTCGACTACGATCCTGTAGCGGCAAAATTGCTCCTTCCAGCACTCGCTCCACACTCAAGAGTAATCGCCCTGGAAGTCCATGCGAGACTGGCAAATCTCGACCGTACCGTCGAACCTGACGGGATATCGGTAGCCGTGGCACCTATCGACGCTCACGGAGAGATCATCCCCGTGTGTGGCAGCGTCTCGGTTCGCTTGGTAGGAGAATTCGTTGACCAATTCACAGGCAGAGTGAGCTTTGCAGAAGTTGAAAGTTGGAATGCGACCATCACTGAATCGATGTATGCAGATGACTTGGCAATGGTCCGTTTGCGTTTTCGGCAGTTGCGTCCAGAATTCGACCTCGACCTTTGCACTTCTGCTTTAGTGAATGTGCGTCTGGGAGTACCGGGTGTCGGCAACTTTGAGGCCAGCGCCCCCGTTGAACTGAGAAGATTCAATCCGTTTCGCGAACAACTACAGTATTATGAAGGAAGTCGATTTTACAGCAACGAGCTTACGCACAACACCAAGCAATCTAGTTTCCGAGCTTTCAACAGCCGCTTTACACCTTAGGTAAGGTCTCTGAAGTAAAACCGCTTGCGAATTCTTCTCGGTGTTCGTTCGTAGTAGAAGTCGATGCAGTCAACACGTCGGTACCGGCAGCTTGAAAGTATTCGACGCATCCTATTACTCTGGCCACCGCGATTTGAAGTGCCACATCAGCATTTGAGATCGTCGAGTTTGGCTTTTCATTTCGACTCACTTCTGCGACTCCAATGCTGACAGAATAGGAGAGCCCTGGATACTGCGAATCGCAATAGATAGTGGCTTGAGCACAGATTCTCTCTAGCGGTACGGAAGCACCTTGGAGGGTCGTAGAAGGCATGAGAACTCCGAAAGTATCATTTCCATAGCGAACCACCAGATCAGTTTCTCGCAGTTGCGAGCAAACAAGACTTGCTGTCTTGGCCAATAGGCTTTTTCTCGCATGGATTTGACTAATGGGAGTCAATGCGAAATAGTTGACTCGCACGAGAGCAAGGACGAGTTCTGTTCCATAGCGACTTCTCTCTGCCGCTCTGCGACGCAACTCTTCTAACAGCACACGCTTCCCAGGAAGCCCCGTCGTTTCGTCGGCGTAGGCTTCCAAAAAGGTAGTGGAGAGATGTCCTTTGGACACAAGTGAATCTGGGGAGGCAACAAATCCTGCACCTTGATGGCGACAGGACCGCCCATCATGAAAGTAAACACAGTTTCTGCCAGCTTCTTTGGCAGAATACAAGGCTGCATCTGCACGCCGTGTTAACGAATCGAGGTCGTCATCTGGTTGGAACTGCGCAAAACCTATGCTGACGGTTGTGCGAAGTGTGAGTTCATTGTAGGTAAATCGTCGCGACTCGATCAAAGTGCGGATACGCTCGGCCACGTCTTTGGCTTCGGACAGACTGATTCCTGGCAGAATTATACTGAATTCTTCCCCACCGTGGCGCGCTGCAAGATCGGACTTGCGAATAGTTGCTTGCAGCACATCCGCCACCCCCTTCAAGACGGCATCTCCAGCAGGGTGGCCGAAACGATCATTCAGTTTCTTGAATTGATCAATATCAAGAATCACCAAAGTCACGGGGGTCCCGTCTCGTTCACGCTGGTTAACTCGGCGATTGAGCTCAAATTCGTACGCTCTGCGGTTGGCTATACCTGTCAAAGGGTCGGTAAGTACATCCTTCTGGTGTTCTTTTCGGAGGGTTTCCAGAGCATCTCGCCAACCATCACTAAGTTTTCCCACGAGAATGGCAACCAGCATAATCGTGGCAGTCCAAACGCAATAGGTCGGCACTAGGTTGTCTGGCAATGACTGCGTCAATGGTCTTATCGTACCGGGAATCAAAACAACGGTCGCCGATAAAATACAGAACAACGCCATGAAGCGTGCCCGGTAACTCCCCAAGATAAAGCCTGTTAGCACCACCGGGACGTAGTACAAGTGAAGCAGGACAGGATCGTGTCGCTCATACTTCCACATGACCAGGGTGACCATGCCGACAGCTAGCAGCAGACCGTACTCTATGAGTACGGATTGCTTGTACTTGGCCGTGATGTTTTTGGGGAGCAAATGGAACATGTATCAAGTAAAATGGGGCGTGCCTGCCAAGCAGCACTCGCTGGGGTTCGGACTTTGGAATGGGAGTTGGACGGTGTGACATTAGTCACTCTTGAATCGAGACTCCCGTTGAAGGTTAGTCCGCAAAACAGAGAAAAGTGGCTAATTACAAGCGTTTGGGAGCATTTTCACAGGCCAGCGAACGGGGCAATCGCCACAAGCGGACCAACCTAGAGAGGGGTCCCCAAAGACAAGATGATTGCAGATCCAAATGAAGACCTCGCCTTGGATTACCCATACTCTGCCGGTTGTAGTACCCTGCTCCACGAATCCTTGGCGGCGAGAACTACTCAGGCAAATTGATCGACAAATCCAGCACAACTGTTAATGACGAAAAGTCTTAAAAAAGGGCGGAATGCTCTTTTATGCCGCTTGGGGCTCTGCCTATAATGGCGGTTCGCGTATAACGGCATGCTAGTTAGAAATACCTAGTCAAGACACCTTGTCGTTTTTTTAACCGTCGCACGTTAGATGCGGATTATTTCACACGGCAACAATTCTGGAGATCGTAGATAGCATGATTAACAATCGCATGGAAAAGCGTCTTCGCATGGAAGTACTCGAAAAGAAACAACTCTTAGCAGCTGATTTGAGTGTTGCGGTTATTGATGGCGATCTGGTGATCACCGGCGACGCCAATCCAAACGCATTCGCCCTTCGCAGTGGTGATACCGATGGAGGTCAATTTGAAGTTGTTCTGATAGGTCCCGGGCAGGTGGACGACACAGTAAACGGTGTAACGAAGTCCGATGGGGAGCCTTTCTTATTTAATGGCGTCACGCGCGATGTAATTGTCAATACTGGAGGTGGAGATGACACTGTCCGCATTATTGGTGGCTCCAGTACGAATGAACTTGACGCTCTGCAATTTCCCGGCGATTTGAGAATCGATCTGGGTGACGGCGAAGACGAATTGTTCATGGGAACTTCGGCCTCTTTTACTCTTACTCAGTTCCCTTTGGCAATCGCTGACGATTTAGTCATCCTAGGTGGGGCTGGAAATGATACTTTCGATGTGACGGCGGTCCACGTCGCTGACGACTTTACTATTGTTGACACGGAAGGATCGAATACTCTTACCATGCCACTTGGGTTATCCTTCCCTAACAGCAATGAGTCAACAACGATTGGTGATGACTTTGCAATTCTAATGGGGAATGGGAACGACCAGGTATTTGTCAATCAAACCATCGTTGGAGATAATCTCTTCGTTGATCTCGGTGGCGGTGATGACGCCGTAGATGGACTTTTGAGCACGATCAATGGATCCACCTTTGTTAACTTAGGAAGCGGAAGTAATCAAGTTGATATTGCAGTAACTGATGCTGGTAACTCGTTGACTATCCTCGGTTCGGGGGCAAACGATGTAGTTCTTACGCAAGTGAATGCAAGTTCTCTTATTGCAGTGATCACTGCCAGTGGAGATGACCTCATCACTCTAGACGGTTGCACGACCGGAACGGGTATTATCACAACGGGTGATGGGCAAGATGAAGTCGAGATTTTCGATTCGGCCTTCGAAATGTTGTTCGTCAAACTTGGTAAAGGCGACGATATACTCACTCTCGAAGATGTTGAGGTACTAAAGCTGGCTCTGCTTCATGGCGGCCAGGGCAACGATACCCTAGTAGAATCTGGGGACATCGACATCAATCTAGAGCTTGATCTCGCTTTCGAAACCATTGAAGATTATACGGTGTAGATCGTAGCGTCGATCAGTCAAGAGATGGGAGAACCGCAGGTTCTCCCATCTCTTTTTTAGTTGTTGACTGGTCACATTCTTCCGTCTCAGAATGCCACTTGTTTCCAGGTGCCTGGGACAATTTGCATGTCCGCGCCCGAAGCAAACCCCGGGGGAGCATTATTCAGGAACTTTGAATCATAGTTGAAATTTGTACTTGCATCAGCCTGTACTGTTCCCGATACAACGACGACACCCGTGTATGTTGAACTACGAGTGACATGCAGATTGCCATCGATATAGACAAGTCCTTCAAGTGTGCTTGTGTAATTGTCTGTTGTGTCACTGTCAGAAGTATTATTGTATGGAGTATGCGCTGGGTTGAAATTGACCCCTGTAGTTGATTCCGAGAGTGAAATATTTCGATCCCAGTCCATCTGAACTGGTCCTTCCACCATTAGAGCTGGAAAGTTAGAAATTGCCGGCTTCCAGTAAATGGAGCCTTCCAGCTTTACTCCACCGGCAGCATTGAGAAATACTAGAGTTCCTTCGATGCGACAGTTTCTCAATGTCATGCTGCCTCCTTGGCAGTCGATCACGTAAATCCCTTGTGAGTTTTGGACGCCTAATCCGTATGGATTACTTCCTGGGCTGATTATGCATTGCTCGATGTGAGAGCCAATGCTACCGGAGTTAATTGAAGTCCCATTTGCGATATAATACTCAAATACCGTTGTCGGATCAGGCATCACGCGAGGTGGTGTTCGGTTCGTATAAGTAACGTCAGTAACAGTGCCACTGATCGCACCTGTCGACCAGGCCTCTCCCTGGATACTCATCCCTCCAGAAATCGTGATGTCGCTATTCGCGCTCACCATCTGGTCGGTGACAACTGTGGCCTGAACGAAAATTGGTCCGGCACTATGCAGAGATGCCTCGAGGCAACTGATTCCTGCACCGGTTGGCTGAAGCAGCACTTCGACAACACTGGTGGCACCCCCTGCAGTTCCCACTGAACGGAGAGTTACGGCGTCTTGATTGTCGTCATCGAGATCGCCATCGGAGTCGGTCAGTGTGAAGTCAAATTGGCCGGAGCCGGTGAGTATGCTGAGTAAACCGCTGAGTGTATTCGTTATTCCACTAGTAAATTCATTCCTCCAAAGTGGGTTTGATTTGATCTTGCAAACTGCGAATTCGACGCCAGACTCAGCCATCAGCCGTGCCCGAGAAATTTCGTTCACTGCGATGACTTCCCGCATCTCTATCCGAGCAATATGTATCGCGGTGATGCTTATGACCGCCACGATCAGTGAAACGCCCAGCACAGCCACATAAATTGTGCCGATTGGCTGACGGGAATTTCGATTGGTGAGTATCTTGCGAGACATGGATTCTATCAATTTCCTAAGGAGCATCATCAGCAAGGTTCGTGAGGTGGGTTCCAATGTAAGAAACCGGAGTTCCAGCCCCCAATTGAAGTGAAGCACCGATCCAACTGACAGCTGTTGTATCCATGACCGGGGTCTGCTCCAACATTCCCCATTTCGAGCGGTAGGCTGTCAAAGTGTTGGTTATGCCATCAGGACTGGTAACTGTAACAGTGATTTTCTTTAGATTCGTGTCCAAGATCCCAACTAGTCCTGTTAATGGATCAATCCATGTCACATCCACTTGTCGGCGCCAATTCGAGAGACCTGCCACGGCAGCTCCACTCTTTGACTTGGTTCCTAGAGAGTTGTAGTTATCATAATCATCAACATCATCGAAATCTGAGCGATTAGACGCTGATTCACCAGTCTCTCTGCCAATCAAAAGACTACTTGTTTCGGGATCCTCATAAGACATTGTGAGGATTTCCGACATCAATTCCATGGCCAGGCAGGATCCTGCTAAACGTGTGGCGTTGAGTCGCTGAGTCCGATAGACACCTCCCACTGTCTCTAAGGATGCAACCAATGTGACCCCAACCAAGAGCGAGGCGATCGCGACCTCAACCAGGCTAATGCCTGCCCGCGGAAGCCCTTGAATTCGAATTGAAGGAAAATGAAACTGCTTCATGGATTCACCTCGGGTGCTATCGCGATAGTAACGCTGGTGAATTCCTCAGCACCTACGAGCGTGAAGGCTGAAGCCCCACTATTGCCTGCAGTGCTTTGTTGCATATAGCCTGCTCCACCGGACGTTGCGCTCGAGCTTGTGCTGCTCGAATCCATGGTGATCAGACTATGCCCAACTAAACCGAGTACGTTAAGTGTGATGGGATAACTGTCGAAGCCTGCAAGTCGCAGTATCAATGCGTTGTCTACGGAGCTGACAACTGCTGGACTTGGTGCTGTGAGTATTGCGTAACCAGATTCCATGGCGAAGGCGTTGATTGGGCTTGTTGCATCGTGACCCTTGAAACGCATAACCCATCCATAAGCTTGCTCACTCAGAGCCCAATTGAATTGATAACTCCCAGGTTCACTACTAGACGCAATCTTCCACCATACGCCGAGAGTTTGTCGGATGGATCCTCCTGAAGGGCCAATTGTGATGAGATTCCACCCAGAGGGTCCAACAAGAGACGAAGTAACATTGCCATCGGTAGCAACAGCTGCAATCAGCAAATCTCCCTGGGTGGTCCCTGGTGGCTTCGTAATCGCAATCGAACTGCCATTGCTCGCTAGTTTTGCGGATGTCATTTCCTCGAATACGACGTTGCTCGCAACAGGCGTAACCAGTGATTCGGCTACCATATCTCGTGTGAGAGCAGTCGTATTGAAACTTTGCACATCGGTGGCGATGTTGACAACCGTACCGCCGTTGTACTGATAGGTGAGAGGATCTCCGGGAGTACCCGTCCAGGCATATCGGATGACTTCAGGAGCACTGTCGCCATTGCGGTCAGGCACGGTGAAGGTGAGTGCCGTAGCAGTACGCTCGGAAAACTCGACCGCTTTGTTGAGATCGGTCGCCAGATCATGCAGTACGACAGCCGCTGTGCGTGTTTTCTGCGACGCGTTTACGTTGAGTGCTTGACTGGAAATATAGAGTGACGACGCCAGTCCAGCCACAAGTATCGTACTTGCCGCGAGGGCAACCGTTAGCTCAATCAAGGTAAACGCATGTCGTTGCATGGCTGAGCGTGGAAGTCGTCAATTCAACAACAAGAACATTTGCTACTGAATCAACACTTGCCCTTCGGAGTTGACTTGAATGGTTTCTGTTGTGCTGCCGGAACTGATTACGATCGTTCCTGGATTATCGGGACGTCCGTGAATGTCGAATTTGACATTGCTGGTACCGGCAAAATCTACCGTGTCAATTTGGGAGTCATACTTGCTGTCGCTCAAATTGACCACATAGAACTGATTTCGTCGGTCGATATCGTTGACGCCAACAAGAGCATAACTCTCGGCAATAGCATCAAAACTGACAGATTGGCTGGAACTGGACTGCTGAGCAAGACGTCGTGCGTAGTTCAGGTCGCTCTTGACCAAGTTCGCTGCACCGCGAGCCCGAGTCGCTTTCAAAGCCGTATCAAATTTTGGGATTGCTATACCAGCCAGTATCCCAATGATCAATAGCACGATTGTCATTTCGATCAATGAGAATGCCGAACGCTGCACGAATCGGGCCGGAATCTGTGGTTGGGACATCGGTTGTAATTGGTACGCTTGCGAGCTATCCACAATTGAACCCTCTCTGGGAATCACACTGCCACGCTGTTCTCGCTTATCTCTTGCTCGAGTGCCGAAGAAGCTCGTTGTGTTCTCTTTGGTAGGGGAGGGCGGCTGTAGGATTCGCGAATCTCTTGAATATCGGGTAAGATTCGTAGAAATGCGTCAACAAGGTCTGCATCCCATTGAGTTCCTGCACCTTCGGCAAGAATATTGATCGCCTTTTCTAGGGGCATTCCCGGTCGGTAAGTACGATTGGAAGTCATGGCATCAAACGCATCCACGACGGCCAGTAGGCGACCCTCGAGCGGGGTTTCATCACCTCGGAGATTATCCGGATACCCTTGTCCATCGAAACGTTCGTGGTGATGGAGTACGCCGGGCAAAACATAGTCGAGTTGCTCGAGGCCTTGTAAAATGCTCCACCCCAACTCCGGATGTTGTTGAATTTCAGCAAACTCTTCCGATGTAAGTGGGCCATCTTTTTTTAACACCGAGTCCTGTATGCCAATCTTGCCCAAATCATGTAGCAGTCCCGTAAGATAGATTCTCTCACAGACGTCTTCACCAAGGCCGATCTCAACTGCAAGGCGCCGGGCATAGAGTGCGACTCTTTCGCTGTGACCGCAGGTATAGGGATCACGCGAATCGATGGCCGATACAAGAGCGCGAACGACGTTGACAAGCAGCTTTTCGCGTTCTTCAAATAATGACAGGTTGTTTGAATGGGATCCCAACATCGCAGCCGCAGTTGTTAATAGCGACGTCTCACGCGAGCCGAGTTCGTTTTGACTTAAGACCCATCTGGCATCCGTTGAATTCTCAGAGTCTAATTCGTTGCGGTTGATAGCGACCAACCAGCCTATTCGGGTGAGGGTCGTTGAGACCGGTACGATGATCAGTTCCTGAACTGTGCGAATGCCATAGCCTAATTCCAAAGGTTTAATCTGATTTCGTACCAGAGGTCTGCCATTCAGTTGACCCGACACACTGTCGGTGACAGCTTCGATTTGCCAGTTCGCAAGAGCTTGATTCGTTTTACTCGAAGCACCCCACGATGCACGCACTTCGGACTTTCCTTTGACGTTCTCAAGGAAATACAGTTGCTCGATTCCCACAAGTTGCCCCAACAAGGACAACGTGTAGTTTGTAAGCTGAGTGAGGCCCTGATTGTTGTTTTCGAGAGTTAAATGCTCAGCCATAGATCGCAGGAAAGTGAGCTCCTCGAAATCTTCCGTCACTTGCCGCAGGAAAACGGAGTTTTCTTCACGAAGTCCTTCCAACTCTTCAAGCTGCTGTTCCACTTTGAGAGTCTGTTTAATTGAAAACAATAATAATTGGAGCGAATCGGTATCCACTACTCCAGTGAGGACCCGGGGGACTCTCGTTTCTGGATCCTTCCAGGGAATCGCCACAAGAGTAGCGCCCGTGTCGATGTTCATTGTCGCAAGTCGCCGAGTGCTGCGAACTGTCAAACAGATCTCTTGAATAGAATCTTCATCAAGTGCAGTGGACTCCATGCCTCCAGACGAACATACCCATTTATCGCCGCTGTTCGTCCAAGTATCGAATCGCATACCACAAGCATCTTCCAATTCGCGGAGTTGACGCGACTCAGTCGCTTCACTCAGCGGAATGTCTGCAAGTTCGGTTGTCATGACGCGCATACTCCGAGCGATTTTCAACGAGCAAGGTGTGCCGATCCTGAGAAGCTCTATTTCAATTGCATCGCAAAATGAGCCCAGGGAATCTGTATATATCCGAAGAATAGCTTAGTTATTCCAGTTGCAAGCTGCTGCTGATGGGTGAAGTTTCGATTGTAGGGCAGGTGAGGATTAGGATGGGAAGTATTGGAGATTGTTCCCATCACACTGGCTACACCGCCGAGATCATAAGCTATTTATTTCTAGGCCCATACTGAATATCGAAGAAACTCTCTCGCTCTTTAGTGTGGCCACCATTGTGCAAGCTAAGGTTTAGTGCCGATTGCGGCAGAATATTCACAGAGAGTTATAGCTAAAAAAGAGGACTGACAATGTCTCGCCAGAAACATGCATTTACACTGATTGAACTTGTGGTGGTGATCTTGATTTTAGGAATACTCGCTGGTGTGGGAGCGCCTAAATTGTTCAAGACTTCCGGTGCTGCCACAGAGAATGGTCTCCGACAGACGTTGTCGATCATTCGAGATGGTATCGAACTTTATTCAGCCGATAATGCCGGTACCTATCCTGCCTGTGCGACCGATGGTGTGGCAGATTTTCAGGTCTCGATGAAAAACTATATTCGCGGAACGTTTCCAAAGAGCCCCGTGGGTACTGGAGACAATTTGATCACAGTCTCAGCTGCTGATCCTCTTGTAGCGGACAATGCGACTGGATGGATGTACAACACAACCACAGGCGAATTCATTTGCAATTGCACAACGGCAACTCCAACGAACCCCGCAGTCACCTATGACGACCTGTAAGAGTTAGGCGTCATAGATTCCCTTATACGTGACATGTAGTTCAGACTAATGGGTATTGAAACGATGAGTTATAGAGCCCTAATTGTGGACGACAATGTCGCCTTGGCCCGCGTGACCCAGTTCGCTCTGGATCGCGCGGGTTTCGAGACACAGATTGCCATCAACGGTCAGGTGGCACTAGAACTAGCCCAGGAGAAGCAGTTTGACGTCGTGATAACCGATCAGCAGATGCCGGTCATGTCGGGTATTGAACTGTGCCGGGCCTTGCGAGCGTTGCCGAGCTATTTTGACTGCCCCTTGATTCTACTCACAGCAAAAGGCTTAGAGTTGGAATTGCCAAAGCTGCGCGAGGAGGTAGGAATTAATGGAGTTTTTTGCAAACCCTTTAGTCCCGCTGCGGTAGTCAACGAAGTGAATGAACTCTTAGGTGCTGTCGTTTAGGTCCCTAGCTGATTGCTCCCATGCCCAGATTGCAGAGAAGCCATGTTAGTTCGTCGTCCCAATCTGGGTTTGCCGCGCAGAGTCGTTGCCTACTATTTGCTGTTTTGCATAGTAGCAGTGACTTGGTTGGCTGCTGGGGTGCTGATCACGACCCATTCAGTGCTGAGTAGCAGGAACATTGGCACTTGCCTGGCACGACTGGACAAACTTTCCGCGGCAATTGAACTCGAATATCTGCGCAATGGAACGGAGAATCTGCAGGCACTGTTGCTCCGTGCAAAAGCCGAGTCGAGACTTGACTACTGTGCCATCGTTTCAAACGATGGACTTTATTGTGCGCATACTCAAGCAAGCTTGATTGATCAAGAGGCAGCTGAGCTCGAAGGAAGTCATCTGCAGTGGGGTGGATTCAAGGGAGTTAGCTTCGTGAACTCCAATGGATCAAAGATCAGTGAATACCGCTTGCCTCTGGCGGCCAACAAGCAGCCGGTAGGGATGCTTCATATAGGAGTCGTCGAGCCGGACATCTGGCAAACTATGGCGGCAGTGGCTCCGCTTGCACCGGTAGCCATCCTTGTACCTCTCGCACTAGTTGCCCTCGGCGCTATAGTTCTCTCTCGCTTGACTAGCCCCCTCGATGAAGTCAGCAAACAACTTCAACAGATCGCAGCACTGCCCCTCGGAAGCACTGAGCAAGTCTCCTCTATCCGTGTCGGAGATGCCACCTCATTAGGCTGGAATCGCCTGGTAGATTTGGTTCATCGCAATCAGGAGGGACCTGATAATCGAACGCTTGAAGCAAGACTCGCGGAAGCGACTGTCTCGCGACGTGCTAGCCAGGACAGAGAGATTCTAGAGAGTATTCCCGATGGTGTCGCTATGACCGACATCGAAGGACGGATCACCTTTGCGAATCGAGCCGTCGCTGCGTTGCTCGGCGAAAACTTTGCCGAAGGTGCCTCGATTCAGGAGCTACTTCGAGACATCGATGAGAAAGCACAAGAAATTGCACTGGCCGGCCAAGATGGTCGCCCTGCGGTTTGTGAGATCCTTCGTCAAGGGAGCTTAGCGGATCGTATTATTCGAGTATCGAGACAAGGGTTGGACAGTTCCCAGCAGCCAGGGCAGGTCTGGTGTTTAAGGGATATTACTCAACAAAAGCTTTCCGAGAAAATGCGGGATCAATTCATCGACACGGCAACCCATGAGCTGCGCACACCCTTGTCCAATATCAAAGCCTATGCAGAGACGCTGGTCACGTGTGACGAGATCGATGTCGAGCAGCAGAAGGAATTCTGCAATATCATCAACAGCGAAGTTACCCGATTAGCACGCTTTGTTGATGACCTGCTAAGCATAAGCAGCATGGAAATGGGATCTCTCACGATTGAACGTCAGAAAGTTGATACAGAACGGCTTTTTGAAGAGGTGCTAGAGAAGATCGAGCCATTGGTGCAAAAGAAGAATATTACTTTTTCTAGCGAACTCCCCGAAAAGATGCCTGAAATCAAGATTGACAAAGACAAGATTGTAGCCGTATTGGTCAACCTTCTGGGCAATGCGGTCAAATACACCCCCGAAGGAGGCCATGTCACCTTGAGAGTAAAAATCGAACATTCCATGCTCGATTTTGCCATCGAGGACACGGGAGTAGGAATCGCAGAAGAAGAGTTGCCGAAAGTCTTCGACAAGTTCTTCCGAAGTGCCGACCCACGTATACAGGAGGAAACGGGAACGGGCCTGGGACTCTCTCTGGCGCATGAGGTAGTCCAGATGCATGGGGGAGAAATCACCGTCGAAAGCGTCCTCAATCAGGGAACCACTTTCTTGGTCTCTATCCCACTGGAAGGAGCATCCTGATGTTTGCCATCAAGTGTCAAGGTGCCGTGGAAGTGATTGTCCCGAACGTGCCTCTCACGGTCGAGCATGCAGAGGAACTGCGCGAAACGGTCGGGCACTGCCTTTCCGATGGACTTCCTATGGTCGTGCTCAACCTTCATGATGTTCCTCTATTCGACAGCGCCGGATTAGAGGCGCTGCTTGACTGTCGAGATAGCATTTGCGCTCGTGGCGGAAGGGTGAAACTTGCAGCACTGACCCCCTTAAGCCAGGACATTCTGCGAGTCAGCGGTGTTCTGGAAGCGTTTGAGTTGTTTCCCGACGACAAAGCCGCTGTGAGGAGCTTTATCCAATGAGCGCTATCACGGTTGCAGATCAAAACAAGGATCAAATCGAACAGTACACCGTACCATTGGGTGTCTCTTCTGACGATCCGGCGTTAAGCCCCCTGGCCAGTCGAGGTCCGCTCGGACAACGACTTGTCAGCGCGGACCTGATCGGTGAAGAGGAACTTGAATCGGCCCTGCGCCATCAGTCAGAAAACGGCCATAAATTAGGCGAGTCTCTTCTGGAATTGGGATTTGCCAGCGAAGAACAGCTTTTACCGTTTGTCGAAACGCAAATTGGTGCAGTTGGAGTACGGCTTCGCGAAGGCATTCTCGATCCAGTGGCCGTCCAAGTCATCCCCCGTCCGTTGGCCGAGCAATTGGGAGTATTGGCCCTGTTCAAGGTTCGTAACCAACTTGTCGTGGCCATGGACGACCCCTCAAATCTGGATACTATCGACTGCATTGAAAAAGTCACGGGGCTAGACGTTCGACCGGTCTTTGCCTTTCGCGCTTCGATCAAGCGAATTTTGCAACGCGCCTACGAAGAAGGATTTCATGTCGACACGGTGACCGCTGACATGGATGAATCAGCAGTGGAGCTCCAGCTCGACAGCGCAGATATGGATGTGGCTTCGGTTCATAACCTCGTGGAGGGAAGTCCTGTCATCAATCTGGTCAACTACCTGATACTGCAGGCAATCCGCAAGCAAGCTAGTGATATTCACATTGAACCTAGCAGAAAGTTTGGCACCGTTCGATTTAGAATTGATGGACAACTAATCGAGATGTTGCGACCTCGCCGTGACATTTTTCCGGCGATCGTCTCTAGAATCAAAGTGATGGCCAAGCTCGATATTGCCGAGCAACGCACTCCGCAAGATGGCCGCTGTCAGGTTGTCGCTGATGGAAAAGAAGTGGACCTACGTATTTCGACTTTGCCAACAGTGCTTGGTGAGAAGATAGTAATTCGTGTGCTCGACAAGGATCGACTCACGTTCAATCTTGACCGACTTGGCATTCCAGACAGAGTGCTGGGAATGGTCAAAGAACTGCTGAAGAAGCCATACGGTTTGGTATTGGTGACTGGACCCACGGGTAGTGGAAAGACAACGACGCTGTATTCCGCATTAGAACTCATCAAGTCAGTTCACCACAACATTGTCACCGTCGAAGACCCTGTCGAATATCAGATTGAGTTGGTCAATCAGGTGCAGGTGGATGCCGGAAGAAATGTTAGTTTTGCTACCGCCTTGCGATCCATCTTGCGACAAGACCCGGATGTGATCATGGTCGGTGAAATCCGTGATGCCGAAACCGCCAAGGTTGCAGTTCAAGCTGCACTTACCGGCCATCTCGTGTTAAGCACGCTACATACGAACGACAGTATCAGTGCCATCACAAGAATGACCGACATGGGAATCGAAGGTTACAAACTTGCCGCGGCGTTGCAAGGAGTTATTGCCCAAAGACTGGTACGCACAATCTGCCCCAACTGTCGAAGCTCTTACTATCCGAGCGCAGAGTATCTCAATGCCTTGCACTACCAGGGAGAGAAACGACGCAGTTTCTCTCGTGGCCTTGGCTGCCGCGATTGTTTTGACACCGGATTCCAGGGGCGTATCGGTATCTACGAAGTTCTTCCGGCCGAAGGAGAACTGCGTCGACTCATTGGAGAGGGAGCCACACTCGAATCCGTGCGGCAATGGTTTCAAAGTAGGGGTTTTCCCAGTCTCTTGCAGTGTGGACTAGGGCTTGCAGAGAAAGAAACGACTAGCTTGGAAGAGGTTGCTCGCGTTGCATTTGTTGAGTGATCTCTATTAGAAGACAACAATCGTAAAATGCCGTAATTTTTCATGAACGCCTACAATACCACCTTCGGAAATCCGACAATCCAGCCTGTTCAGAAAGGGTCGTCTGAGATGCGATCCGGACTAGAAAGTGCGGATCTTACCAGTTGGAAAACTTCTGCCCAGTCCAGTGGAAAGAAGTCAACGAGGCGTCATAAATCTGTTCGTTTACAGCATGTTGCCGAGTTTACTGCTCAGCTTTCAATCATGCTGAAATCGGGAATCGATGTCTCGACAGCACTAGGTTCTCTGGCGGCGCAAAGTAAAAAAACTCCCCTGGCTGATGTACTGCTCCGTGTGCATCAGTCGGTCTTGGCCGGTACCACCCTCTCTGAATCACTCCGCCGACATGGATCGGTCTTTGATCCTGCGTTCGTCGCCACGGTTGCCGCTGGAGAAGCATCAGGATCTTTGGCCGAAGTATTGGTCCAACTATCTCAGATGCAGCGAAACGAGTTGCGGAACCGTCGCACGATGCGCGCTCTAATGACCTATCCAATACTCTTGGTGGCCGTTTCTACCTCGGTAGTCACAGGGCTTGTGATCTTTGTGCTGCCTCGGTTCTCAGGTATCTTCGCCCAATACGACGTGGCCTTGCCAATTGTCACTCAGATGTTGATATCCATTGCCGATGAATTGCGCGGCCATTGGTGGCTTTGGTCGCCTCTTGCTTTGTCCCTCTTGGGTGGTGGCCTCGTGTGGCGCAGGACCGAAAAAGGGAGACAAACACTCGATTCAATGTGGGTGAATACAGCTGTTATTTGCGATGTCACCCGCGCTCGGTTCACAGGAAGGATTTGCCGGCTGATAGGCATGATGCTTTCCAATGGTGTACCAATTCTGGAAACACTGAGGTTGACTCGCGAGGCGGTTGAAAACTCGTTGTATCGGTCTCTTTTGGCAAAACTCGAAGACTCTGTTGTAAACGGACGCAATCTAGCGAATGTCTTGCAGACCGCCGAGATTGTGCCGATTTCCGCCCGTGACATGCTTGCTACTGCTGAGAGCACAGGAAATGTTGCCGAAGTCAGCAAACTCCTGGGCGATTACTACGAAGAAGAGGCCGAAGCGAAAATGCGGCAACTCGTGGGTTTGATCGAGCCAGCCCTTACGGTGGGAATGGGGGCCGTGATCGCAGTAGTCGTCCTGGCAGTCATGCTGCCCGTTTTCGATTTATCCAGTCTCGCCAGCAGCAAACACTAACACATCTGAACCAAAGAGCTCCAAGAGACCAACAAGAGCTGGAAAAGCAATATCCATGTTTCGCCAACAAAAACACGGCTGGATCGGAATCGACATTGGCAGTGCCACTGTGAAGGTCGCGCAATTGGCCCGAAACGGTGATACGCTGCGTGTGGTCGCACGAGCGATTGTGCCGAGATCGTTGCCAGTTACCACTGAAGAGCGCGAGACCGAATTAGAACCTTTATGGTCGGCTTCTGGTGAGATCGGCGCAGCAGTAGCTTTGGCCAATGGACTTCGGGGACGCAAAGCCGCTTCCACGATGCCAATGGGACTTTGTGACCTGCATCATATAGACAGATTAGATGAGTTTTCTGAGGATCTTGATTCTGTCGTACGCCACGCTGTCGAATCCGCCACTCAATCTTCTGCAGACCACCTACAATTCGACATTTGGCCCGCTGAATCGCACGATGGCTTGAACCAGCCCTTGCGATGGAATGTGCTGGCAGTTGCACGCCCCTGGTCTGACCAAATTTATTCTGATGTGGTGAATAATGGCTTTGCCTGCCAACAAATCGATGGGCTCCCTCACACCCTAACGCGCGCAATCGATATGGGTCTCTCATCTGAACGCACGTTGCCAGTGTCGGCACTAGACTGGGGCTATAGCCAGGCTACTTTCTGTATTGTGCATGAAGGACGGCCAGTCTATGCAAGAGTTCTCAAAGACTGCGGTCTAGATCGAGTGATACGCTCCGTTTCCGATGGACTTGATATTCGTCCTGAGCAGACTTATGGTTTGTTGCAACAATATGGTCTCTCTGGACTGAACTCATCCGGCACCGATGAGAAGGCTACGCTTGTGGCGGAACTGATCAAGGAGCCTCTTCTTCAGTTGGAAAACGAACTTTCACGCACACTCTCTTATGTGACTAGCTTGCGTCGCTCGATCAAGCCACAGCAACTCTACCTATTCGGAGGAGGTGGACTGATTAAGCAGTTGTCGAACTACTTGACTCGCCAACTTCAAATTGAATCTCGTGTTTGGCAGTTAAATCCTCTGCCATCAAATGAACATGCTTCCGAGCCTGAAGGCCATTGCCTCTTTGGCCCAGCACTCGCTCTATCGGCATTGGCCTGGGAGGAAGCATGAGCTTTGCGATCAATCTAATGACTCCCTATGCACGTCGTCGCGAGATCTATCGTACACGAGTCCGGCAATGGCTAAGTATCTCCAGTATTACGCTGCTGATCTTGATAATTACTACGTCTGTTCACTACTACTACGTGCGAGAAATTAACCTCGAACGACAGTTGCTAGAGACTTCACTTGAACCAATTAATCACTTAAAGAATGCGAACACGCGAATAGTTAAGCAAATTGCCGCAATACGTGACGAAGAGCAGTTCATTCTCGCCCTTTCAAGCGAAAAGCCTACCGTCACATTGCTGGGACTGCTGGGAACTGCCGTGGCGAAAGCCGGCGATCACGTTTTCGTGGAAAGACTTGAATTATCGAACCTAGAACGATCTACCACCACGCCTATGGAGACGCCGATTGCAATAGACATCGCTGGACTGGCTAATAACAAATCCTCTGCGGGCCAGTTAGCTGAAGGATTTCAAACTTCAATTCCTTCTGGCAAGGTAGAAGTGACTTCTAACAAAGAGACTCGACTTAAGAATCAATTGGTTCACGATTTTACCTTGCAAGGCACTTTCCGAAACACACAAGGCCTCAACCGTGAGAAATAGCCAAGACAGACAAATTGCTTCCCTTGGATGGGCGCTCCACGGCGCAGGTTGCCTGTTGGTTGTCGCTTCGGTAGGTGCTTATATTGCACTTGTCACCCGACCGCTAAATGCGCAGATGGATCAGGGTACGTTTAGAGTTGAACAGCTCAAGGAACTCCTCGACCGATCACCTCAAGTTCGTCTTGCCTATAGCAAGAATAAAGAGGAGTTTCGCTCTCTGAAAGAGTCAGTAGAGGAAACTCTACTTCGATTGCCCAAGGAATTGGAAGAAATGGAGTTTATTGGCCAAATCAATTCCGTTGCCCAAACCTCAGGGATAGAAATCGTGGGCTACCAGATGGGGCCGGTAGAGCAGCTGGAAAGCTATTCGAGAGCTGAGATTACGTTTCAATGCAGCGGTAGCTTTGCAAGCATCTGTATGTTCCTCGATAAAGTTGACCATCTCCCCAGGCTTACGGAAGTTTCCCGGCTGGAGATCGAATCCGAACAGAATTTGGAAAGGTATCCGGTTCAGGTAAATTTTGTCTTGTATTTTGGGGGTACATCCCACGATAGAAGTATGAGAGGGGAAGACTTATGAGTGAGCGCACTTGGATGCAAAAATCGGGTGCGACTCCTGGCAAGCTAGCATTGGTAGGTTGCCTGGCAGTTGGTCTTGTCTTCGTACTATGGAATCAAGTGTCCGACGAGACCGTGGACCAGCATAATTCTCCTCAAACGCCTCCTCCTGAACAGGTGGCACCACAGAAACAACCCCTTGTCCCAAACTCAATTGTCACCGAGCAACCATCTCGCGAGTGGCCTCAGATGCCGCTCGAAAGTGTGATAAAGAACGATCCCTTTGCCAAGCCAGCTTGGTATTTGGCAACTTTGACTGATGGCTCGCAAAGCGGGGATGAGTCAGCCCTACTAGCAGAACAGCAATTGGAAAAGCTTCGAAAAGAGCAAACTAAAATCGTTGTCATTTCTAATGGTGAGCGCGTTGCCACCATTGGTGAAGAAAGCTATCGAGTTGGTGATATTGTTGCAGGCTTTGAGATTACTGAGATCAACATGGATGGTGTTGTGCTCACGGAAACAGGTCCCTGAGAGATCGCATTGAGTAGGAATATGATGTTGGGGGGAGCAAAGAGCGACATCGAATTAGGCCGTCGGGCTTGGGGTCTGGTCGTCTTTTGGCTGATGTCCATCTTGATCTCCGCTCCTTCTTTGGGGCAATCGCTTTCGAACGTTAGCGAACTCACCGTTCAAAGCAAGTTCCAACGTACAACGGGCGGCCAGTTTGAGCCTCCGTCAAATGAAAATGAGCAGGAAGTTCCAGCAGCTCCAGCACCAACAGAACTTACTTCCCCATGGAAATCTGTAGGTCTAGAGGCCCTTCGCCAGGCTGTCGGAGCAGTCAAGGCTGAAGTCGGGAGTGATACGCTCCCTACACCACCAAACGAACCTGAGTCTGTTCCACCGCGGCAACACAGAATACCCCTTGGCGAAGTTCCTGCACAGAACATCCAAGTCCAGGAAGATGCTGGCTTGATCTCACTTATGGTTCGCGACGCCCCATTGCGACAAGTGATCGCACTGGTGGCCGAAACGCAAAAACTGAACATCGTGTTCGCTTCCCCAGCCGAAGTGCCAGTCACGGCATCTTTTGATCGCATGCCGTGGGAGCAGGTGATGGAAGCACTTCTGGCCATTTCAGGTCACACATGGAACATGAATGAAGGGATTATCTACGTTACAAATATCGAGGCTGCCGATTTTGTTTCACCTCAAGCGAGTGGCCGTGTTGTAGAAGTTTTTGAACTGGACTTCGCATCTGCAGTGGATGTCGACAATACCGTGAAGGGACTCTTGTCTCCTGCGGGAAATAGCTGGCTCGTAGAAACCAGCTCTGAGGACAATCGTCGAACTCGTGAAGTGGTCGCGGTTTTTGATTACCCGGCAAATGTCGCCCGGATCAGCGACTACATTTGTCAGATGGATCAGCCTCCTCGACAAGTGCTCATTGAAGCTAACATTTTGCAAGTCGAACTCAAAAACGATTGCAAGAGCGGTATCAATTTTGAACAGATTTCAAGCTTTCATGGCAATGAACTAGGTCTTGGATTTCTGTCGGCCGGTTTGTCGAATCCAGCCGGCACAGTCAATGGTCCCGCTGGAAGCTCAACCTCGTTTCTTACCGTCAATGGAGCAGCGCTCAATGGATTTCTTGAACTACTACAGACCACGCTCGACGCCAAAACACTTGCTTCTCCTAAAATCCTTTCGGTAAGTGGTCAGTTGTCAAGAATTCAGATCGGCGATCAATTAGGTTACTCGACGGTTACTACGAATGTGAACCAGACGACCCAACAAAATATCCAATTCCTTGAAACCGGTGTGATATTGACCGTTATTCCGCGCATCACTCGCGACGGGCGAGTCATGATGAAGGTCAAACCTGAGGTGTCCGCGGGACAAGTCAATCCGAATACGCAGGTGCCAGATGCTCAGACGACGAACGTCGAAAGCAACATTCTGCTGAACGATGGGCAGGGAATGGTCCTCGGTGGATTGATACAAGAGGAAGACATAATTACTGAAAACAAGCTTCCCTGGTTTGGGGACTTACCTTACGTCGGCATCTTGTTTCAAAACCGCCAAACGAAGAGGGAGCGCAAGGAGATCATTGTCACCTTGATACCTCATGTCCTTCCGTACAACCCCGTTATTGCATCGCGTGAATCCCATGATTACATGCGCACTCAAGATCGATTAGTAACCGGCCCTCTGGTGCGTGTGCCACGGCCTTATGAGGCGAAGCTCTATGACACGTTCTTGAATCCCCGCCGCCCACTGGCCACGATTCATGCCAGCCATCATGGCGTACCCATGGAATCTATGGACTTTGTTGCCTTGCCTCCTGTCGATGAAGTATGGGACTATGAATTCTGCCCTGAACCAGAAGACGCAGCAGAAATCAGCTTCCCCGAGCAACCCACGCCAGAGATCATTTACCAGCAGTAGTTCTCCCCAAGTTGTACCTGATAAATTCCTTGAACCAAGGGAGATTTTTTGACATGGCAAATCGCTTAAATATCCCAGAAGATCTCGAACAGCTCGTGGAGAAACGAGAAAGGGAACGCCGTCAGCAAGAAAACGCTGAAGCGGAGAAGTCTACATCTGAAGATCAAGCAGGGCGAGCTACCTCCGAGCGACGAAGCGGGAAAGGCCGTCGTGAAGAAGATCGCAATTCGTCTTGACTACTAGCTTACCATCGTAAATAGCCGCTGGCGAATGCCCGCGGTACATCTCTGGTGAAACCGCAGGCTTCCGCCAGCGGCTATTAAGTCAATTTTCGGATCACTCGTCGCTAATGACAACCTTCTCGATCGTGTCGCCTTGCTTGATGGCATTTACGACTTCTTGTCCATCATCCAACACATGACCAAACACGGAGTGCTTGCCATCAAGCCACGGAGTGGCGACGTGGGTGATAAAGAACTGGGAACCGTTCGAGTTAGGACCGGAATTAGCCATCGACAATACACCTGGCCCGTCGTGCTTTAGGTCAGCGTGAAACTCATCCTCGAACTTGTAGCCTGGGCCTCCCGATCCGGTGCCTTGTGGGCAACCACCTTGCACCATGAAGTCGTCGATCACACGATGGAATTTGAGCCCATCGTAGAAACCGTCGCCAGCGAGCTTTTCAAAATTAGCCACAGTCTTGGGTGTCTTGTCTTCGTGCAGTTCGATGCGGATATCGCCTCGATTGGTAGTGATTGTGGCAAGTTTCATCCTGTCGTCCCATCTAAACTGTGTTACATAACCATAGATTGGCCAGTGCAATTGCTTGGCCCAACGAAGTCACCAGGATGGCACCGGCAGGCGGCTTTCGCAACCCCTCATGGAATGAAAACACCGATTTTATGTGCGGAATGAATGGCCTAAGGCAACCGCTACTGGCACAAACAGCAATAGGGGAAGCCAGGCAGCGAGGGTAGGCCTCAGCAAGCTCAATCCCCCCAGCGATTGACAGACCAGTGTCACCATCGAGAAAGCAATTCCCGCTGCCAGGCAAATACCGATCGAGACGAACACGTTTCGATTCCGCCGCGAGAACATCAGCGGCAGCCCGAGCATAAGCATGGTCGTATCCATAAAGGGCTGCAAGATGCGCGTGTGAACTGCGACGCGAAGATCGCTCCTAGGTTCGGTGCTCGGTTCGTTCAGTTCACGGAGCATCTCGCCGATCGAAGCATAGTGTCTCCAAGACGATCCGTTGGCGAGAAGTTCGAAAGGAACATTCGAAACGACAAAAGCCTGCCCAGGCTTTAGCCAAGTGGCATCCTTGTGAGTGACAATCAGCGCTCGTCCTTCGCTGCGCAGTGAAGAGACTTTGTCGATATTCTTAGGAATGCTAACTTCATCAAGCAAATACCCGGCAGGGTGGTCCTCGGTACTGGCCAAATAGTAGCCGTTCTCGGCGACCAATCGCATGCCGTACTTGGATAGTGAGTCAGGCAAAACGAAGTTTGGATTGACGATCCTCTGTTCCTTGGCGACTGTCTTCTCACCCCCAAGAACGATTTCTGTTTGCCAATCGAGACGCTGCTCTAGGTCGCGTTGCTCACTACCACTCAAGTCCTTGGTATCACGAGTCAGCTCATGCCTTACCTGAGGGATCACCAACTCGCGGTTCAACATTCCTAAGAAGCTTACCATGATCGCCGCAATCATGATCGGTCGAATCGCGCGGAATTTGGAAATCCCTGCTGCCATGATTGCCGTTAGTTCCTGATGGCGTTGCATCCAGGTAACAGTAAACATCGCTGCAATCATCGCCAGGATTCCAGCAGTGCGATCAAAGAGGTCAAAAGCCTGATAGGCATAGTACTCACTGATGGCCCCGAGCAGACTCCCTTTTTCAGACGCGTAGGAAGAAAAACTATCGAGGTGTTGAAAGGCATCGATGACAACGTACAAGCCGCCCAGGCTGAGAAAGCAAATCAGAAAAATTTGCACGAACTGCCGCAGGACATAGCGATCAATTATGGTCATCGGCGTGAATCGAGGGTTGACGGACGGTATTCAATCAACAGAGACCGTAGGGCAGGAGAGTAGCCGAGCCTGATTGCTAGCGTCAAGAGAGCCATACGTAGCCCACTGACGGCACTGCTGGCAGAGGGTATCATGGAAACCAGCTGATTTCCACTGATCCCGTTCCATACTCTGGCGACGATGCAACTCTCGACTACAAACTGGCTGCACCGACTGGGTTACCGATCGCTGGATCTACTGTTCCCGCCGAGTTGTCTTAGTTGTGAAGCGGAAATCGACCAGACCTCATTAGACGACACACTCTGTTCGGACTGCCGTGACGAGCTATTGGCCTCCCCTGGTCCTGTCTGCCAGCGATGCGGGGCTAGGGTTCCCGAGGTCTCTGGCGCAGCTTTAACTTGCCCGCGTTGTGAAGCAGACAAAGTCCATTTTGATGCCACACTCTCTCTGGGGCCGTACGACGGGCTACTTCGAGATTTAATCCTGCGAATGAAGAATGACCGGAGCGAACAAGTGGGGCGTATGTTTGCCCGCCTGATTTTGGAGAAAAGGGGTGACGATCTGCAGCAAATGTCGATCGACTGCGTGGTGCCCATTCCTATGGCACCTTGGCGACGCCTGGTGCGGGGTACCAATCCCCCGGAGGTGATTGGCCGGCAAATCGCCGCAAAAATGGGCCGGAGCCACTTCCCTCACCTGCTACGGTGTCGCCGTAACTCTCTACCTCAGCACGGTTTATCGCGTCCAGGTAGATTTCGTAATGTTCGTGGTCAACTACACGTCGCCAGGGGCTATTCTTTAGAGTCGCCTCACATCCTGCTGGTGGACGACGTACTCACTACGGGAGCCACATGCAGCGAGGCGGCTCGCATCCTTAAGAAGCAAGGTGCCTCCCGGGTGACCGTCTTAGTCGTTGGACGAACTTCTGACGCTTAGAAGGATTGTTCTTCCACCGAGTTCCCAGTTGTTTCACAAACCTTAGCTTGATCCGCCTTGTTTCTCAACGAACGAATCGCACAATAGGGGCACATGGAATCCAACCCTCAGCCGACTGAAAAACCGATCAAGCCTCTCGACCCATTCCGCCGGGCCGTGCTGAGGGGACTTGGTGTGCTGCTGCCACCACTGTTGACCATCGTCATTTTCTTGTGGGTGGGCAACACCGTTAACACCTACTTGCTTGAGCCGATGGAATCGGGCACGCGCCAGTTGCTGACTCGCCATTTCCGGGGTGACATTCGTACTCGCAAGGAGGTGACAGAACTCGACATACGCGATGGCCAGGTCGCCAACGCAATGCGCCCCTACCAGCCGATGGCCGACGATCTGCTGGTTCCCTCGAGTTACTACGACTATGTCGAGGAACACGGCGGTAAACCAGTTCCTCAAAATGCTGATGGACTGATTCGCGATTATGTGAATCATCGTTTTCTGTCGCCCTACATCGTGATCCCCACGTTTCTTTGCGTGTTTATTCTTCTCCTGTATTCACTGGGAAAATTCCTGGCGGCAGGTGTTGGACGTATCTTTTGGATTCAAATCGAACGGGTCATTCATCGACTTCCCCTTGTGCGGAATGTGTATTCGTCCGTCAAGCAGGTGACCGACTTCATGTTCAGCGAACCTCAGCTTGATTACACACGCGTAGTAGCTGTTGAATACCCACGTAAAGGAATCTGGACTGTGGCATTTATGACGGGTGAGAGTCTGCTCGATATCCGCGGTGCTGCCAACGAGCCCGTGGTCTCGGTATTGATCCCTACCTCCCCGATGCCATTCACCGGCTTTACCGTAACGGTGAAGAAAAGCGAGACGGTTGATCTGAATATCACGATGGAACAAGCGTTCCAATTCGTCGTGAGTTGTGGCGTGGTTGTGCCGCCGCAACAACTCGCCGAAGCGCTGGCCGAGCGGGAACTTCGCAGCCAGGCGCGGCTTGCCGACCCCGGTGGTCTGTAATCAAGTTGGTCCTCAGTTGCTCGTCGATGAGGGAACCTTTACGATGAACTGCACGTGACCTCTTTGTCCCTAGCAAACATTCGATAGCCAATCGTGTCCACTTCCCCTATCCGCATAGGCACCCGCGCTAGCAAGCTGGCTCTGTGGCAAGCCCATTGGGTCGCTGACGAGTTACGGCAACTTGGCGCGACCGTCGAAATTGTCGAAATTGCTACCCAAGGTGATGTTCAGCAAAGTGGTCCAATCGCTCAGTTGGGTTTGCAAGGAGTCTTCACCAAGGAGATCCAGGCGGCAGTGCTTCGCGGCGAAGTCGATCTTGCAGTACATAGCTTGAAGGATCTTCCCACAGAGACGGTCGCCGGACTCACACTGGCCGCCGTACCTGAGCGGGCAAGCTGTGCGGACGCATTGGTCTCTACGACGGGCAGAAAGTTGAAGGACCTTCCGCCGGGTGCCAAAATCGGCACGGGCAGTTTGCGGCGTCAGGCGCAACTACGAGCAATGCGCCCCGATTTGGTCATCGAAGGAATCCGCGGCAATGTCGGCACTCGTCTTAGCAAACTCGATTCGGGCGAGTACGACGCCATCGTGCTGGCCGTCGCAGGACTCAACCGGCTTGAACTAAGCGTGAGGATCTGCGAAAAGCTCGGCCCTCCGCAAATGCTGCCCGCCCCTGGTCAGGGGGCGTTGGGGATCGAATGTCGTGCAGGTGACGAACCACTGCTCACATTCGTCGGCCAACTCGAACACCTCGATACGCGTGCAGCGACCGATGCGGAACGCGCGATGTTGGCCCTCTTGCATGCCGGTTGTTCTGCCCCTGTGGGTGCCTGGGGTCGTATCGATGACGGTAAGTTATCGCTCGATGGCTTGGTTGCCAGTTTGGATGGATCTCGAATCCTGCGAGCCTCTGCAAGTGGAGCGGCGGCGAATGCTCAGCAGCTGGGGAAACAAGTTGCCGAAGAGTTGCTCGCCCAAGGTGCCGAGCAATTGATTCACGCGACACGCGAAGCGTAGACCGGAACAAGTGGTGAGCAATTCCAGCTTTTTGCCAATTGTGGTACCATAAACTGTTCGTACTTCTCAGATAATCAATCGACGCTCGTTTAGCTTGCGTACTTCTCGACCAGCAGCGGTGATTCATGGCCGACGAGTCCAATATCAATCGACGGGAACTACTCGGAGCTGCCGCTGTTGCTGCGGCCGGTGTGAGTATGTTGTCGGCCGACCAAGCGGAGGAGAAACCGATGCCACTGCCAGATGCAATCTTCATTGGGGCCGGAATCAATTCCCTCGGTGCCGCCTATCTGCTAGGCAAGGCGGGTTGGCGGGTGCTGGTTCTGGATCGGAATGAACAACCTGGCGGAGCGGTTCGCACGCTAGAACTCACTTTGCCCGGCTACAAACACGACATTGGGGCGATGAACCTGACTGTACTGGCCAACTCACCCTTCTTTGCCGAGCATAAGACACAGTTCGCCAAGCATGGTGTCGAATTCATCAAGGCGGATCACTGTTTTGGGTCGATTGCTAGTGATGGCCGGTTCCTGGGAATCACAACCGATCGTGACGTCAATGTTCGTGCTATCGCCGATTTCTCGCAGGCTGATGCCGATGCTTGGAAGACTTGGTCTGCTGATTTTGATTCCTGCGCTCCGACTCTGTTTCGCATCCTCAGCTCGCCCGCCGCGGCGGGAGGTCCGTTAGAGTACTTATTTGGCAAGGGCGAGGTTCCGGAAGCGTCGCGACAAGCGCTGCGGGGAATCTTGCTCGATTCGCTCCGGCACAACCTGACGACCCGATTCAAAAGCGACGTGGTGCAAGCGATGATCGCTGCCTGGGGATTGCATCTGGATTATGCGCCCGACATCACAGGCGGCTGTTGGATGCCATTTCTGGAAACGAACGTCGATGAGCGGCAGGGAATCTCGCTGGTCAAGGGTGGCTCAGGCAACGTGATTCATGCCCTCTGCGAAATGGTACGTGAGACGGGCGGCGAAGTACGTACCAGTCAGACGGTTGAAAAAATCTTCTTCGACAAGGATCGAGCAGAGGGTGTCCAATTGGCCAGCGGAGAGTCGATCCGCTGCAACAAAGCGGTGGTCGCGAGTGTCACGCCTACGGCACTGTTGAAACTAGCCGACGGTCATCTGCCCACTGAAACCACCCGTCAGGCGCAGAAGTGGTCCTACGGGCCGGGGACGATGGTAATCCATCTTGCACTTGAGGATCTGCCAAACTGGAAGGCATGTGAATCAGCACGCAAGAGTTTTTATGTGCATCTGGCCCCTTCGCTCGACTATCTGGCGGCGGCCTATCAGGAAGGGATGGCGGGTATACTCACGACCAAGCCGTTTTGTGTCGTAGGACAACCAACTGCTTACGATTTCTCGCGGGCACCCGCCGGAAAACACGTGCTGTGGGTAATGGTCCGCGCAGTGCCATCAATCATCCGCGGTGATGCCGCCGGGGAGATTCAAGGCCCCGATTGGACCGACGAAGTGAAATCGGCCTTTGCGGATCGTGTGCTCGATGTCATCGAAGACCATGCCCCCGGATTTCGGAAATTGATTCTCGGCAAGAAGATCATTTCACCCTCGGACCTGGAGCAACTGAATCCCAATCTCGTTGGCGGCGATCTTAATGCGGGAAGCATGCAACTCGCACAGTTCTACGGCCAGCGGCCATTCCAGGGAGCATCGCGATCTCCATTGCCAGGCTTGCACCTCTGTGGTGCCTCGACCTGGCCAGGTGGGGGAGCGTATCCGGCTTCAGGAATTATGTTGGCAGAAGATATGTTGGGTGCTAGTTAGGGCAAGGGAACCAATTAAGCAGTCTGGGTACCTGCACCCACCACTCGGATGCATCCTCTTGGAAAAACTCCGATCCTGCGCACCGTGGCGGGAGTTTCGACTGGCCCATTTTCTTGAAAACTAAAAAACAAAAAACAAAACCCCCTCTCCAATCTCTGCTTCACTTTGCTTCAACACATTTATGGCACAAGACTTACGTGACTTCCACCGTTACAGCAGCGGAGGGGTTTTGTAATACAAAACTCCCACCCGCGCTGGGCAAAAGGCAAATTGCTTGGAGCACTCGACGACCTGGCGGCTAGCGACGGATCTCTAGAGCCGCGTCGCTTGTCGAGCGATTAAGAACCGGTTCAATTATCAAAGATCGTCGTAGCACCATTGTGTGCTTCGGCAGGTTCTGCCAAGAGGATTCTAACAAATCGCGCGGCCAAAAACTTGCGGAAAGTTACGGACAAAGTGCCCGAGAAGAGAATACCCATCTTTCTGAAACGGTAATCTGAAGGAGGCCAACTGTCCCAAGCTAGTTAAAGGAATTTCGCTGGAGCGGACACCGATAACCCAGAGGATTCTGAATGACTAGCCGTGGAATGAACGTAGCGATATTCTTGGTGATTGCCGAGCTAGTTAAATACACCCCCAGCGGGGGCGTCAAAACACAATTTGACAGGAGACTTGCCATGTTTCATGCATACGCTGCTTCTTCTCCCGATGCTGATTTTGTGACCTTTGAATTTGATCCTGGTCCACTCGGGCACGACGAGGTCGAGGTGGCTGTCGAGTACTGTGGCATCTGTCATAGCGACCTCAGTATGAAAAAGAACGATTGGGGAATGACCGCGTATCCTTTTGTCGGTGGCCACGAGGTTGCCGGTCGCATCGTGGCACTGGGCGAAGGAGTCGCTGGGCTTGGAGTAGGACAGCGAGTCGGCATCGGCTGGACCGCTTTCTCTTGCCTACGGTGTGATCAATGCCAGTCCGGTCATCAGAACCGGTGCCTTCAGGCCCAAGGCACCATCGTCGGGCGTCATGGCGGGTTCGCCGATCGAGTCCGCGCTCAAGCCGCCTGGACGATCCCTATACCGGATGGGCTTGAATCCGTCGACTGTGGCCCGCTCTTTTGCGGGGGCCTTACTGTCTTCGAACCGTTCGTGGCGAACAATATCCTTCCCACGGCACGGGTCGCCGTGGTCGGCATAGGCGGACTAGGCCACATGGCACTCCAATTTGCTCGGGCGTGGGGTTGCGAAGTAACAGCTTTCTCGACCTCACCGGACAAAGAAGAAGAGGCCCACCAGATGGGTGCCCACCACTTTCTCAATTCGCGCGATACAGAAGCCCTCGCAGGAGTCGCTGGTAGTTTTGACATGGTGCTAGTAACAGTGAACGCCCCGCTCGATTGGGACGCCTACATCAACACACTTCGGCCGGGAGGCAAGCTGCATCTGGTCGGGGCAGCAGAAAAAATCACCGCGACGGTTTTCCCACTGATATTGGCCCAGAGATCGATCGGCGGCTCCCCCACCGGCAGCATTGTGCGCGCCAAGGAAATGCTCGACTTCTCAGCCCGCCATGGCATCAAACCGATGATTGAAACCTATCCAATGAGCGATCTCAACACAGCGATGGATCACTTGGAAGCAGGTAATGCGCGGTATCGGATTGTGCTCACTGCGGGTTAAGCGAATCGAGAGATTGTGTGGGATGGATTGCGAATCCGATATTTTACAATTCTTGCATGATCTTGCGCATCGCGGGGAGCGATTCGTCGTGGCCAGATTATGGTGCTGTAGGCAACTCTGTTACTGAAAGTTGACTTTCATTCGATGCCGTCGATTGGGATAAAAAATGCCTCTCCTGTTTCATGCTTCGGGTCGATGGCGAAATAATTAATGCCGAGTTCTTTGCACAACGGCACGTGGTGGTTTTTAAGCTGCTCGGGTGTTTCAATCGTCCAGATTTCAGAATCGAATTGAAGCTGTTCTTGAACTCGCTCTGCAAGTAGTTCCTCAGTAAAGACGGCAACACCACGATCACCACTGTGTTCGCCTGAAAGAGTCAATGCCGCGCCATCCATACTTCCTATCAGATAGAGTGGGTAGATCAGCAAAAAATCATTGTCTTGCATAGGAATCTTTTTCTCCGTTTTAAGTCACCCTCTCCAGAAGGTGAAGGATCGTCCATTGCTTCTCAGTCAGCCCCGCTGCCATCGCTGGCGTTGCCTTCAATGTCTCAGGTTTCCGACAGAAATTATACCATGCGAAGAACAATCCTTGCATAGCTGCATGATGCTCTCTAGTCTTGCTGAATCCGTTGGTGAGATGTGTAAATCTCCACATATTCATGCGTAGGGTGAGATTCAACCGCTCTACGTGGCTAGTGCAAATCCGCTTGCGGTCTGGCGAGCCGTAAACGGCTTTCTTCTGAGCGCCTATTATCTTGGCAGGGCTGTAGCGAGTGGTACTCTGTTGACCAGAGTAGTTCTTAACAAGCTGGCCAAAATCACAGCGGCTACCGAAGACAAACGGGAGCATGTTAGTGTAGCTATTGGAACCATCGGTGCTAATCTGGAAATGGCCGGTTGTGCCGTTTGCCTCTCGTCAAGCAGACGACTCACCGAACACACCAAGAAACGACCGCCGAATCGGTGTCCTGCCACTCGGACTTGGCAAGCGCTATGTGCTCACGCACGATTTGCGAGATCTCCAGAGTTCGTTCGCTAGCAAGACGTGTCTTGAGCGAACTCGCGGCGTGAACCGCCATCCAGGCGAGCGAAAACGATGCGGTGACGGTGGCTATGGATTCGTTGAACCAAACGGTCGTGTTGCTCACGGCGAGAAGTCCCGTGTTACTGGTGGCCATCCAGAGAAGGTTCAGACCCAGCGTTGCCGCCCGCGCTTGCAACCAACACTGGGGGTCAAACAAGGCGACAACTAACGCGGCTGAGAGAATCGCAGTGTGATGCCCCATGTAGGCGGGGTAGTTGAGATAGACAAAGGTCCAATTCCAAAACGTGTAGCCGCAGATCCATGCCAACGGGACGTCGTACCGCAGAGTTCGATGGCGACTGACGCGATCAATTCGGGTGTGTCGAACGGACAGAGGCAATGTGACGATCAAGAGGATTCCTGCCAAAGCGTTGAAATGGTGAGCGGTTCCAGTGGCCTGAATGTCTAGCACCAATGCCTCGACGATGTTGGCCACCAAGAGCCAGGCGATTGTGCGGCGCAGCCAGGGCCTGTCGCCCATCGTGGTAAATCTCAGCCAACCGGCCCAACTTACACAAAACATCACGCTGTATATCTTGATCCACACGAACAGATCAAAGCTGTTGGTGTTGAGCCAGTAAGGGGTAAGTGCAAACGGCACTAAGAGAAACAGCGTCCACAAGACTGGCAGCCTGCTGCGGGAGACCACTTCTTGAGCCCCGAAGTACGCTAGCGTCATCACGACTACAACTAATAGCTGCCACATGATCGCTCTCCCTGGAGGGGGTGAACCAAGGGTTCGGCAACGAACGACACCGTGTCGAACAGAAAGGGCCGAACACTAAGGTGTGAAGCGAACGGACGGGGCAGACGTTACATGGAGAACTACATTTGCCGGATTGGGTGCTGCTGTGGCAGTCTGAGAGACGTGTGCGCACGCCAGAAGGGCAGCCGGCGATCTGTAAGATCACGGCTGCTCTTCATGAAAGAATGGAATTGCCACGAAAAGCACGAGAAGTCACAAAAGGGGCATTATGGTTGTCACAGTTTAACCATAGTTTTTGTGACTTTTTGTGTTTCATGTGGCTATGAATCTGCCTGGCAGTCGTCTGGCAGAAGCAGGGTCGCAAGAATGGCGATGACGCCGCTGGTGGTGATTGGCGATTCAAAAACGTTGGCCAATGAGGAGGGAAGTGGCTGGAGTACTTCGGGGACCATTGCTACGCCCAGGCCACAGCCTATCGAGAGCGCGACGACGAAAATTTGTTTGCGGGTGAAGGGCTGCGATGCCAGGATGCGAATTCCTGCCACGGCGATCGAGCCGAAGAGGACGAGCGTTGCACCGCCTAGCACCGGCCTGGGTATCAAGCGAAGTGCGCTGCCCAGGACAGGAAACAATCCCAGCGTGATCAGGATGACGGCGATGTAGCCCGCCAGATGGCGGCTGGCGATGCCGGTCACTTGGATCACGCCATTGTTTTGGGAAAAGGTAGTGTTGGGAAATGTGTTGAGAAGTGCAGCCAGGCCGGAGTTGATTCCGTCGCCCAAGACGCCCCCTTTGATCCGCGACAGGTACAGATCCCCCACGACCGGCTCGCCGGAAATCACTGAGTTTGCCGTCAGGTCGCCTGTTGTTTCGATCGTAGTAATGAGGTAGACGAGTATGATCGGGACAAAGTAGACCCAATCGAAATCGAGTCCATATTTCAGCGGTTGCGGCACGGCCAGCCACGCATTGCCATCGAGTTGTGTGAAGTCGACCATCCCCACGAACCAGCTCACCGCGAAGCCAACGATCACTCCCGCCATGACTCCCATTATCCGGAGCCAAAAATTTTCCAAGACACTCAACCAAACGATCACGGCCACGACCAGCAGGCCAACCATCATGTTCGTCAGGCCACTCGCTGAGGATGACTGTTCTCCGCCGATCAGGTCGGTGAACGAAATCTTGATCAGTGACAAGCCGATCACCGTAATCACGCTGCCGGTAACCGCCGGAGTAATGATACGCTTGAGGGACGTGATGAACTGGCTGATACAGATTTCCACCAGGCAACCGGCAAGACAGAGTCCAAAGATGAGGGCGAGAATCTGTTCCGAAGTGTGCCCCGATGCCTTGGAGGCCGTACCCGCAGCAATAATTGGTCCAACAAATGAAAAGCTGGTTCCCTGCAGGCTGAGCAGTCCCGACCCCACGGGGCCAAATCGGTGAGACTGAATAAAGGTCCCAATGCCAGAAACGATCAGCGACATGCTGATCAAATGCGGAATTTGATCCCCCAGTTCTAGCGCCTGGCCAATGACCAAGGTTGGCATGACGATCGCCACAACGCTCGCCAGCACGTGCTGAATCGCGCCCACGAGACTCGCAGCGAAGTCTGGCCGGTCTTCCAACCCATACACAAGACCCGTGGCGTCTTTAGGCAATCGATTCGGTTGCGACATAGGCGGTTACCAATTCACTTGGTGGAGCAATTGACAGCGGTATCAACATAGCAGTTTACTGGGTGTGGTGGCGAGGTTTATGGGCCACGGTCGTCGGGTTGAATCAGGTCAGAATAGCTGCGAGAAGCACGAGAAGGCACGAAAAAGGGAATCTGTTTTCGAAGCAAGTCTGCCGTTTCTTGTTTTTCTTGTGGTAGTTGCGTTTCATTCGGAATCCCGGCGATCCGTAGGATCGCGGCTACTCGTATGTGTGAGAATGGAATGGCTTCGAGAAATACGAGAAGACTCAAGAAACGGATTGGCAATCTCATGCTACTGCTAGCAGCAGGACTTGCCGAGTCGGCAGTTCTTGTCGGCAGAGGCCGCCGCTAGCGGGGTTGTGATTTGAGTTGCTAGCGAATTCTGGCAGCAAGTCATAGTTTGTTGTTTCCTGGGGGAAATTGAAGATTTGGCATTCATCTCCCTCAACGAGTGAGCCGTTGGCACATGAGATGCACAGTCAAGATGCCGATGGCAGGGGGGCTACCTGCTTTTCGATCGATTGGCTGACATGTACGGAATGTATCTCTCTGCCGAGGGGGCGAATATCCAATCGAAGCGATTGGAGTTTATCGCCAATAATCTCGCCAATTTGGAAACACCGGGCTTCAAGCGGGACATTCCCACGTTTCAGGCGCGCTATGCGGAAGCGATTCAACAGGGACAGGACTACCCTGGCAGCCAATCCATCAACGACACCGGCGGCGGTGTGAAGTTGATGAACGTGGATATCGACTTCTCAAAATCCACGTTCCGCGACACGAACGTCGACACGGACTTTGCCATCAATGGCGAGGGCTTTTTTCGTGTGAAGGATTCTGAAGGGCAAGAGTTTCTTACTCGTGCTGGTGACTTCGATCTGGACGGTGCGGGGAATCTCATGACGCAGGACGGCAAGTATTCCGTCCTCGACAACACCGGCAAGAAAATAACCCTCGATCCCCTGCTGCCCTGGACCATGATCGGGGCCGGCAACATCGAACAGGACGGAGACCAGATTCCCCTTGGCTTGGCACAGCCTCAATCCCTGGGCGACTTGGTCAAAGTTGGCAACAACACTTTTCGCTCCCTTGGGCCGACCACAGCCGTACCAAATGCCAAACGAGATATCCGCCAAGGGTATCTCGAACAATCGGGCGTGAGTTCAATCCGCGAAATGAACGCGATGATTGAAACCACGCGAGCCTTCGAGGCGAACACCCAACTTATTCAACATCAAGACACCATGGTCGGAGCGCTGATTAGCCGCGTGCTTACTAGCTAGAAAGCTATTAGCTGTTAGCTGTTAGCAAGAAGTATAATAAGGAATCGAAAAATGAGTGTGCAAACTCTCTACACGGCGGCGACGGGCATGGAAGCCCTGGAAACCAAGTTGGATGTGATTGCCAATAATATGGCGAATATCAATACCACGGCCTTCAAGAAGGACCGTGCCAACTTTGAGGATCTGTTTTATCGCCAGTACCGCTTGCCGGGTGCCGAAGACGCCGACGGTGGCATCACCTCGACGGGTATTGAAGTGGGTCTCGGTTCACGAGTCTCTAGTACACAAACGAATTATGTCCAAGGTGCGATGCAGGTGACCAACAATCCGCTGGATTGGGCGATCGAAGGACGTGGATTCTTTAAGGTCAATTCCATCAACGGGCCGCTCTACACTCGCTCAGGCAATTTCGGCGTGGATGCCAACGGACAGATTGTGATGGGTTCGGCAACCCAAGGTTGGATTCTCGATCCGCCGATCAATATCCCCGACAACGCGACAGGAGTGGTGGTTGCTACCGACGGGCAGGTCAGCTACTCGACATCGGATTCCACATCTCTTATTCCTGCTGGTCAATTGTTCCTGACGACCTTCATCAATCCGGATGGACTCTTGAAGATGGGCGACGGTTTGTACCAAGCAACCGATTCGTCGGGAATCGCTACCGAGGCCAATCCCGGCCAGCCTGGCATGGGAAACATTCGCCAGGGAGCGCTTGAGGCAAGCAATGTCGAGCCCGTCCAAGAACTAATTGACTTGATCACTACTCAACGAGCATTTGAGTTGAATTCGCAAGTGGTGCAGGCGGGTGATCAGATCATGCAAGTCGCGGCTAACTTGAGACGGTTCTAATTCCTAAGAGGTCCGCTTGATTGGGAAAAGTCGGAACCCATGGCTTCCGCCGAGGGCTAGCAATAAAGTTGCTTTATCAAGACTACAAGTATGAAACTCACCATTGCATTAATCTCGTTGCCTTTAATACTTTCGCCTATCGCGGCTGACTCACTTGGTGCAAACGTTCTGCTCCACGAGCGTGCCAGTTATAGTGGTGCGGTGGTCTACTTGGGCGACATCGCCGACATCTCCTCAGCGACCCCTAGCGAGGTCCATGATCTTGCCACCACCCCCCTGCTACCGGCTCCTTCGCAGGGGACCAAGGATTATCTGCGAGACAACCAGATTCGCGAACTGCTTATCAGTCGGGGCGTCGAAGTGTCGGACCTCTCGATTACTGGGGCGAAGGTTGTGGAGATCAGCCAGTCCGTTGTCAAAGAGGCTCCCGTTCCGGTGGAGCCGATTGTGGTTCTCGACGCTCAGGAAATTGAAGAGACCGTACTTGCTGCCATCAAGCACTATCTGACGAGCGCAACAGGGCATCAAGAATGGGAACTAGAACTTTCGCTCACCGATGCCACGCTCAATAGACTGGCAAAGCTTGGGCCCGAACTTATTGCTGACGCCGGCCTCAGCCCGTGGACGGGTAGCCAACGTTTTCAGATCAGTGGCAGAGGCACGGCGCCGGCGGTTTTGGTAAGTGCCACCGTTGATCGATTCCAAGAGACGGTAGTCGCAACACGAAAAATTCAAGCAGGAGATCTGATCGGTATTGCCGATGTGGAGATTCGGCTGCAGGGTGGAAACCTGCCTGCGACTGCCATCAGCTCGTTGGAACAGGTGTTAGGCAAAGAAGCCATCAGGGCGATCAATCCAGAAACTATCCTGCAAAACGGGCAACTTCGTGCTCCATTGCAAGTGCAACGGGGTGAGACGGTTGAGGTTTTTGCTCGAACTGGTGGAATCACCGTAAAAACGTTTGCCGTGGTAAAGCAAGATGGTTCACTGGGTGATCTAGTACAGGTTGAAACCCTCGATCGCAAAGAGAAATTTGCCGCTCGTGTCTCAGGATGGAAGCAGCTGGATGTGCTGCCCACGGGTGTCTCCGCTGCCGATGTTGCCACGCTTCACTCCTCGACACGAGAACTACGTTAAACCTGATAGTGACGATCTATGATTCATCGCAACCTACAAATCGCCTTTTCATTCTCCGCGCTGTTTGCCCTGCTGGCAATTGGCATGAGCGCCAACTGGGCTAGTGCCCAAGATGGCAGCCTCTACTTGCAGCCCTCCCAAGGGCGCGATGGGCTTACGCTCGAAGACAGTTCGTTCATGTACCAGGAATTGCCGCCCGAGTCGCTACCTCGGCAATTGCAATTGCACAGCATCATTACGGTCATCGTAGATGTTCGGTCGCGATTCTTAAGCGAAGGGGATGCTCAGAACCGAAAAACGCAAAGCCTCACAGCCGTGCTGGCAGACTGGATTCGACTCGAGAATGGTAGCCTTAAACCAGCACCTCAATTTGATGGTGATCCAAGAGTCTCGGGAACCCTCAACAGCCAGTATCGTGTGCAGTCGGATGTCGAATTGTTGGATGCCCTGGCTTTTCGCATGGCAGTCGAAATCGTCGACATTCAGCCCAATGGCAACCTTGTCATTGAAGGCCATCAGACAATTAACAACAACGAAGAGCAATGGCGAATATCGCTTTCAGGTGTTGTCCGTCGTGAGGCAATCCAAGCGGACAATACTGTTAGCAGCGATGCCATCTACGACCTGAGCATCGACAAAGAAGAGATGGGTCAGGTCCGCGATGCTTATGCTCGTGGATGGTTTACGAAGTGGTACGATCGGTATAAGCCGTTTTAGGTGGTGGTGAGTTGTGAGTGGTGAGTGGTGAGTGGCCAGTTCAAATTAGATAAGATAACTATGAGCAGAAACATTTCTATCTTGAAGTCATTGCTGTTGCTGGTTTTTGTCGCCTTGACGGCAACGAGCAATCTAAGCTCTGTGTACGGCCGCAGTGTGTTGCGAAATATTTGTCGGGTGAAGGGGCAGGAAGAGAATGTGTTGCGCGGATTGGGACTTGTGGTTGGCTTGAATGGCACAGGTGAATCCAACGATCCGCAAACAATGCGTGCCCTAGCACGTGCCATGGAAATCATGGGAAGTCCGCTACCACAGCAGGGAATTCCTGGTTCTGGCAGTTTTGAAGAGTTAAAAAAGTATAAGAATGTCTCGCTGGTGATGGTGTCTGCCCGAATTCCGGCTACAGGTGCCAGAGTGGGGGACAAACTCAACTGCGAGGTAAGTGCGATCAACGGGAAGAGCCTCGAGGGGGGCAGGCTCGCCTTTGCCGCGTTGCAAGGTCCAAACGTCCAGGACAAGAAAGTGTACGCGACGGCCGAAGGAAACATCCATCTCAACTCGTTTGAGCAGCCCATGGTAGGGACCATCACGGGAGGCTGCCAGATGGAAGCGGATGTGTTTACTCCCTTCGTGCAAAATGGTTATGTGACACTGATCCTGGACAAACATCATGCCAATTTCCAGACGGCGTCCGATATTGTCTCGACGATTCGCCAAACCTATTTCCAAAACGACGACACGGCCGTCCAAGCAGCAAATGCTGCCAATATCATTGTGCGGGTTCCTGATGCCTACAGCACTGATCCTGTGGAATTTGTTTCCAACCTCCTTGAATTGCAGTGCTACAACCCGGAACCGGAATCTCGGGTGGTCATCAATCAGCGTACGGGGAGTATCATCATCGATGGCGACGTGCAGATTGGGGATGTGGTGATCTCTCATCGCAACGTGCTTGTCGAAGCAGTGGCAACTCCGGTTCAGTTCCTGGCGATTGATCAGCAACAGCAAGAAACCACCAAACTTCAATCGCTTGTCGATGCCCTCAACGCACTCAAGGTTCCCAATGAGGATGCCATCGAAATCATCAAAGGGATTGACCGCAGTGGCAAGCTGCATGCTCGGCTGATAGTTGATCAATAGAATTGGAGCACAACTCTCGGAGTCGGGAGGTCGCGTCTCGGAGAGACGGGCAACAGAGGTAACTATGAAAATCGACATGAACAATCTGAACGCGATCAAGCCCTTGCGAGCCGGTATGCCTACCGCTCAGCAACAGGTTGAAAGTGCCGAAGAAGTTCGGGACACGTTTCGCCAGTTTGTTGGTGAAGCGTTCTTTGGACAGATGCTCAAGTCGATGCGGAGCACACAGGGCAAGGCAGCTTATTTTCACGGCGGCCATGGCGAAGAAGTTTTTCGGGGGCAGCTCGATCAGGTGCTTTCTGAAGAAATGACCGAATCAAGTGCCGACCAGATAGCCGATCCGATGTTTCGTCAGCAATTTCCTGCCCAAGCGGCGGTCTTGGCAAAACATGACGTGGGTTTGAAGCCATCAGTTGAGGATCTGACCTCACTTCGCCGGTGGTAGTGAGTCGGGTGGGCATCACCCACCAAAAGTTAGTACGAAAATTGTCTATGTTCCGGTGGGCTGTGCCGACCTTAAACTGCTTCGCTGCAACTTAAACTGCTTCGCAGCAAGTAGTCGCGCTATCTGCAATCCTGAGTCAACAACAAGAATCAGAGAATCATATGGGCGAAATGGATTGGGAAGCGGAACTCGCCAACCTGCTAAGCAGGTTGAACAACGCGCAGCAATCGCTGTTCGATTTGCTGTCGCGAAAGCGTGAGTTGCTGATCCAGCGCAAACTGGGTGAGTTATCAGCACTTGCCCCCGAGGAGGAGCTACTGTGTGCAGAACTGCAAGCATGTCACGACCGACGGCAAGAATTGCTAGCACAGGCAGCATCTGTAGGAATGCCTGGCGATAGCATTCGCTCTCTGGCTGGCCATTTGCCTCAGCAACAGGCAAAAGGCCTGCAACAACCGCTCGATGAAGCTCAACGGCGCTCTCAACTGCTGCGGCATCACTGCATGTCGCAATGGGTCGCTGTGCAAAGAACCATGCTCCATCTTTCTCACATGATCGAGATTATTGCTACTGGAGGGCATTTAAAGCCGACATATGGGAAAGGGGCCGCTCCTTCTCAGAGTGGTTCTCTGATGGATCAAGCAGTCTAGACGCTGAGGGAGGGGGAATCCCGAGGCCAAGACTACTCGTCTGGTTTAACGGAATGCTCCTCTATGTCGATCTTCGGCTCACTTCAGATGGCCGGCAATACGTTGCAAGCCATGCAGATCGGTCTGCATGTGGTTGGAAACAATATTGCCAATGCCAACACGCCCGGCTACGTCCGTGAGCGCGCGATCTTTACGCCTGCTCCGGTGCAGAAAATCGGGAATCTCACGCTCGGCTTAGGGGTCGAAGTCGCAGGGATCGAGCAGGTCATCGACAAGTTTCTCGAGACTCGACTGCGCGATGCTGGTAGCGATCTGGCCAGCGCCGAGGTACAAGAAAAGGTCTTCAACGACCTCCAAGCAATCATCGGCGAGTTGACGGACGTTGACATTAGCTCGGCTTTGACACAGTTCTTCAATGGCATCGAAAATGTCACCTCTGCGCCAGAAAATGTTGGCATACGCGATCTTGTAGTGAAGGACGGCGTGAGTCTCACGCAGCGAATCAACTCCCTCGATCGTCGCATCAAGGGAGTGCATGCCGATCTCAGTAGCCGGGTGCAGTCGATTGCCACGGAAATCAATACGTTGACGGAGGAAATCCGCAAGCTGAACCTTCAGATTGTCACAATCGAGGGAGGAGGCACGACCGGCAGCGATGCCGGAGGACTCCGCAGCCAGCGCTCGGTAGCCCTTACCAAGTTGGCCAACCTAGTCGACATCAAAGCGACCGAGGGTGAGACTGGCGTAGTCAATATTTCACTAAACGGGGAGCTACTCGTTTTCGATGGAACGAGCCGGAAGGTCGAGTCGGTTGGTGTCGAAGAGGATGGCGTCAATACAACACGCGTCCGATTTGTCGACAACAAGAGTCACTTGCAGGTGGGTGGAGGCGAACTCCATGGAGTTTACGAAGCACGTGACAATGTGCTGGGGAGTTTTCTTGAGAGCTTCGACAACTTTGCCGCTTCACTGGCTTTCGAATTCAACAAACTTTATAGCCAAGGGCAGGGGATCGAGGGATTCACGGAAGTCACCAGCACGGCGCGCGTGGACGACCCTGATGTCGCGCTGAACAAGGCGGGGCTTGATTTCACGCCAGTGAATGGCTCCCTGCAAGTGTTGATTCGCAATAGGAAGGATGACGTCACCAAGACACACGACATTCGCATCGATCTCAATGGGCTCGACGGCAATGATACAACGCTTCGCTCCCTGGCGGCCGAGTTGGATGCTATTGAAGGCCTCTCGGCAAGAGTCGATCTCGACAATCGATTAGTCCTTGAGTCGGAGACAAACGACATCGATTTTAGTTTTGGTATCGAGAACCCTTCGGATGAAAGTGGCACGTTGGCTGCCCTGGGGATCAATACGTTCTTCACCGGCTCTACGGCGAGGGAATTGAACGTAAACAGCCAACTCCGCGATGGATCAGGTGCCGGTGCCAAGTTTGCCGCCAGTACCCAGGGAATCAATGAAGGATCCCAGAATGCCATACGATTGGTAGCCCTCTACGATGAGTCGCTCACCACCTTGGATGGAAGTTCGATTCGTGGTCTTTACGACACGATTATCAACGAAACGACCCAAGGTGCCACGATATCATCAGCCGTGGCTGATGGCTTTCGCGTCTTTGCGGGAACTTTGGAAGCGAGTTCTCAGGCAGTCAGCGGTGTGAATATCGATGAAGAAGCTATCGACATGATCCTGTTGCAGCAAACCTACCAGGCGTCGGCGCGCTACATTAGCACACTCGCTCAGTTGCTCGATACTTTGATCAACCTATAACCCGCTTACCCTCGACTGTAGATTACGAGTCACCAAACATGGCCGGCATCATTCCGATTCCGAATTCCCGCGTGAGCGGCCTGCTCTTGCGGCAGCGGCTTACTCAGCAATTCCAGAACGACCAGCTTCAGTTGTTTCGGCTTCAGGAACAGATCGCCACGGGGCAGCGAATCACGCTACCCAGTGACGACGGCCCCGCCGCCCTGCGGGCCATTGCTTTGCAGCGGTTGATCGAGCGCAAGGACCAGCTTGGCACCAACATGCGAATTGGGCAGCAATATCTGGGCGCCAGTGACATTGCATTGCAAGATGTGGCAACCCAGTTGGCTGACATCAAAGGTTCCACGCTTGGAGTTGCTGGAACTCTCTCGTCTCCCGAAGAACGTGATGCGGCCATTGCCGAGATCAATGGCTATTTGGAAAACCTGGTAACCCTCGCGAATCGCCAATTTCAGGGTCGCTATCTCTTTTCTGGTTCCAAGACGAGCAAGCCTCCCTATGAAATCGTCGATGGGAACGTGGTCTTCAACGGCGATAAGGGGTCGATCCAGAGTCATTCTGATTTCGGCGTGTTGTTTGCATCAAATGTTTCTGGGCATGAAGTGTTTGGCGGGACTTCGGCGCAGGTTGAATCTAGCGTCGACTTGAATCCCGCCTTGAGTATCAATACAAAGCTCAGCAGTCTGCGTGGTGGGCGCGGTTTGTCGCCTGGAGGTGCCCTTACCATCTCCGACGGTACGAACCAATCGATCGTGGATATCAGTGGGGCTCGCACGATTGGCGATGTCGTCCGCCTGATCGAAGAGAATCCCCCTGCAGGTCGCGAGATTCTCGTGAGCGTGACTGGAACCGGTTTGCAATTGCAGCTTGCCGATCCAGGTGGATCCCTGGGTGGAACTCTCACGGTCACGGAGGTCGCCAATGGTACGGCCGCCCGCGAGCTAGGTATCTTGGAGAAAACAGGAGTAGGTACCACTCCTCTGGTGGGGCAAGACCTCGAACCGCTTCTACTCAAGACCACACGGCTCGAGGACCTACTCGGTTCCAAGGCACATACCGCGATCAAGTCGGGAAGCAGCAGCGACAACAATGACATTCTCGTACAAGCTGGCGTAAATGGCGCAGCATTTAACGGTGTGTCCGTCCAATACGTTGACGATGATCTACTGGCCGCGGCACCGGGGCTATCAGCAGGAAATGAAGTCGCCCAGTACGACGCCAACGCACGGAGCGCGACCGCTTCGCTCACGTTATCCGGAATCGGCAATGATTTGATTCTCACGGCAGGCTCTGCCGGAATCGATTTTAACGACGTCGTGATCAACATCACCGACGGCGGAGCGATTGGCGATACAGCAAGCGTCAGCTACGACAGCCTAACCAAGAACCTATCCATCGCGGTCGACTCCACGGGTGCAACGACCGTTCAGACCGTGATCAACGAGATTAACAACGAAGGGACTTTCTCTGCGGTCCACGATAATAGTCTCGAAGCTTCTTATGTCCCTGCTGCGAACATTGCTGCCGGTGACATTGGCTCGGTGCAGGGCAACACCGGCAATAGTGGTGGCGAAGCGAAAACGCTTTACATTCGTATCGATCCAGGTGCTTCAACAGCGAATCAGGTGGTGTCGGCTATCAATGCCGAAGGAACCTTCTCGGCCACCGTCGACCCGAATGATTCCACTTCGGCAGTGGAAGCGGGAACCGGAAAAGTGAGTCTTACCGCCACGGCAGCAACCACCTCGGGAGGCTCAGGCACAACGCTTGATCTCAACTCAGGCTTACGCATAGTGAATGGCGGTGATACCTACAACATCAGCTTCGAGAACGCAGAAACGGTCGAAGACGTACTAAACACGCTCAACAATGCCGGTGCCGGACTTCACGCCGAAATAAACTCTGGTGGGGACGGCATCAATATTCGTTCTTTGCTGAGCGGCAACGATTTCCAAATCGGCGAGAATGGCGGCACTACCGCATCACAGTTGGGCGTGCGAACCTATGGCACTGCAACCAAGCTGAGCGACTTCAACTATGGTGTCGGAGTGCCAACGCAACCTGGGTTTCAACTGCCAACTACTGTGGGTACTGATTTCACGATCACCTCCCGAGACGGTCAGACCTTTGATATTGATTTGTCGACTGCTACCTCGCTCTCCGAAGTGGTCACTCAAATCAACACTGTAACGGGCGGGGATGTCACGGCCCAGCTTTCTCCTCCAGGTAATATTTTGGAGTTGGTCGACAATACGGTTCCCGGAACGACTGATTTTTCGATCACTCAAGCTACCGGCAGCCTGGCTGCCCAATACTTGGGTTTGGTTCCTAACGGAGACACCTCAGCCAGCACTTCTGGACCAGCAATCACGGGCGATGACAATCGCTATATCGATTTCTCGATTACTTCTGCCAGCGGAGAAGAGTTTGGCATCGATCTGAGTGGAGCTGAGACAGTCGGTGATGTGATTGATGCGATTAATGCCATTACAACCTCCAACATCACGGCACGACTCACTTCCACCGGCAATGGTATTGAACTCGTAGACAACACGGTCGGTTCAGGTTCTTTAACGGTTACTCAAGCCGAGGAATCACAAGCAGCAGAGTTACTCGGATTTGTGCCGAGCGGTTCCTCAGTGGCCAGCAGCAGTACGGGAAGCCTAACGAGCGAAGATCACAACTTCTTAGAAAACAAGAGCGTCTTCAACACACTGATTCGCCTACGGGATGCGTTGGTGAACGAGGACCTTAACGGAGTCGAAAGGGCCTTGGCAGATATCAACGTGGACATCGATCGTGTGACCTTTGCCAGAGCACAAATCGGAGCGACTCAGCAGGGCTTGGAACTATCTCAACTAAACCTGGAGGATGAAGACGTTCGACTGAGGGCCGCCCTCTCGGAGGAGATGGATGTCGATCTGGTCGAGGCCATCTCCGAGCTCACTTCTCGACAGATTGCGATGCAAGCCTCGCTCCAGGTCACGGGCAATATTCTGCAGCTCTCTCTGCTTGACTTTATTTAGCCATTTTTGCTGAACACCCCAACCCTCCAAGGTCGATACCTTGCTAAGGCGAACTGCCAACGTGCGCACGTAAAGTGGCACGACAGGTGCATTTATCCCGCGAAAACGCGCCTGCACTTGGTCACGGAAGGCGAGGTAGATTGATGGACATTTATACGACAAGGTTTGGAACGCTCACGGTCCAGCCCCAGGACGAACTGCTCTTTGAGGAGGGGCTCATCGGGTTGGAGGATTGCCGACGTTGGGTTGTCCTTACCGATTCTAACAATGCCGCCCTCGGTTGGTTGCAAAGCCTTGACCAGGGACATATCGCGCTAGGTGTGGTGAGTCCCCGTCGATTCGTGCCTGAATACCAATTGCGCGTGGATCGAACGGACTTGAATAGTTTGGGGCTCTCGACCGTGCGCGACGCAGAAGTTGTTGCGATTACCAGTCGTTGGGAGTCAGGACTCACAATCAACCTACGTGCGCCGATCGTAATCAATGTCGAGAAGAAGCTCGGTTGCCAGGTCATTGCTAAGGATGACTATCCCGTGCAATATCCGCTTGATGTGCACAATACGAACTTGCGTCGGATTGCTTAAGAGAACCTGTCCCAGAGGACGAATTCGTCGATAACCCACTACCACCCGATCGTACCAGGAAATAACAGACATCCCTTCAGACTGAGAGTCGAATAAAACTTTCACTGGAGTGCCGAGGAGATAACCATGTTGGTGCTGTCCAGACAACGCGACGAAAGTATTATCATCGGCGACAATGTCGTTATAACCATTGTAGATGTACGTGGTGACAAAGTGAAGTTGGGTATCGAAGCGCCGAAGGAAATTCCTGTTCATCGCAGGGAAGTCTACGAGGCCATCTTGCGCGAAAATCGCCAGGCTTCGCTACTCAAACCCGAGGACACCCAATTCTTGGGCCCCAACGGTATCTCTGCGGATCACAGCTAACTCTTGATTCAACGGTCAATGAGAATGCACGTTATGCTGCATTCGTTTCGGCAGTAGTTTTGAAAACGCAGAGTTCGCTATGGCGCAGAGGATATTCCATACCTATTCTCTGCGTCTCTGTGCCCTCTGCGTTTAATCTTCTCTTTGTTCCCGGTCCTAACACCTGTGCGGATTAAGAGTTGGAATCGCGAAAAATCACGGCAATTCGACCTAAAAAGTGCCAGCACTTTCTCATGCAGTCCCTTTTACCCGTCGATATCTTGCCATAGACGGTCCGAAAAATGGGCGAACAATTATTTTTGTCGCGCGCGTTGTACGGAATGTGTCCTAGAGTTGGCTAGGTAATTGATACCAGTCAACCTTGGACGAGGCTATTAGGAAATGCCTGGGCCGTCGTTCAAGGAACGGACAACGGTGTTACACTTTCGAGGCGAATATCCTCGGCGCCGTGCGACAAATTGATGAAGGGCCGGAGTCAATCTGACTCCCCAGATCCGGTCTTCCAATGAAAACTGGTTTTTTTAGACAGGGGTGTTTACAATGACTCGAATTAACACAAATGTGAGCTCGCTCGTCGCCCAGAACACGTTGGGACGATCGAACGCGAGCTTGAATGAAGCCCTTACCCGCTTGAGCACTGGTTTGCGAATCAACACGGGTAAGGATGATCCGGCCGGTTTGATCGCCAGCGAGAATCTGCGAAGCGACATTACTGCCATCAAACGTGCGATCGGCAATACCGACCGCGCCAATCAGGTAATCGCCACTGCCGACTCGGCACTAGGCCAGGTAAGCTCCCTTTTAAACGATATCCGCGGTTTGGTGACCGAAGCGGCCAATACGGGCGTACTCTCCGACGAGCAGATTGATGCGAATCAATTGCAGTTGGATTCCTCGCTGGATGCCCTCAACCGAATCGCTCAAACGACTACTTTCCAAGGTCGTCGTCTGCTTGACGGCAGCTTGGACTTTATCACCACGGCCGGCACCAACTTCAGCGACATTACTGACCTGAAGATTGATCAGGCCAACCTGGGCTCAACCGGTTCAGTGAGTGTCAGCGTGAATGTCACAGCTGCTGCCACCCAGGCCCAAGTTGACGTAACCAATGTTGCTGCCGTGGTACCTGCCGTACAGGCCTCCGACGGAACACTGACTTTCTCAACGGCTGAAGCTCAGGCTACGGGCGACGTTGTTCTCGATTCCGGCGATACCTTGACGATCACCGTCCTTGATGGCGGTACTGTTGATGGTGCAAGTGGCGATGACATTGACTTGGTCTTCGTGCAAGATGGTACCAATTCAGGTGCTCTCAACGGCGTGACCTTCGATGGCTCCACCATTACTGTTAATGGTGACTTTGCCACAGGCGTTGGGTCGGACACGGTTGCAACCGCAATTACTGCAGTAAACTCTGGAGCCGATTTGACGGTTTCTTCAGACGGTACTGCTGACATCGTCGCTGCTGACGTTGCCGCTTCCTACACCGATGTCACCGCTGGTGGTGTCGATGCAGGTGACGATGTGATCACCATTTCTGCTGCCGCGGCTGGTGCTTTCAATCGAACAATCACGGTTGTCAGCTCGAACGACTTGGGTGCCGGTGTGACCGACATCACAGATGATGGCACCACACTGACTGTCAATGTCGATGACGACACTGACATCGATTTAGCCCAACTTGCCACCGACATTGCAGCCGCATTGGGATCAGATTTCACTGCGACCTTGAGCGCCACAGCAGGTGATGGCCAGTACAACGCTGGAACAGATTCTGCTCCTGTCGCCGTCAACGTTGGTGCTACCACGGCCGGTGTCGGCATCACGGGTGGTATTTCCGCCGATTTGGTAATTGAACTTGCTGGTACAAATGGTGCCGAAGTGCTGAGCTTTGGTTCTGGCACGAGTCTTACCGAATTGGTAAACGGCATCAATCTCGTGAAAGATGCCACTGGCGTGGAAGCCACCGCAAATGGCACAACGCTTGAACTTGTTTCTACGGCTTACGGATCGAATGCAATCGTTGATCTGAAAGTAAAAAGTGAAGGGTCTGGATCACCAGCAGGAACCTTCACTACAGCAGTTGCTGCTGGCCAGCGAGACGAAGGTACTGACATTGCTGCCTCGATCAATGGTGTTGCTGCTACCGGCAAAGGAAACTCGCTCACGATCAATACGTCGAGCTTGGACCTCACCGCATCCATCACCGCAGGCTTCACTGGAACCGCTGCCTTCAACATCACTGGCGGTGGTGCCTTGTTCCAGTTGGGTCCAGATGTGGTTAGCAACCAGCAAGCCCGCTTGGGTATCGGCAGCGTAAACACTGCCAGCTTGGGTGGTGCAACCGGAAAACTGTTCCAATTGGGCACCGGTGGCACCTATTCGCTGACCAGTGGAAATCTCGACACGGCTGCGGCCGTTGTTGGAGAGGCCATCGATCAGGTCACTTCCCTACGCGGTCGATTGGGTGCGTTCCAGCGAACCACTCTTGAGACCAACAAGAAGGCTCTCAACGACACTCTGGTGAATCTGACAGAGGCCGAAAGCTCGGTCCGTGATGCCGACTTCTCCGCAGAAACTGCTGCCCTCACTCGGGCTCAGATTCTGGTGCAGTCGGGTACAACGGTTCTCCAGATTGCCAACTCGAATCCACAGAACGTACTGGCCTTGCTCCGGTAAGGGCAGTTTTCGGGATAATAAGACGAAGCCGGTTCAGTCTCTCGGGACTGGACCGGCTTTTTTATTGGTTCCGCGAGGTTTCGCCGACCGATACAGTCGATAGGGTCGTGGACCGGACAGTGCTAGCGGTACGCGCTTTAGCGCCATTGCAGCGCAGGCGGAAACCTAGAGTTTGAATAGGCCGCCTGGGTTCCCGCCTCTGAGGGAATGATGGGCTTCAGTTGACAATTACTTTGGGCATCACTTCATGGGTCGTATTACCACAAATGTCGGATTGGCCAGTGGTCTGCCCATAAAGGATATTGTTGATCAACTGATTGAGGTTTCCTCCGCGCCGCGAAATATACTGGCGAGAAGGACCGAAGATCTCCAGGCGCAGCAATTGGCGATCGGTACACTTTCGGCGAAGCTCATCTCGATCCAATTTAGCCTTGGAAAGCTAACAAGCAGCTCCCTGTATGCCGCGAAGAAGGCCACCTCAAGTGACGCTACTGCTCTGACGGCCACCATCTCCGACAGCAGTAGTCTGGTCAATTCAACTTACAGCTTCACACCAGTCCGCACGGCCACTGCCCAGCAACTTGTCAGTCAACGATTTGACAGCAAGGAGTCCACATTCACCGCACAGAGTTTCTCCTTCCGCACGGGCGGGTTTGTCGACAAGGGGATTTCATTGGAAGAACTCAACGGCGGATTGGGAGTGCGACTTGGCCAGATTCGAATTACCGACAAGAGTGGCGAAAGCGATGTGGTCGATCTGCGGTTTGCGAGTACCGTCGACGATGTACTTGATGCGATCAACGCCAACGCAACGATCAATGTCACTGCCAAAGCGGTCGGCGATTCGATTCAACTGGTCGACAACACGGGCCAAGCGAGTACGCTGTCCGTCCAGGAAGTGAACAACGGCAAGACGGCTCTTGATCTGGGATTGTCGACAATCAGCGCCTCGGGAGCTACTACCGAAGCCCTCGGCAACGATGTATTCTATCTCCACTCGGGCACTCGGCTCTCAAGACTGAACGATGGCACGGGCGTTCATTTCACCAACGACGCAGCCGAAGTAGACGATCTAGTGTTCGAGTTTGCCGACGATTCGGGCCCCATCGGGCTCGACCTTTCGGGAACAAAAACCTTGGGGGACGTTGTCAACGCGATCAATGATTCGACGCAGCTAGCCGGCAAGGTCACCGCGAGCATTGCCGCAGACGGCAATCGCCTTGAACTAACCGACCTGACAACCGGCGGCGGCACGTTTGCGGTAAGCAATGGCGTACTAGGTTCCGCTGCCGACGACCTTGGCATATCAAAAACTGCGGTTGGAGGGACAATCACCGGCTCCAGGTTAGTTTCCGGGCTCCGCGATACGTTGCTCTCGTCACTCAATGGGGGATCGGGAATCGAGGCCCCCGGGAATCTGGAAATCACCAATCGCAATGGTGTCTTCTCAAGCATCGATCTGAGCGCTGCTGAGACGCTCGGCGACGTGGTCAATGCGATCAACACTCAAGCCACCGATGTCACTGCTGCGATTAGCGACAACCGCGGTGGGATTGTTCTGACCGACACCTCGGGAGGATCAGCCAGCAATCTCTTAGTTGCCAGTGAGTCAGGCTCCACCATTGCGGAGGACTTGGGCATTGTTCATGATTCGGCCGCTGAGAAAGTCGAGAGCGGCGTTCTAAACCGCCAACTCTTGAGCAAAGCGACACTGCTCTCCTCGATCAACGGAGGACGCGGCATTTCGACTCTCGGTGATATCACGATCACCGATACCGTGGGTGTGAGGGAAACGATCGATCTCAATCAGGTTGATGCAGAAGCCAAGACAATCGGGGACGTGATCGATAGAATCAACGCCTCGACGTTAGGTGTTGAAGCACGGATTAACGACACGGGCGACGGAATCGTTCTCGTGGATACCGCTAGCGGAAGTGGGACGATTATCGTCGATGATGCGAGTGGGACCGTGGCTGCCGACTTGAATCTCCTGGGGGAGAGTGTCGAGGTAGACATCGAAGGAGTCCCAACACAAGTGCTCAATGGCACTTCGTCCAACTCTTTCGCCATTGAAGATGACGATACCTTGGCCGATATTGTCAAGAAAATCAATGACTTGGATGCTGGAGTAACAGCTTCGCTCTTGAATGATGGCCAGGGAGTTCGCTTGTCGCTGACCGTCGAAAAGACGGGAGCAGCCAACGCGTTGCTGCTAGATTTTGAAGAAGCGAATTTCCAGTTTCAACAAATCAGCAAGGCCCAGGACGCACTGCTGCAGTTCGGTTCGGTGCAAGAAAGCGGAGGGGGTATCCTCGTCACCTCGTCCACTAACACCTTCAAAGAGGTGGTAAGCGGATTGAGTCTCACGATTCAAAAGGCAAGTACCACCCCCGTGAGCATCACGGTCGCATCCAATGACAGTGGGCTCGTGACGGCCGCAGAGGATTTTATCGCCTCGTACAACTCGCTGCGAGATGAACTTAAGAAACTCACGGATTTTGATCCGACTGCCAATACTACAGGATTGTTGTTTGGTACGAGTGAGGCACTACGTGTAGACACCCAGTTGTCTCGCCTCGTTACGGACCGTCATTTTGGTTTGGGTTCATTCGAAACACTTGCCGAAATCGGCATCAACATCAATGGCGATGGCAAGTTGGAATTGGACAAGGCGAAGTTTCAGGAAGCGTATCAAACAGATCCCGAGGGGCTTCAAGCCTTCTTTGGGGACGATGAGAAGCATGGCGTCGCCTCGAAGTTTGACTCCATCGTTGAACAACTTGCTGGTGAAACGGGCGGTTTGCTAACCAACCGTACTGATTCACTCCAGTCAACCATCGAAAGCAATAGCGATCGCATCGCCCAGTTGGATGCCTTTCTCGAACGACAGCGAGAAACGCTCCTGTTGCAATATGCACAACTCGAGTCGATCCTCGCCAATTTCCAGGCAACGCAGTCTGCATTGTCTGCGTTTTCTCCCGTTCCTCCCATAGGTTCGACAGGTTAATTCTGTTCCAGCCATTATGAATAGAAGAACAAGGTAATAACGTACTATGCAACAACCGGGTCAGAGCTATTTGGACAACAAAGTCGTTACCGCTTCACAACCTCGGCTGCAATTGATGCTGCTGGAAGGGGCGGTGCGATTCAGCAAGCAAGCACAGCAGCTGTGGAAAGAAGACGCCGGATTCGCGAGTGTAGATCAATCGCTCTCCCGTGTGGCAGAGATATTGGAAGAATTAGTCCGCGGCGCATCTTCTGGCGATTCAGAGATTTCTAAGTCAATTGAGGATCAGTACGCAGCAATTTATCGCGAGTTGGCAAGCTGTCGGATCAACCAGGCTCCGGAATTACTGGATGCTTGTCTTGAACTCTTACAATATCATCGCGAAACCTGGAAGCTTGTCTGTGAACAGATCGAGGCTGAGGCAAAGCCACCACAATCGCCAGGCGCGGCTCGAATCCATTTGGATTTTGTCCCTGGTGAGAGCTTCTCGCTCGAAGCGTAGTCTCAGCAGCTGATTCTTTGGGATTTTCCAATCCCCAACTTCCACGGTCACTGGTCGGTAGCGAGTGAGTCGTGGCGCGCCGTCGTCGGTGACGGGCAAAATACGAGAGCGAATTGAACATTCATTATCAGTGTTTTTACTCAATACTGTTTAAGTAATGCTCTAGCATGGTATAGCCATCGTCCGCAGTATTGTTCCCATCGGCTGGATCTTTTGGATCAAGATCGTTCCTAGTTTCCCAATCATCGGGCATGCCATCGTGGTCAGTATCGATGGGAGCTGGAGCGCTTTGCAAATCTGGCCAACCGCCAACGTCTGCCTGAGAATCTATAATGCCGCTCTTTTTCGATTTGTCCGGCATGGCATTGTCCTCTTTGTATGTTTGACCTTCGTAATTTGCTGTGCCGGAGCGGACTTCTCGAATGATGCGTTCGTCTAACGCATCACGTTTGGGAAGTGTCGCTCCCACGTCTTCGAGTACAGACTGATAGGCATCGCCGGCAGTTTGCTGGGCAATAGGCATTGCCGGCCACGGCTCTTCAAGTCGAAGAATTGCGATGTCATCACTGCCACCCTGAGGCTGCACTCCGCCGTTCCAGTTGTCGGCAGTCACCGCGTCATTGCCTTCCACAACATTGTCAGCAACATACCACTTGCCATAATCATCGGCTCCATCGCGCGATGTAGGATTCGCTAAGCGATACGCTACTTCGCTAGGCCTAGTTGCCGGTCCTGGCTTGTAGTAGTTGGCTACCATGTTGATGTTGGAGAAATTGAATTTAGGGTTACCTTGCTGATGTTTTTCGCCGCCATAGCAACTGTTGTAGCCCCAATTGTAGAGTACGTTGTTTCTATAATCGGTGTTCCCGCACCCTGAAGCGAAACGTGGATTTCGACTTGAATGGTGCGCTAGCAGATTGTGATGGTAGGTGCTATGGTTAGATCCCCAAATACCTCCAAACCCATGATTGCCTTTGTTGTGGTTCGACTTGTACATACTTTCCGAAATCAAACACCACTGAACCGTGATGTTCTCACAATGGTAAATAGAAACGCACTCATCGACACTCCAGCTTGCTGACACATGGTCTAGAATAATGTTCGACATATATCTGCCGGAGATTGCATCTTTGTCTTCGCCAGATTCATCACCAAACCTAACTCGGATATGACGGATGATCACCTCATTAGCGACAATTCCTAGCGAGTGTCCTTTCAGGGCGATACCATCTCCCGGCGCAGTTTGCCCAGCAATAGTAATGTAGGGCTTCTTGATGTTCAGTGACTTCTTGAGGTCTATTGTGCCGGAGACCCTGAACACCACGGTTCTTGGCCCCGATGCCTCCACAGCCTCTCGAAGGCTGCCTTCACCGGAATCATTGAGATTGGTGACTTCGTAGACATCGCCGCCTCTCCCTCCTACGGTATGTTTTCCGTAGCCCTCAGCACCGGGAAAGGCGAGTTGCTCCTGGGCGAAACTGCATTCAGGGAAGGAGATGAAAATTGTCAAAAGTACTGTCCTGCCAACACTTGCATACATAAAAGACTCCCTAGCAAATTGCCTAATAGTTTAATTAAACCGACGGATGGCCGCCGCGGCTTGTGACCATAGCTTCAGGTTCCAGAGGCCGGACGATGCCCACGCAAAATCACAAGGCCGGCTCCACCGTGACGATGACTCTTTTGTAGCGAGACAGCGGTGGGCTGCCTTTGTCGGTAACTTTCAGGATGAAGTGTAAGGTCTCGGTTTCTGTGACGTTCGGCGCGACGCGGTAGACTTGATAGACGTTCTCCGGACCGATGCCGATGTCGACTTCCAGCGGCGCTGAGCCGGCTTCCGGGTATTGCATCCACGTATAGCTAAGGTTGTCACCGTCTGGATCAATCGTGCCTTGCGCATCGAGGCGGAAGCCCTCTCCGGACTTCACTGCAAACGCTTCTGGGTGCGCGAGTGCCGGCACCGGCGGGTGGTTTGCCTCGGAATAGGTAGAAAGGCACCAATCCATGCGTGCGGCAAAGTCATTTTGAAAATGGTCCCGCCAACGCCAGAGAGTCACTTTGTTGTTCGAAAACGTTTGGTCGGCCGGGCGAACTGACCGCCCATACATCTGAGCGATCCGCGGTGCATACGTATCAACCGCGTTCGTCCAGATCGGCCGCGACTCGGCTTCGATGGGGATCCCACCTTCGACCGAACCGCCGACTTCAATGTCGGAGTCCTTGGGTTGGTAGAGTTCGTAGCGGCCGCCCCAGCCGCCCCAATCCGGACGGTCGGGGACGTTCAATCCATTGGGAATGAGACCCAGGAATGCAGGCGTATCGCCTTCCATCCCCCAAGCGACATCAGGATACTCCGCACCGAGCGGACCGTGTCCTTGCTGGATATTTTTTGCCAACCAATCATTGCTGATCGTCATATTGTCGATCCCTTCGAATTCGTTGTTGATTGCTGTCCACGTCGATCTTCCGTAGCGTCCGGGGCTGACGATGTAGAATAGCTTCGGAAATTCGGTGCGGATCCAGATGGCACTGTCATCCTGGTCGGAGATGGTGTAGACGCGAAGCTTGTTGATCAGGCGTTTGGTTTCCTCCGCGCTTCGCGTTTCCCGAATTTTGTAGAGCGATTGGGCCAGGGCATTCGGACCGCCCCACACCGAGACCCAGAGTGGGCGTTCATCCGCGCGTTCAAGGAGCTCGATGATCCGATCTGAACCGGGTGAGTCCCGACCTTCACCGACCCCCTTCATGCCGTATTCGGACAAGCCTTGCGTGATGCGATCCAGTAAGACCTGCGCTGCTGGATATCCCGGATCGTGCTTTTGAAGGTTGGCGTGGACTTTGCCGTATGCTTTGATGACTCTTCGAATCGACTCGGGAACCACGCGATTCTTCTGGTGAACAGAGGTCGTTGCAACAATTGCCTCGATGTCGATGCAATTCGCATACAATAGCAAGCGGACTAGTGATTGGGTATCGTCAGGATCGGCCTCGATATCCGTCAGCACGACCATCCGCTGGTGTTGCTCCGCAGCGTGGAGTTGCTGGGCCAGCAGCCAAAGAACCGACAAGGTAAAACAGAAGCAAAAGCGATAATAGTTTATAGAATGTGATCGCATTATTTAGCCTCGACTATCACTCGCTGGTACCTCGTTAGTTGTGGTGTACCGGAATCGGTTACTTCGCAAATAACGTGGACAGTCTTTCCTTTGCCGACGTCGCTGGGCACCCTAAACGAGGCATTCTGATTCTCGGCATCGCGGATTTCGACGATTCCGCCGTAGGTTCCCGCTTCTCGATATTGCCACCAACGATACTTCAAAACGTCGCCGTCCGGATCGCTTGTTCCCTCTGCACTGAGTTTCACATTTTTCCCGGGCTGAGCATTTAGATCGTTTGAGTGACCCAGTGCAACCACGGGTGGATGATTCGCTTCGTCATAGGGCTTTACGCACCAGTCAGCCCTCGCTGCAAAATCGTTCTGAATGGCGTCACTCCAGCGCGCCAATGATTTGAAGTACTCCCGCATTCGATCCATGTCATTGGGATATTTATCCCGCATATACTTCCGTCCCCAGGCCGAATGCGTGAACCACCGACCTACGGGATACCGGTAGTCTGGATCGGGAACGGGATCGAGCCAGGTGTTATCTCGGACATTCTTGTAGCGCCCTCCCCATCCCCCGTATCCGGGCGACTCCGAGCTCCGCAATCCGGTTGGAATCACATGCAAGAATGCCGGAGAATCACCCTCTGATCGGAAATCTCCATCAGCAAAGTTTGTGTCACCTGACAGTCCATGGCTTCCCGGTACGTGGGCCTTGTAGAGTGAGCATAGCGCACCATGATCTTTCAGAACGTTTGATTTCATCCAATCTGACTTGAAGTATGCTATTTTTTCTTCCGGCAGGATCTTGTTCCACTCGTAGGCAATAGCCCAGAACTGGTCGCAAATGATGGTCGGGATCTCGTACTTTCCCCAGTGCGGCCGGATGTATTGCTGATAGGTCGAATCCTGCTCCCAGATAAAGAACAGGCGAATCTTGTTGGCCACATAGGCCATCTTCTCTGGGTGCTCATCTTCGATGGTCCTTAAGGCTCGAGCGATGGTGTTAGGACCGCCCCAAGCCTGAATCCAGATGGGGCGGTTGTCGGACTCATCCAGCAGAACCTTAACGATGTGATGCGATCCGGGAGTAATCTCATCCATCTCGCCCTCCGCTTTCACGTTGCCGAGGAAGGTACGGGCTTGAAGATAGTCTGCTGTAGGGTACCGGGGGTCGTGCTTTACTAGGTTGGGATGGACTGTTGCATAGGCTTTCAGATAGGGCTGGATCCAGTCATCGCCGGCCCAATTATGTCCGTGCCAATGGTATTGGGAACTAGAGGTGATGATGCCCTCGATATCCCATTCATTGGCATAGAGAAGAAATCGGACCATGGAACACTCATCGTCTATCTCTCCGTCGCTGGTGACGATGACTCGCGGTTTTGACACGGTCTCGGTGGCGGCATACGCGAGTTGAAATGGGAGTAATAAGACTGCGCAAACGAGTGATCTTGCAAGGCACCTATTGATCTGAAGCTGTTTCATTTGGATTCCAAACTTTGGCGAGAGCATTTATGGTCCTACGGTGACGATCACGCGTTGGTAGCGAGTAAGTCGCGGGGTGCCGTCGTCGGTAACCGCCAGAATGATGTGCATCGTACCGGTGCCAGGGGGCATCACACGTCCGTCGGGAACGGTGAATGACGCCTGTTGCTGATCGAAGTTTTTGATTTCAAGTGGTTGCCCTGTGCGGCCGTTAGAGGTTGTGAAGCTGCCTGCCTCACCATAGTAGAACCATTCATAGGAAAGCTCATCGCCATCGGGGTCCGTTGTGCCTTCGGCGCTGAGTGTGATTTTATCGCCCCGTTTAGCACCTAGCTCCGTGGCGTGGCCGAGCCTCACGACCGGCGGATGATTCGCTTGTTCGTAGGGTTTGGTGGTCCAGTCGATGCGTGCAGCAAAGTCGTTCTGGTAAGCGGATCGCCAGCGCCAGATGGTCGCATGATTGCTCGTATGCCAGTTGCCATCGAAACCCGGGACTTCATCAACTGCGTTTGTCCAGAACGGGCGGGTCTCAGGCTCCTGAAACCACTTCTGCATCCGTGGTGTATAGAACTCGTAGCGGCCACCCCAGCCACCCCAGTTGGGATTCTCAGGCGAATTCAGGCCATTGTTGACCAGTCCGAGGAAGCTCGGCGTGTCCCCCTCCATGAGAAACTCGGTGTGCGGGTGTTGTGCCCCCAGGGGACCTTTATTATGGCGGATATTCCGGTCCAGCCAGTCATTGTCCACGAGGCTAAAGTCGGCTCCGGTGAATCGGCCGTGAAACTTGTCGCCACTAATGCCGCTCCAGGTGGCGTAGTGATAGGCCCCCCCTGCGTGCATGCCGGGACTCGCGATGTAGAAGAGATCGGGAAACGTCTTACGAATCCAAGGTCCACTATTGTCCTGATCCGAGATGGTATAGACGCGCAGTTTTGCGACGAACTTTGCGAGTTCTTCCGGTGAGCGGGTGGCTCGCACTTTCCACAACGCCTGAGCAAGTACATTCGGCCCCCCCCAAACGGGAACCCAGAGTGGTCGCGGGTCGTCGCGATCAACGGCTGAGATAAGTAACTCCGAACCGGTGGAATCCTTGCTTTCACCGACGGCATTCATGCCATACTCGGGTCGCCCCTCGCAGATAACAGATCGCAGGTATTCTGCAGTGGGGTAGTCGGGCTCATGCAAGAGAAGATTTGCCTGCACCTGGCCGTACGCGTCGACGATCTCCTTGATGCGCCAGGCGGCCGTTTTGTCTTGTTGATGGATCGAGGTGGTGGCAACTAACCCTTCGATGTCAAACTGATTCGCATAGGTTAGAAGACGCACCAGAGATTGCGCGTCGTCGGGCTCATTCTCGATGTCCGTGAGAATAAGCACTCGAGGCTTGGCTTCCGCGGCGTACGAATAAGTGCAAACACTCAGAAAGAGAGTTACAAGCAGACAAAGGGTCGAATGTGATTTCATGGGTTTTCGGTTTGATTGGTGCGGGTCGTCGTGGGCTACTTCGAATTGCAGCGGTCCATTCGGTCGGCAAAGTCACTAAGAAAATCCACACGCCATTGGCTCACACTTTTGGCACCGGGATGAACACCTTCCGCTGCTGCCGGATCCGGATCGTCAATCCACCAGTTGGGATGGAATGTGGACCGCCTGCTTGTCCGTGAAGTCGGCGGCGGCACGGCGTCAAACTTACCTGACTTTCCGTCGAGTCCGGCGAAATCGCTCTTGATCACATACGTCCAAACTTTCGCATCACGTGGTGAAAAGCGAAAACGCAAGACATCTCCTTCGATTACTCCGGTGGAGATCGGCATTCCACCGTCGAAAATCATGGCAGCGGTGTTCTGATCGGAAAATCCCTCCGGTTTGCGCAGCGAAAATTCGGCCACTCCAAAAAATTCCGCCGTGTCCGCCTCAGTGGTCAATCGATCGAAGATCGTCTTGCGCCCATCCCAGATAGGCACAAATCTCCCGCCCCAACCAGGCTGGGAGGGATCGCCGGATGCACCGCGCAGCAAGCGAGCAACGGACGGCGTATCGCCCATCTTGATATCGTCCTTTGCGTTTACAAAAAACTCACCCAGTGCACCATGCCCTGCAATGTGTTTTGCGACGAACTGTTTATTGTTCCACTCACCTTTCTGAATTCCACCGGTGAACCAACCGCGATACGTGGCGTTCGCCTCGATCATCCAGAGTTGAGGATGGTTCTGCTCGATGTAATTGTAGGCATCCACGCTCCACTTCTTATTCGGACCGCCGATAAAATAAACCCGCAACTTAGGTAAGATTTCTGGTGCATCGTGGAGTGCTTGCGCCAGATCCTCAATACCACCCCAGACAAGCACGTGCAGCGGTCGTGGGTCGTTCTGCTTTGCGCACTTGATGATCCACTGCGATCCCTCGGTCGACTCGTCAACTCCAGAGGCACCTGGCGTATTGATAGCGCCTTGCTTACAGATAGCTCGGAGTGCATCGGGCGATGGATACCTGTCGGAATGTGATTCGAGGTGTTCGTAGTCCTCCGCATACGCGTCGATGACCTCTAGGATGTTGTTCTTGCCACCCGGCCCATAGGGCGAAGAAATGAGCCCCTCGATATGTAGGACATCCGCATAGAGCAGTAGATGTACCATCGATTGGAAATCGTCTGGATCGGTCCCTCCAATGTCCGTGGAGACCAACACCCTGTGTCGATGGCCGTCCAGGGCACCGTCAGCACCAATTACTTTATCGCTGGCCAGAAGGAACGACTCCCACGCAAAGCCAATCGCCACAAACCATACGGCCGCAAGTATTAAATTTGATCGAAACATGAATAGATTCTGGCTACTTGGTCCGAGAGAACGCGGCACGACAACTGTCTCAGTCTGTATGAACAAGCTTGGGATCATACCGTTTTTTCTCTTGGCAAGCCGATGGATAAAGAACACCTTCATAGTTTGCCATCATCTTTGGCTCCCATGTTTGACCAGACCGATGAATCCACGTCAAAGTTCCATGTGCTTACTGATCCATCGCACTTAGCAAGATTAACCCCCGCCGTGTGAGCGCTGCCAAATCGCTCCTGGAAATGGGTTCCCTTCTTGTCCTGTTGTCCGTTCTTCAGGTCATACTCCGAATCACGTCTTGGCAAAGAACTATCATTGGCGACTCGTACGGTATCATAGTCAAAGCCTACAAACATTGAGTTCTTGTCGCCCGGATTGTCAGCGGCCATCCTATTCGTGGAGTTATCGGCTGATGCATCGATACTCACGATGCTGTAGTACATTTCAAGAACCCATTTTTCGCCGGCGAGAAATGTCTGGAAGGTCCCATCAGTGATGCTTCGGATGGAAGCGCCGCTGTGATCGCCCACGATTCCATTCCAATTATTTTCAGTCCAACGTAGATTGGTCATCCAATTGCAAGCAGGAAATCTCTCACGACAATCGGATCGAACAAATGGAAATCTTGGAATTGGTCCGGAAACACGATTGATGTTCACTTTGTTACCACCATTGGCGGCATAGTCGCTTTTTGCAGCGTACTCAAGAGGTGAATAATTCCAAGTTATCCAATCCAAGGCAGGATAGAGCTCTGCAGAACGTCGGCTCGGGCAATTGAGAATAGGAATCACTGATTTGCCAACCTCGGTGAGAGCTGCTTTCAGGTCGTCCCCCTCCATCCCTAAGCCAAGCGAGGCGATTGATTGTTGTTCCAAAAAAGGGAGCGACTGATAGATCCAACTCCCTGGCTGCCTGGGACCGGTACCTACGTTTGGATCGCCGATCCACTTGGAACTCCAACCACCAGCCGGGAAAAATTGGTGCGTCGATTCATAGTGAAGCATGGCTGCACTGATTTGGTGCAGATTGTTCCTGCATTGTGTGATACGGGCCGACTCTCGGGCTGCTTGAATTGCAGGCAACAGAAGTGCAATCAAGACTCCAATGATGGCAATCACGACAAGCAGCTCTACCAATGTAAAGCCCTGCTTTCTATTTGATACCGTATGTCCTGAATTGGGCATGGTCTGACTGATTTTCAGGGTGCAATAGGCACAAGCAAAAGACTCGAACGAGGCTTCTATGATAGCAAATCACGATATCTGCCAGTAGCAAGTAGACGAGGGATTAGGGCGCTGGTCGAATTATTTGCATTCCAAAGACATTCCGTTGCAACGAGCCGGCAGTTGCCTGCTGTTTACGCTTGCAACTATCCCTTTGCTGAGCAATTAAAAATACTTGCTAATCGTCTTCTTGATTTCTCAGTCGATCAATTGCAACTGCCACGAGAATGACTACTCCCTTGACGACCTGTTGCCAAAACGGGGAAACATCCAACAGCACCAATCCGCTATTGAGGACACCAATAATCAGACAACCAATTACAGTTCCCCAGATAGAACCTCGTCCACCGGAAAGAGACGTACCACCAATGACCACGGCTGCGATGCTATCCAACTCGTATCCAATTCCCGCATTGGGCTGGGCTGAATCAAGACGTGAGGTCGCGATCAGACCGGCTATTGCCGACAAACCACCTGCAATCGTGTAGACCCACAACTTGATTCGATCGACGTTTAGACCTGAAAGACGCGCAGCTTGCTCGTTGCCTCCGACCGCATAGATGTAGCGACCGAAGCGAGTTTTGTTGGTTACGATAATGAACAGGAGCACTAACAACCCCGAGATCCAAACCGGAACCGGCGCCCCCAAGAAACTTGCTGTGCCAATGATAGCGAACGAGGAACCCAGACCGGTGATTGGAAAGCCTTTTGTCCATAACATGGTCAGACCACGGGCAATGCTGAGCATGCCGAGCGTTGCAACAAATGGCGGTATGCGAACCCGTGTGATCATCAGACCGTTGAACCACCCCAGCAGCATGCCAACTGCTATCCCAGCGAGTAGGGCACCAGCCAGGGTAAAATCCAACTGAATCCCCAACCAGGGAATCGGCATCGGAGACTTGATCAGTCCAGCGGTGACCGCTCCTGCCAGCGCGAGTATCGACCCCACCGACAAATCAATGCCACCGGCGATGATGATCATCGTCATACCTATCGACAGACAGACGTTTACCGAAATCTGCCGCATAATATTCCACCCGTTGGCGGCTGTCAGGAACCGATCTGAAAGCAAACTGATGGCGATAACCATCAGCATCAGCACCAGCAGCGATTGAAATCGGCTAACGAATTTCACAAGGGCCATTGACGACTTATGCATGCGCAGCTGCCTCGATCTGAAAACCGGGGACTGCGGCCTGCATTACAACTTCTTCGGTCGCCTGCTCTCGGTGGAATTCGGCCGTTTTGCGGCCTTCGCACATTACCATGATTCGATCCGAAATTCCCAACAGTTCGGGAAGTTCTGACGACACCACAACAATTGCCAAGCCTTGATGTTTTAGTTGATCGACAAGTGCGTAGATTTCCCGCTTGGCGTTGATATCGATTCCGCGTGTTGGTTCGTCGAGCAACAGCACACGGGGAGCCATGCTGAGTACTCTGCCCAACACAACTTTTTGCTGATTTCCGCCGCTCAAGACACTTACCTTCTGACGCACCGACGGCGTTTTGATCGACAGTTGCTCGACATAGTTTTCGGCAAGCCGTTGCTCTAGCCGTTGATTAAGGAATGCATACGATTCGATGAGTCCGATATTCGACAAGCTGAGGTTGTTCTCAACACTCATCCCCAAGACTAACCCTTGCCTTTTCCGATCCTCAGGCACAAGTCCGATGCCATGTCGCATCGCGGCTGCTGGTGAGCGGAGGTCGCAGCGTTGGCCATGAATGGAAACTGTTCCACTCGTTGTGTTCGGATGAAGTCCGTATATGGATTCCAAGAGTTCCGTACGTCCAGCCCCCATCAGGCCAAAAATCCCCAACACTTCACCAGCGGCGACAGAAAAAGACACACCATCGACCCGCAAGCGTTCTCCAATGCCGGACTGTTGGCTGATGGAATCGACCCTAAGGACTTCCTCGCCACTCTCCGCAGCGTGCTGAGTGTACATTTCGCTAAGATCACGACCTACCATCAGCCGGACAATCGTTTCCTGCTGTGCATCGCATGTCGTCACAGTGTCGACATACTTGCCGTCGCGCAGGACTGTGATCCGATCAGTGATTCGCAGCAGTTCGTCGAGCTTGTGCGAGACATAGACGATTGCGATTCCGTCCTTCCGTAGCGAGTCGATCAGTTTGAATAGCACCTCAACTTCAGAATCACTAATCGCAGAAGTCGGTTCGTCCATGAAAATAACGCGAGCCTCGGAGTTGAGTGCCTTGGCGATCTCGACGATCTGCTGTTGGCCAACTCGCAGTGCGTTTACCGATGAACGAGGGTCGATGGATGGGTCGAGTGGCGCAAGCAGTTTCTCGCAGCGCAGATATTGTGATTTGGCATCGATCAGTCCGGTGGCTGTGAGTATCTCGCGCCCGAGAAAAACGTTCTCTGCGACGGACAGATGGGGGATCAGATTCAGTTCTTGATAGACGATGCAGATGCGTTGCTGCAGTGCTTCGCTAGCATTGGCGAAACGCACCGGCTGGCCATCCAACTCAATCTTACCTTCGGAGGGTTGTTGCGCACCGGCGAGAATATGCATCAACGTCGTTTTGCCAGCCCCATTCTCTCCAATTAGTCCGTGGACTTCCTCGGCATGGATTTCAAAGTCCACATGGTCCAATGCCAGTACACCGGGGTACCTCTTGACGATACCACGGCCCGACAGCACCGGTACCGCACTCGGCGAAGCTGCGCTCATTCGATTTGCTCCGCTGGATTGAGTACCGTCAATTGAACAGGAATCAGTTTGAGTGGATCAAAATCCTTGTTGTTGCGGACTTCACCACACCCGACAAACTTTACGTGGGTGCCCACGACCAGAAAGTCGCGAACGGGACGTATCACTTGCGATTCACAACGCTCGTTCAACTCTGCCGACAGTCGGTTGAATTCCTGCGAGTTGGGAAACTCGCCCACATTGACCAGTCCGGTTGCATCACGAACCGCATTGCCCAGAAGAATACCGATTTCTAGCACGATAGGCTGCGATTGGCCCTCGATAATCACAAGGCATTCGTCCTGATCGACGCTCTCTATTCGACCGCGGCCTCGTAGAAAAAAGAACGTGGGCCCCCCCAATCCAACTTCTCGACCATACTCTTGTCGAGCGCGAGCAGGATCTGCCGCAGCCATAGCCAACACTTCGTCAACGGATGCTGCATTCCCGGCGGCCTCGGGAAGTCGATCGGTCCACAGTTTCTCAATATAGGTAGTGACGTCGGGCGACGACAACTTTTTCGGACTAGCTGTATCGAGGACTGATCGTGCCTTCGAATCCAAAGCAGAGGTGGGAGATGACCCTAGCTTGCTAATTCTGAACAGCGGAAAAAAATAGAGCAACACACATACTATCAACGTGCAAATTGCCAGCCGAGCAGGATTGAGCAGCTTCATCAATCTTTCTTTCCAAAGCCGGTGAATTGATCGATATTCTGCGCGCTGACAAGATCGACATTAACAGGAATCTTTTGTGGAAAGTCCCGTTTTCCATTGGCCAGGTATTCGTGGGCGAACTCCGCCGACTTCATTGCCATCAGTTTGGGATACTGCATTACAGTCGCTGTGATTTTCCCGTCAGCGATGGATTGAACAACATCCGTGGACCCGTCGTAGCCAAATATCTTGATTTCATCGCTTTTCCCTGCTCCAAGCAACGCCTGATACGCCCCCATCGCCATGGCATCGTTGCCACAGAAGACAGCCGAAATATCGTCATGCGACTGCAGCATGGACTCCATCACCTCCAATGCCTTGTTCCGATCAAAGTCGGCCGGTTGCTGGGCGACCATTTCCAGTCCTTCGTACCGATCCACCACACTGTGAAAACCTTTCGATCGATTCCAAGTGTTGTTGTCTCCGACCAGCCCCAATAGTTCAACGTAATTGCCTTCCTTTCCGACTTGTTCGACAAAGTACTTTCCCAACTCGACGCAGCCAGAATAGTTGTCGGACAACAACTGTGCAGTAGCGGCGTCGGTGGAATTTATTTCTCGGTCAATGCAGAACACGGGGATACCGGCATCCTTCGCACGTTTAACATTCGCTACAGAACCGTCCGCATCAGTCGGGTTGAAAAGGATTGCTCCGTACTCCGCAGCAATCACATTGTCGAAGTGGGCAGCCTCTTTTGAGGTGTCGTTTTGCGAGTCAAATAAAGTGACTTCGTAGCCGAGCTCGATTGCCCGATCGCGAGCCGTTTCGCCGAGCACGACAAACCACGGGTTGTTCAAAGTAGAGATCACCACGGCAATTTTTCGTTTCCCACCTATTGAATCACTTTGGTCAGTTCCGAGTTCACCTCCACCGCTCACGGTGTTGGCAGACTCCCCCTCTTGGATTCTGTCAGTTCCTGATTTAGCCCCAGAACAACCGGCAGCACTGGCGAACAGAACGCCGACAACCAAGAGGGTGGCGAACGATGACTTAAGATTAAAGCGATGTCGGGAGGCCATGGATCACCCCTTTTGGTTGTTTATAACTGCTGGCGTTGGACTGAGTGAATACTCTTCCTATTGCAAACTAGAAATCCGCCATGAATGTGAGGTAAGACACTTAATCCTAGTATTCCGTCAGTATCCTGCAAGCTGGGACAAGCGATTGAGCTTTGGATAATGCCGTACTCAATACTCCTCGGTTTGACACCGCAGGGGGAGTCTTTGTCGAACAGCGCAAAATCTGCCCGGGACTGATTCGCACCAGACCCGGGCTTTGCGCTCATGAATATGCAGACATTCTAGGATCGACGAACTTGTTTTCTCGTTCCAGCCAATCCCAGGCAGGCAATCGAAACCAGCAGCAGAGCACTCGGCTCTGGTACCGCTGCTAAGGCACCAACAAGTGGGAATGGAACATTGCCGACATTGAGAAAACCACTGCCAGAGAGAGCGGCCAAAACATTGTAGCCCATGCCACCGTCTGTGGCTCCGTAAATCCCATCGGATAGCGCAACTCCATCCAGGACGAGACTGTCGATCACATCAGCACCGGTGAAATCGAGATCAAGCATACCACTGCTGTTTAAATTGACCGTTGAAGTATCAGCCAAGTAGCCGTTGGTAATGCTCAAAATCCCCTCAGTCACTGTCGTGCTGCCAGTATATGTATTGGCACCTGAGAGAATCCACTTGCCGGCATCTACCTTATCGACGCTCACAACACCACCTAAACCGGAATCACTAATGACGGATGCCAGTGTATTGTCATTGGCATTTGTACCAGCCAGTGTCAACGTTCTTTCCACGGTTCCAAAAACTATGGTCGTATTCTCTTTCAGTATGAATGGAAAAGAGTTGTTGATTACGACGGAATGAGTTCCGACACTCGTAACCACCGTATCCACGGGGATGCAGTTGGCACCACTCGGTTCGCAAGGAGCTTGAGTGAAAGTACCCCCACCATCAGGATCGCTGACTGCCATGCCAACAACGATGTCACTGGTGTCGTCAATCTCGACTATCTCATCTGGCCGTCCGCTAAAATCATCAAGTGTGCCTAGCCTACTCTCTGCATCGTCGCGACCTAGCAGACCAGTATTAGAAAATACAACGGCACCAGTTCCTGATGAATCAATGGTCAAACCCTTCGTACCGATAGTAAATAGGCGATCGGTAGAGTCACCCGTTCCAACATACTTGAGTGTTGCTCCTTGAATGTACAGATTCGATGCATCGGATGATGAGGAGCCAATGCTACTTGCTACTCCTCCGTTGGTAAGTTTGTCGACCACAAGAGTAGGCGGGTCTCCACTGCCAGATCTCAAAACAATCGAAGTCGTACCCGAATAGGTGTTATCTCCAAGAAGCTCGACCGTCCCTTCGTTTCTCACTTCCAGGGCATTCGCACCTGATAGTTGAGCGTTTGGCAAAGTCAAAGTCCCAGAACCACCACCGAGTCCATAAGTTGAGTTCGCAGGTGTTATAATCCCTGTATAGGTGAGACCAGTCTCAGGGGCGGCCACAGTCATGTTGCCAGCATTCGATAGAGGGAAGCTCGTGAAATCCAGATTCGCAGAGGCATCGCTTGCAGCCAGCATCAAGCCACCGGTACTTGTCGGATCGATTTTTTGAAGGAATGTCGAATTCGTGGCAACTCCCGTGTCGACTCCTATCGCGCCGCCAGAAGACACTATCAATCCCCCTCCAACATTCAGAGAATCGTTATTTGCGTAGTGAAAATTACCCCTAGAAATCGTTGTGGGCCCCGAATGGTTATTGTCACCTAAGCCCACGTCAATGATCAACACGCCAGGCCCCGACTGGTTGATTCGCCGGTCTTGACCAGAAAAGAGGAAATCATCGCGGATAAGCCCAGTAATCCGCGTGGTGCCAGTTCCGAAGAAATCAAACTCTCGAAGTAGAGCTTCGTCGTCCTCCCAAATATTAAGCAGACCATCTAGGATCAGCTCGCCGGGAGCTTCAATATTGTTATTGAAACCTCGGTTGTTAGTTTGTGTTATTTCACCAGAAAGAGTAAGCGTCTTGTCGCCAGCAAAATTGAAGTTACTTTGCAGCGTGAACTTATTTGGAATGTTGCGATTGTCGTTATCCGAGATGAAGGTGCCTCCAGGACGCACATGAGCGGGAGTGAAAGGGGCCAGAGAACTCACGCCCAAGGCGTGATCGTGACCTAGGACTATTTCGGCACCACCGGTTCTAACGGTGCCTCCGAGGTCATTGTCACCGTAGATTTCTATCCGGCCATCTCCTCCGCCAAATGTAACGCTGCCAGTTTGAGCCGGATTGGCGTCTCGGACGATGCCATTGAGGATCAAGGTTGCGCCGTTTCCATCAGCCCTGCTAGCGGTAGCCCTTAGAGTGAGATCGGTCCCACCACTCATGGGCGTGGTATCAACATCCGTTACGACAATCTCACTGTTGATGGTAACTGTGCCCCTAAGCACGCTGATTCTGGAACTGCTGGTCAAATCTGGGGCACTATTAGTAATATTGGCGCCAACATCAATCACCAGGGGATTGATGGCATCGATTTCCAGTGGCTCATCTTCAAGATGAATCGGAGCCGTGATTCGATTCACCGAGCCAGCTACGCCTCCGCTCCTTAGAAACGCATCACCCTGTGTGAAAAAGCTATTGCCAAGACCATACTGTTCTTGCCAGATCATAAGATCAACACCATTGACGGAATCATCGTCGTTGGCATCCCCCTGATCATTAATGTTGTCCGGACCCGTGTTTTGGAAGAGATAGTTCCGTTGCCAGATCAAGAAATCGCTACCCGCCACCAATCCATCGTTGTCAAAGTCGGCATCCTTTTCGGTTAATAGACCTTCAGGTTCGAAGTAGTTCTTGAAATGCAGAATGCCGGCAGGTCCACCGCTGGATATTTCGCTAGTCACCACACCCGAAGTCCCTCCCATCGCTAGTCCAGCAACAGTAACGGCGCTAGTACCAATGCTGACGTTGAGATTGGCCCCCAACCCTACGGAGAGATCGGCTGTGGGATAGTCCATGTCGAGAGGATCCGTGTCATTCGGAAAATCAGGCAAATCCCAGTTGGCACCGCTCTGCCAAGTTTGCAAACCGGTACCACCAATCCACTGAAATTCTGTGAAGCTTGCTTCGTTCTGCGCAAAAACACTACTGTTAAAAACTAGAAAGACTAAAACACTGCCGAATAGAGTGCCAATCTGAATCCTACGCATATGATTCTCTCCAAGACTAAGATGAAAGGGGCAAGGCGGAACTAGAGATAGTTCTAACTAGTGACAAATTGTTTCCAGCTACGAAAAAGCACAAAAAAGGGAAATGACAAGAGTGCTTCCATTGTTAGGGAGCCTGAAAACGATGTCAAACTTTGTAAAGCTTTTAAACCCGTTTTTGCAGGAATTAGGATTTGAATTGCGTTTAGACTGCGCTCAGCAATGAACCGGTTCGGCCCTGGTGGCTCAATGCTGATGCCTTGCGATTTGGGACTCGTGCTTTGACCAATTGTGGTTCAAGCACGTGAGTTTGCGGGAGAATTCTTCCGTTCGATCGAGGCAGCAGTATCGTGCAACTCGACACCGCCAAGAGGATCGCGGTCGCTGGTTCTGGAACGACTACTGCACCGGCAACCACTGTCGGGAGATAGTTGCCCGTGGTCTTGAGCACTCCTCCGTCAGAATACTCTGCAATCGCAAAGAATGTTTGCAGACCATTCTCCTTGGCCACGTAACTAAACTTGACAGGCCCCTGCGATGGATCGAACTCACCTAGCAATTCCGATTCGTGATAGAGCCACAATCGGGTCGATTCGATCCCCGTGATTTGTACCGAGAGATCGACCTTGCCGTTGAAGGGTGCAACCGGAGAGAACTGCACCTTGGACCCCAGTTGGGTATTCTCATTCTGAATGCGGTAGAGCAACGCCAAAGTCTCAGACGCCAACCATGAGGCTTTCGATGAGTCGAGTGGATAGACTGCTTCTGGTGTGATGATTGGATCAGGATTGAACAGTTGTCCCAGCGCCGGGTCGAATATACTGGTCTCAGCCAAGAAACCTGACGGATCATTGAGCATGAGCGGATCGTCTGGTTCGGAAGAAGGCAATTGCCCAACAGGATAGCGAGCCCGCATGCACTGATCCATTAAAGCCAAGCGAAAGGCCTCAGTCGTCTCGCGATGTGTGGTGCGCCATTCCACAAGGTAAGCAGTATGGCCATCGACCGCGCGACTCTCCAGGAAATCCTGGTTCAAGAAATACGGCTGCACGACGTCGTCACGCTCTCCGGCGATTACGATTCCCGGCGCTGTTGGCCGCGTGCTATCGAGTACACCAGTCGCGAAACCTTTGTCGGCAATGAATCCCAGCGTACGGTCCGGCACGAACGAAGCTAAGTAGCCTGCTGAATATCCCCCTTTGGAAACACCATCGAGAAGTACAGGTGCGTTACTTAGCTCAGAATGCCCTGAAGCCGCGGCGATCGAGTCGAGTACGCCTTGAAAATTGGCTTGCACCTCAGCGTCGTTTTCTCCCCAGTAGTCATAGCCAAAATCGAGCAAGTCGCGAAAGCCAACGATTCCGTAGCCCATCTGTGACAAGCGAAATTGCCAGAGGCCGTTTCCCGCGATGCCTCGCTGGTCACCACGTGAGCCTGGAAAACTGAAAATCAAGCCTTTCAGTGTATCAAAGTTTTCTGGCCACCACGCACGATACTGCACGAACACCTCGGAGCCATAGACTTGAAAATTGACCCCAAAATCAACAGGCGCTGCAGCTTGAACCGGCGCTCCGTCAAGATGCCCAAACATCGCTCCAAGCACCACCAGCCTAGCCAACCTGTTGCATGAGCAGAAGAACATCATTCACCTCGAGAGAAAAGCATCAGCAAAGTTGCCAAAATACCAGCTAACAATTCTACCAACTCGTAAGCCTTGCCAATCGGCGAAATAGCAACGTTTCGCTTTGATGACCCTTAATTGCAACCGAGGGGTAAAATCTTGATCTCAAAGGTAGCAGGTGGTGGTTAGAACCAAGCTCTACTTATCCTTGGAATTTCCTTGCTCGCGGACCGCATCCTCCGGGAAACTTCTCTAGGCGGTGTGCCGTGGCGCGGCACGGCTACGGACGAAGTGGTTGACGTAGCGAGCCGATCGGCCCTATCATCGGTGACTTAAGTCCTCTGTTATTCCAGTTGGAGCTAAGAAATTGCCTGCTACCGAAACCAAGAAACTTATCCGCGTTGGTCACAGCCCTGACCCCGATGATGCGTTCATGTTCCACGCCTTGACCAATGGCTGTGTCGACACGGGTAGCTATGTGTTTACCCACGAGTTGGTTGACATTGAAACACTCAATGAGCGAGCGTTTGAGGGCGAATTGGAACTCACCGCTATCAGCATCCACGCCTATGCCTTTTTGCACGATAAGTATGCGATTTGCAGTTGCGGGGCCAGTATGGGTGACAATTACGGTCCCATGGTCGTTGCCAAAGAGGCATGCTCCGTAGAGGACCTGCGAGAAAAAGTGATTGCCATCCCCGGTAAATTGACCAGCGCATTTCTCGCTTTGCGACTTTGCCTCGGGCAAGAGTTTGAATATGTCGTTGTACCGTTTGACGAGATTATTCCTGCCACCGTTCGCGGCGAGTATCAGGGGAAGAAACTCGATGCGGGCTTAATTATCCATGAAGGTCAGTTGACTTATGGTCAGAGTGACCTTCAACTCGTGGTCGACATGGGAGTTTGGTGGCATGACTTGACTGGGTTGCCACTTCCTTTGGGGGCAAATGGGATTCGCAAAGACCTCGGCCCCAAAACCATCGATCAAGTTCAGAGATTGCTGTACGAGAGCATAAAGTATGGTCTTGATCATCGCGAGGAAGCGCTCGACTACGCTCTGCAATATGGTCGGGATCTCGATCGCAATAAGGCAGACCGATTCGTGGGAATGTATGTCAATGATTGGACACTCGACTTCGGCCCCAAAGGCCGTGAGGCAGTCACGCGATTTCTAGCCATGGGCCATGAACAGGGAATCTTACCAGAACTAATCGTGCCAGAATTTGTTCCACTCGAACCTCCAGCCTCTAGCCTCTAATCTCTTCATTTCGCACAAGTCAGTAGCGTATGCCCGAATCTTGGAAGCAACGTCTTGACGCGATCATCTCTGAAAAGCGTGATGAGGTCCGCGACCTTCGGCGGCATCTCCACGCCCATCCGGAACCAAGTGGCGTCGAACTTGCCACGAGCATGCACTTGTATCAACTGCTGGGGCAATTAGGTGTCGAAGTTCAGATGGGCCCCGAGGGTTGCGGGGCCATTGCAGACGGTGGTTCAGAGAAGGATTCTGTGTTGGGCCGCATCGCTGTTCGTGGTGACATCGACGCGTTGCGAATTCAAGATGAAAAAACCACGCCGTATCGGAGCACCCATCCAGGGATCATGCATGCTTGCGGCCACGACGCTCATACTTCCATTGCGTTTGGAGTGGTGCAGGCTTTGGTGCTACTCACAGAAAGTGGCTCGTTGCCGTGGCCAATCAACTGGCGCGTCATCTTTCAGCCGTCCGAAGAAACTGCTACTGGCGCGGCACAGATGATTGAAACTGATGTCCTGGTAGGCGTCGAGAAGATATTTGCATTACATGTCGATCCAACTCGGCGAACCGGCGAAATTGCCCTTCGCAGCGGACCGATGACGGCGTCCTGCGATGCTGTGCATCTCACGATCACTGGCCGCGGTGGTCACGCGGCCCGGCCTCACGAATCTCGTGATCCGATTGCCGCGGCAGCACAGTTGATCAATTCGCTCTACCAATTCGTGCCACGGGCTACCGATACTCAGGATGCTGTCGTGCTGACTTTTGGCAGCATCCAGGGAGGCACCAATCCGAATGTCATACCAGATCAGGTGGAACTACGTGGCACCATGCGTACTCTCGACTCGGGGGTTCGCTCACGTACAATTGATCAAATTCATCAAGTGATTCGCGGAGTGGAAGGAATCACGAGTACAAAAATCGAGCTTACCCTTGACGCAAGTATTGCCTCAGTGGTCAACGATGCTGCCGCAACCTCCCTGATTTGGCAAGCCGGCGAAGAGGTCGTGGGGGCTAAAAATGTGCAGCTGATTACGCGCCCGAGCATGGGAAGTGAGGACTTTGCCTGCTACCTTGAACACGTGCCGGGGGCCATGTTCCGACTTGGTTGCGCAGCCGATCTTGCTGCGATCACGCCCTTACATACCCCCAAGTTTGACATCGACGAGACGGCATTAGAGATCGGTGTCCGAGTTTTAGTCCGCGCAGTCGTAGCGGCTTGTGAACCTCAGATAAAATGAACATGGCGAAGATCGAATTCAACGCGAACGATCGACCCACTCTCGGTGTTGAAATTGAGTTGGGAATAGTTGATGGCCGCACGATGGCCTTAACGAGTGCCTTCGATCAAGTTGCCGAGCTTGTGCCCGAAAAACTGACTGAATCGCTCAAGCCCGAGCTGATGCAGTGTGTTGTCGAAATCATCACAGGGGTTTGTGAAACGGTCGATGATGCAGAGAAGGATCTTCGCGAGAAGATTGTTGCGGTAGAAGCGGCAACCGATCAATTGGGAATGGGACTCTGGTGGGGAGCAACCCATCCGTTCTCGCCGTGGCAGGAACAGATGGTCACCGACACAGAACGGTACTTGGATCTGGTCCAACTCCTCCAAGAATTAGCACGTCGCTTGGTAACCTTTGGCCTACATATCCATGTAGGAGTCGATTCCGGTGACAAAGCAGTCATGATCTGCGACCGCATTCTCCGACACCTCCCCACTTTGCTGGCTTTATCAAGCAGCAGCCCTTTCTGGGAAGGCCGCCAGACTGGGTTACAATCCTACCGCTCGAAGATCATGGAAGGCTTGCCGACGGCAGGCTTACCAACCTTGATGCGAAACTGGAGCGAGTACGTGTGGCTTGTGAATCACATGGTCGACACTGGTTTTATCAACACGATCCGCGAAATTTGGTGGGATGTGCGACCTCATCACAGTTTCGGCACGGTGGAAGTCCGTGTTTGCGACATGCCGGGCAGTTTGGAAGACACGTTGGCCATCGCGGCATTGGTGCAATGCTTGGTGAAGACCCTCTCTGATGAGATCGACAACGGCACCTACCAGCACGACTGCCATCCGATGATGGTGCGGCAAAACAAGTGGCGGGCCGCCCGCTACGGCACTGCTGCTCAACTAGTCGATTCCTTCACTTATCAGGTCGTAACAGTCGAACAGAGCGTCAATAAACTCGTCGATCACCTCACACCGATGGCAAAGCAACTCGCTTGTGAACATCACTTGGAGCGATGTCGCCAGATTGCCTCGGAGCCAAGCTGCGCCGATCGGCAACTCTCAATCCAAGCCGAGACCGGCAGTGCCGAGGAAGTTGTCCGGCGTTTGACGGAACTATCACGCGTCTCACCTAAGAACGCAGATTAATATCTACAAAGACTTTTTTATCGCTTTCTCAGCAAGCTTGCCAATTCTTATTCCCCGAAATAGAAGCTTACCTTTCCCTCATATATGCCCTTACCCACATTGGGCTGACCACGCGGGCCAGTGGTTTCTGGGGTTTTAAATTTACTTCCCACCGCTGGAATGGCATCGAGCAATGCTATCCCACACTGGGGAAGTTCGAATTTTGTTTTCCCCACAAAATCTTCTGGAGGCTGTTCAGGCAAAAGGACTTGCAAGTAACTTTCTCGATCATGAGGCACGACCGTAATCGGTCCTTCACTCGTTTGCAATCGCATCCAATGCACATCGGAAAAGCAACCTGCAAACTCCGGGTAGTCCCATTCCGAGTAGCCTGTAATCGTTTCGTTCTGTTCGTTTTCCCAGACCCCAAGGGTCCCACCCCGTCGGCGATTCTTCCAAACCCGAAACGGCCCGTTTCCGAGCCATTTCTTCCCTTGGACAAATTCGGCAGGATAATCGAATGTTACACCGAAATAGTCGGACTCTCCTTTCGCTTGATACGCATAGGTGCAGTCGATCCAACCGCTAGGATGAATCGCCCACGTGACACTTCGCAGCCCACCAGAGAATTCTCCCTCAATCAGTGCAACTTCGTTTTCCATTCTGTGATTCAGTGAAATCAGCGAAGACGGTACTGTCGTAGCTTCTGGGCCATTGGATAGTGAGTACTTTTGATCCCCCCGTCGCACTCCCTCTAGCATCCCTGATTGCTTATCAATCGCTACCTGAAGATCTCCGACCACCGCTGAAATCTCCTTTTCAGTCGAACTAATCACTACGCTACCGAGCCGATTGTCATTTTCCATGAATGCTTTCGGCGGCAAGTCTGATAAAGGCCAGACCCATGTCCACAGTTCACGCCCCTGAGGGTTGTCAATTCGTACTGCCAAGCAATCTGCCGAATGTTGATCATTTGGCAGATCAAGTTGGAGCGTTCCTTTTTTGCCTGGAGCAATGGAGGGCAACGCGGGCTCCCCTTCGGCCAGAACTTCGTAGCCTGCTTCAGGGTCATCAAGCTGGCTGAATTTTCGTAGCTGCCAGGTTAACTTGCATTCACTAACATCTGTAAAGCTGTACTCATTCTTGATCTCAAGCGAACTCTTATCACTCAAACTAACTTGTACAGGCGACCAAATCTCTTGAATCGTATAGAAACTCGCTTCACGTTCTCGATACGGACCAACAATACCATCGGGGGCTTGATTGCCAGCACAGTCGATCGTGCCGTCGGCTCGTTTGATCCCTTCATCAAAAAGCACCCACAGGAAAGCTCCCCCAAGAACCGGGCTCTGTCGCATCATCTCCCAGTAAGCTTCAAGCCCCGCACCACTCCCACCATCGTACAAACCGTGCAGCATTTCGGTGGGCATGTAGATATATTTATTGGGATCGTTCACATCTTCCCACTCCTGATAGACCTCTCCCGTCCCGTGGCGTGTGGGAACTCCTTTGCTGGCAACCTCGGCCCGATCAAACTCCAAATAGTGGGCCGTATTGACGTGGTTGAATGCCTCCCACGGATGCAGAACCGTGCGGTGCTGTGGATCGTACCAGCCGAATTGTTCATCGAGTGAATAATTAAATCCCCCCTCGTTGCCATTGTCCCAGAACAACACCGCGGGATGATTCACATCGCGCGTAACCAGTTCCTTGACAAGCTGACTGCCAATTTGGGTGTCGTAATGCCAATGCCACCCAGCAAGTTCATCAAGGACGTACAGTCCCAATTCATCGCACAGATCAAGAAACTGGGGATCGGGGGGATAGTGCGACATTCGCACCGCGTTCATATTCATCCCTTGAATCGTTTCAATATCTAAGCGATGAACCGCTTCGCTAAGGCAACGTCCCGAATCCGGCCAAGTCGAGTGTCGATTCACCCCCTTGAGTACAACTTTCTGACCATTGACATAGATGCCATCGTCCGCGCGAACTTCTACCGTACGAAAGCCAAACCGCTCCGTCGTACTGTGAAGAACTTCAGAACCACGTTTTAACCGGAATTCTACTTGATAGAGATTCGGCTTTTCTGCGCTCCATAACTGGGGAGAATCAAACTTTGCTGCGACCGTAGTCGAACTGTTGCTTCCCGGAGTTATTGTCTCAACTCCAAAGGGCGTACTAACAGGCTCGCCATCGATGGTCTTTACCTGTGCCTCGATGGAAAATTTCGGACCAATGTTTTTCGAGGTGTTCGTGCTTGAAAAAACTTCTGCCGAGAACTCACCGTTGGCTTGGGCATCAATCGCCACACGCTCGATGAACTGGTTTGGAACTATCTTCAGGTACACTGGCCGATAGATTCCCCCGAACACCCAAAAATCGGCCGTGCGCTCCGCCTTGTTAACCGATTCGTTGGCCGAATGTTTGGCCACATCGACCTCAAGAAGATTCTTTTCACCAAACTTGAGAAAGTCACTTACGTCATATTGAAAACGATAGAACCCGCCTTGATGTGTTGGCCCAACAGTCTGACCATTGAGCTTCACTGTTGTGTCGGTCATTACTCCCTCAAAGACCAGCAGAACCCGCTCGTCCTCCCAATCTTTCGCAGCCTCAAACGTATGCTTGTAGAGACCGCGCTCTTCCAAGGCAGAACCGATGTCTTTCTTGTAATTAAGCGAACCAAAGCCCAACACATCCCAATGCGACGGCACGGGGATAGTAGTCCACTCGCCGGACCTCGCTCCCGACGTACATTGAAACTGCCAATCAACGGTATGATCTTTGTCGGTACCGGATAAATAAACCTGCTCCGTATGCTGTGCGGAGCAATATGCTGCCAAGAATACGTTAATGACATGTGCGAGAAGGAGTCTCTGCGACACGAAAACCATATCACCCCCTAATAAGGAAACCTCAGACGAGATCTAGCAGCATACGCCTACATAGCCTGCAGAGATTCCTACGCGTCGACCTAATCTGAAACAAAAGAGTACAGCCTATCAGGCTACTTCGACGCTAGTAAGCACCTTGCAGCACATCAAATCGACTGCGAACAATACTTGGAGTTGTGCCGGGATTCTGCCATTTAGCCAAGCTGCGACGACCGGAAACTTTCAATCCAAGCTGATACCAGCAATGCCGTAGAGGTGGTGCGCAGACTGCCAGAGTTATCAAGGGTTTCGCAACTAGAATAACTTTAGGACCGCCATCTCTCCTCAGCCAGTTCGCCACAGCGACCTAGCTTCCATTGAAGGAACTGTCTCCAGCTACATACATGACTCATTGTCTCTAATCGACGGGTTCGATATCGACATTGATCCCCAGCAATTCCCACTTTTTATCACGCCATACATACTTGTACGAAAACTTGACACGCGAAGGCTTCGACGGAAAATATCCCTCTAATGCCAATACGCCTTCTGCTGACATCGCTGGTTCGGCGGTGAACATCGGCTCAAGTTTCTCCAGCACGGAGAGATCGACTGCTGAATCGATGAATACTGAAAAGATCTCGTTGAACTTTTCTAGCGGCACTTGTTCTTGAAACTCCCTCGACAACCCGGCGTGAAACTGAGTGTAGTCTTTCGCGTTGATGGCAGCGGCAAAGTCTTGCGTAGTTTCTTTGATCAAAACGGCCGCCTCTGCCTTCGTTGGAATAGCCACATCGTTGGTAGCTTCTGTGTTCAGTCCTGCATCTTTTTTTTGAATACCGTAGATCTTCCAGGCACCTGATTCCTTAACAAAGCTGATCTTGAGGGGAATTGAACCACCAGTCTTCGTCAGCACGGTCCCCTCCAATTCGCCGGATCCATTGGCGACAGACCGACTATTCCAACTGGCCTCCTTGAAATCGACCAAAGTTGATTCGGTGAGGAAAGTTTTCAACTCATCTTGAGTTGTAGCCGCCTTAAACTCTTCTGCCAGGTAGTCGCGAGACTCCACTATGTTGCCGCCCGCCACCTGTTGGAAAAAGCCGTCCGCCGTTTCCACGATACCACTGGTGATGAAGAAAACACAGAAAATGCCGACCGCTATCAGAGCTAACAGGATTCCGACTACTGCGAGTAGTTTCTTCATTTTTGGCTCTTTCAAAAACGAGACTATAGAATGGCCAGCAACAAGTTCTAGCCGCCGGTGTGTTGGCTTGCTAGTCATGAAGGTGAGGTATTTGGATCACCAATTTTTCACCCCGGTTCATTCCCCGGTTTCCATTTGATATTGCAGCCCAAACTGGGAGTCTGATCTGCGCTGGGCTTCTTCCCAGCTAACACGGCATCAAGCGCAGCTCTCAGGTCGGCACCCGTCACGGGGATTCCGCTGTCGGGACGACTCGCGTCGAGTTGGCCCCGATAGACTAATTGATGCTGACTATCAAACAGAAAAAAGTCGGGAGTGCAGGCTGCTTTGTACGCCTGGGCGACTTCCTGGGTCTCGTCGTAGAGATAGGGAAACACATAGCCACGCTCCTCGGCCTCGGCGACCATTTGCTCGGGAGAGTCCCCGGGGTAGTTGGCCACGTCGTTGGAATTGATTGCTACGACTGCCGCTCCTTTACTAGTGTACTCCTGTCCCAACCTGGCAAGTTCGTCGGCGATGTGTTTGACAAAAGGACAGTGATTGCAGATGAACATTATCAACAGGGCAGGGGCGCCGGAGAAATCACTCAGCGAGACTGTCTTGCCGTCAACGTTCATGAGCGAGAAGTCAGGAGCCTGAGTACCTAGGGGAAGCATATTGCTGGGTGTGCGGGCCATGGTTTTATTCTCCAAAAATCGAGAAATGTATTGAGTAAGATGATCTACGCCCCGGGTGTCCAAGAATGGGGCTCAATCGGGCTATCCTCCCAAGTATCTAGCATCGCCCGGGTTTCGGCAATGCACTGGAGGGTTCGTTGACAGTCGCGAAAAGTATGCCAATAATCTTGAAGCAATCGGTTTCACGCAAGTTTGTGCAGATTTGCCAATTTGTATGCCGATGTCCACCAGAACCAGATAGGTAGAGTATCAAGTAGGATGGCCTGATTGACACGAGAGATGTCATCACTATCCAGAAACAAGGAGATAATCATGGGTGCTGTAGCAGAAATCAATGACACCAATTTTGATGCCGAAGTGCTGAAATCTTCCGAGCCCGTGCTCGTCGATTTTTGGGCGCCTTGGTGTGGGCCATGCCGTCAAATCGCGCCACTCGTTGAAGAGTTGGCTGGCGAGAATGCCGGTTCAGCCAAAGTGATGAAACTCAACGTGGATGATGCCCCCTCCTCGGCCCAGAGCTATGGCGTAAGCAGCATCCCTACGATCATGATCTTCAAGGACGGCGAAGTCGTCGACCGTTTCGTTGGGGTGCAGCCCAAGAATCGTTTGCAAGAAGCGATTGACGCCGCCAAGGCTTAAACTCTGGCATCTATCCATCATGCTTAAAGTCAACGATTAGCCGCTGACGGAACCACGGGCTTCCGCCAGCGGCTATTATTGTTACTGGTGCTAGCAGTGCTGGTTAATGCGAGCTTTTCTCTAGCCTAATTGAACTCAGCACGCCAATGTGCCGATGTGACGTTTAGGTAAAGTTTGCCAATTGGCGAAACTCTGCCTCCTCCTCCAGCATTAGCGGGCATCTCTCCCATGGCAGCGAACAATCCAGAGCAAGGCAGTATCACTGAAGGCGCAAGTCCTCAGCGCGAGATGCGAGTCGATTCGGCTCATCCGGTATCTCGCGGTGTGGCAGCTGTTCCCAGTCGTGCCTCGGTGGAAATTGGTGCGCAGAGCGACGAAGGGGATGAATTTGGCATCGATGAGTTGTTTGCCGCGGGAGCGCCACCCGAAGCCCTCAGCCGCCATGCTGCCGATCTGGCAGAGCGACTCCAATCGCGACTGACCGAACTAGATCACCGAGAGTCTGCGCTCAATGGGCACGAGGCCGAACTGGAAAGCCGTATTCGCAGTGCTCGATTGTGGCTTGACGAACGGGAAAGTGAGCTCGACGCGCGGGAAGCGGAACTCGAAGAACGTGCCTCTGATCTAAACAGTCAAGGCAAATTCGCTGTCGACAAAGGCCAGCACGAGGCCAGTGTCGAGAAATCGCTCAAACTTGAAGAGCGTGAGCGACAACTAGACAAACTACAGGCCGAACTCGACTTTGCTCAAAGCGAGCTGACTGAGAAACTCAATGAACTCGAACTAAAGACGGCTCTCTGCTGTTCGAAAGAGGAAGAGTTCACCGAAGCAAAGCTTGCTTGTGAAGAACGCCATCGGGAAATGGATGCCCGCGAAGCGCAGCTGTACAAGCAAATGGAACAAATTACGACGACCGAAGTCTCCTTGCAGCAGCGTTCGACGAGAATCCACGACGCAGATTCTGAACTAAACAAACGCCTGGAAGATCTGCGAGCTTGGGAACTAAGATTGGGAGAAGAGAGTAGCGAGCTAGAATTCCAACGTGCTGAACTCGGGCGCATCCAGCAAGAAGTGGAGTACAAGCTGTGCGACGCCACAGAACAAGATCGCCGTATTCGCTTCCGGGAACAAGAAATCAAGACCGCTCTGCAACGATTTGAACGACTCGGTGTCACAGAGCAGAAAATGGTGGAGCTGCAACAAACAGCCAACTTGTTCGAGCAGCGAGCGGCAAATCTCACAGCCGCTGAATCGATGTTGGCCGAACAACAGGTGCAACTCGCAGAGCAGCGTTCAGAACTTGAGCATCAAGAGCTGAAGTTCAAAAACCATGTCACTACAGAGCGCAAGCGGTTGGCGAAAGAAAAGGAAACTACCAGTCTGCAGCTGGCACGGCGAGAGCAGGAAATCGACCGCCGTGAAGCGATGCTGGACCAACGTCAGGACGCGCTCGAGCAATTGCAAGAAGAATTGCGCAGTGCGCAACGAGAAGTGTTGGAAATCCGGCTGGCCACGGAAGAAACCTGGTTGCAACTACAAGGCGTGCTCGCACCGGCAACCTTGTCGCGTTCCATATCGCAATTGCGTGTGCGACTTGCCGACCATTTTCAGTTGGCAGCGGACGAAGCAAGCCGTCGCCATCGGGAATTGGAATCCGTGCGTAGCGAACTGGCTACGGAACACTCCCAATTGGCCAATCAGCGTCAAGACCTACAGTTGTGGCTGGACCGCCGCGAGCAAGACCTCGAACAACGGGCAGCCCGACTGGTCGCCCGCGAGCAAGAACTCGATGCCCAGCAGCGCACTTACGAAGAAGCCGAGCTAAACTGGCAAGCCCAACAAGCAGAGTACCAACACGAACTGCAGCGGCTGCTGGCCGCTGAACGTGCCTGCTGGAGTCACGCGGCGTAGCGAGACGGATGGAATCGGTCCAATTCCGCGCTGGTTCCGGTTGTGTTAGCTGTTGTCCGCCGATTGGTCGCTTTGTGGACCGACAGTTTCGGGAATATCCAATTTCTCCGGTGTGGCATCTTTCTCGCCGTCTGGATTTCTCTCGCTGACGGGTTTCCAGTTGCGACGTTCTACCTTTTGGCCGGCAGTTGCCTGCTGGGCTCCAGCGACGATCGCCATTGCGTTCTTGATCTCAGCAGGAGAGAAATACGGATCTCGCACAACTTGGCGGGCCGTGCCCGTGAGTTTGGCGGCAAGTTCTTGCCAACTTACATTGCTATTCACATTCCAGACTGCTGCTTGCGCTGCAGCAGGCTGCAGGTCACCATTGGCATAGGCAGCCACAATTTCAATCACAGCGGGGTCGGCGACAACATCTTCGATGGGACGAATTTCATAAGGCTTGTTCGACGAAGGATCCCGAAGACCATGGTCCAGACACAACAGTGGGACGTCGATCGTGTTGACTTTTTCAGGGGCAACATTGAAGCGTCCGCCACCGCCGCCTCGACCACCGCCGCCTCGACCACCGCCGCCTCGACCGCCGCCGCCGCCGCCGACACTTTGCTGCCCGCCGCCGCCGCCGCCCAAACCGCCACCACCTCCACCACCGCCAAATTGATGCATGACGGGAACTCCAGCAAAGGCATCGGGAATGAGCACATCAACAGGTTCATCGGTCTTGTTAGTCAAGAACAATCGGCCGCGCTGACTATCGCGAGCGATGAACTTTGCGTCGATCACGCCTTGGTCGATGGCATCGAACACATCGAGCGCCGGTGCCGTCTCAGCAGCAGGTTCATCAGCTCTTGAATGCTGCCCACTTACGGCAGTTCCCAAGACCATGATTGCCAATACCAGATACCATTTCATCATTTGGGCGGACGCCATGACAGTACAACCTTTTCAGAAGCCGAGGACTACTTGGTTTCTTGAAGCCCCAGCTGATCGCAGGGCTTGAATTACGAAGGGTTGGCTGAATTGACAATAATTCAGCCGGTCTCTCCAGCATAAACTGGCGCACGCCAATTGCCAACATTTTCATGAATGTCCCCGCCAAATCGGTCGGTTTTGCCGCCTATGTCTTGAATGATTGGCCAATATGCCATTTTGGGAGCCGATTTCTCAGTTTTCTCCCCATCAGCGGGAGGACGCAGCGGGGAAGGGTGCAATACTTGGAGATAGGCCCCCGATTTCACTCAGATCGCTTAAATCCGTGTCTACAACGCAACTTTCTCCAACCGCCAAAGCCCGCCACCAGAGCTGGATCATCTCTCCCTGGTGGGACATGACGTACGTCGTAGTCACGCCAATACTGATTGTACCGGTCATATTGGTTCTGGTGCGTCAGTGGCTCACCCCCGAGCAAGTTTCGTTGGCGGTGATATCATTTGCTTCCCTGGGACATCATCTGCCAGGCTTCATGAGGGCGTACGGCGATCGAGAGCTTTTTGCGCGATATCGCATGCGTTTTCTTTTCGTGCCTCCTCTGGTGTTCGCTATGGCTCTCTGCTTTACGCCTCCCAGCGGATTGGCTCAGTGGCTCCACCTTCCTTGGCGACATCTCCACGGACTAGAGTTGGTCTTGCTGATTTGGGGCACTTGGCACGGATTGATGCAAACATACGGTTTCATGCGCATCTACGACCTGCGACGGGGAGTGACCGATCGCTTGACTGCCCGTCTCGATCATTGGCTCTGCCTGACTGTGTTTGTTGCTGGTGTTGTGTTCAGCGATGCCCGCATGTTCGGCATTGCCAAAACGATGTGGGAGTCTGGCCTTCCTATATTTGGTCCCGTCTGGCTCGATTGGGCGCGGCTGCTGATTGGCGGAGCGCTGATCGCGGTCCTGATTGGCTATCTGGTGAACCTCCTACGACTGCATAAAGCCGGCTATCCGATCTCTTGGGTCAAACTATTGCTAATCGGTACGACTGGTTGGTTCTTCTGGTACACGGGACGACTCTCGGTCAATCTCTTGATTGGCATTGCGATGTTCGAGATCTACCACGCCGTCCAGTACTACGCGATCGTATGGATCTACAACAAGCGCCTCTTCAACCGCGCCGGCAATCGCTTCGGACCATTGGGTTTTCTCTTCGAAGATCGATGGAGCATGTTGGGCCTCTACTTGGCAGCAATTGCGGCATATAGCTCAATTCGCTACTTCACGGTGGACGCCAATGCCTACATTTTCACCGCAGGAACCGAGAATGCCTACCAGTGGCTTATCGCCGCTTTCGTGACTTCTTCGTTTCTCCATTTCTACTTTGACGGCTTCATCTGGAAAGTAAGTGAACGCAAGACACAGGAGAATTTAGTCGAGACTCCAACGAGCGATGCCCCGCCGATGATCACTGTACCGGCGGCAATCCATGCGGCCAAATGGGCATTACTACTTGCCATCATGGCGGGTCTGCTATTCGCTGAGCGCAGGCGCTTGCTGCTTGAACCTGAGGACGGCCCTTCCGAGCGTTTAGTCGCCTTGGCTGCGCTAACACCTAATCTTCCCGAATGCCACGCCTTGCTCAGTCGCAATGCATTGTCCAAAGGCAATGCCCCACAGGCCATACTCCACGCCGAGAAAGCCTTGGCCCTTCGTGAGCGTTCTCACACTGCCCACGCTGATTTGGGTCTAGCCTATCTGCTGGGCAACCGATTGCAGGAAGCCAAGCGGCAGTTCGAAAAGGCCATCGCCATCGCTCCGAATCAATGGTCGCATCATTGCGATCTGGGGACGGTACTCCACCGCCTGGGCGAGCAAGAACAAGCTGAAGTCGAACTGAAGCTCGCAGTTGAACTGGGCTCCGAGTCGGCCGAACCTTACGAACAATTGGCGGACTTTTATCTCGATCAGAACCAAACTCAACAAGCAGCAACGCTGTACACAACGATCGCAGAGCGATTCCCAGATTCTCTCATCGGAGAATTGGGAAAGATTCAATTACTCAACCGCGACGGCCATCACCACCAAGCGGTCGAACTGGCAAGCTTCCTCGCCGCTGACAATGCCGACAACTGGAGAGTCTTGGCCGCACTGGGCGCTTCGCTCAATGCCGCCGGAGACCCCCAACGCGCGTTGGTACCTTTGAAAGATGCACTTCAAATCAGTCCGGAGTCTGCTGAACTGAACTATCAGATGGGGCTTACGCAATTCCAGTTAAACAAACCCATGCGCGCAATCACGTTTCTATCGCGAGCACAGAAACTCGACCCGCAACATTTCACTTCCCAGTTACAGCTTGCCAATACTTACTACGTGTTGGGGGCTGTCGACTCGGCACTGGAAGCCTATCAACGTGCCCTAGATCTCAAACCAGGAGACCCCGCAGCAAGTGCCAACTATGGCGGCCTGCTAGCTCAATTGGGCATGAATGCCGAAGCCGAGCGGGCCTATCGTGCAGGGCTCGCGGTGCATCCTGATGCCCCACAACTCAACTACAATCTGGGTCTACTGTTGTGGCAGCAAGGCGCACATGAGGAAGCCCGCCAACTCATCCGCCGCGCTGAGCAACTCGGCGTAGCGATTTCACCGGAAGTGAATGCTGCGATCCGTAAAACGAATTAGGGCTTTGTTAGGACTTTTTTTGGAGTTGAGCGCAATCTTTAGGAATGACAAAGTACTTCACTCGCCGGCACAGAGCGCATGGAACTCTTCTTCGGTAAGCACGGCGACGCCTAGCTCCTGGGCCTTGGCAAGTTTGCTTCCGGCCTTTTCACCTGCGACCAGGTAGTCCGTGCTCGCAGAGACGCTACTGGTCGCTCTTCCGCCATATTGCTCTATCAGCAATTGGATCTCATCACGAGTATAGTTTTCTAACTTCCCAGTGACGACAAACGACTTTCCGGCAAACGGCTGATGCTGTGGGGCAGTGGTCTGCTCTTTTACCATCCCCATACTAACGCCAGCCTCTTCCAAGCCGTTGATCGTTTCGATTCCGTTTTCGTTGTGTAGAAAACTGTAGACGCTCTCAGCGATGATCGGACCGACCTCTTCTACTTGGCTTAATTGTTCGATAGTCGCCGCCTGCAATGCAGACATCGTCTGAAATTGCTCAGCAAGAATGGATGCTACACGGGTTCCGACGTGGCGGATCGTCAACCCGTTCAACAGCCTGGCAAATGAGCGTGACTTACTTTCTCGAATCGCGTCCACCACATTCTGAGCTGACTTCTGCCCCATCCGTTCGAGCTGGGCGAGTTGTTCAACGGTCAAATCGTACAAATCTGCAAAACGCTTCACCAGTCCCGTCGAGACAAGTTGGTCAATCAGCTTTTCGCCTAGTCCCTCGATATCCATCGCGGTTCGACTCGCAAAATATTGCAACCGTTCGCGCAGCTGAGCGGGACAGGCGAGGTTTGGACAACGAATATAGACGCCCCCCTCGTCTTTCACCAATTCACTCTCGCACTCGGGACAGTGTGTCGGAAAAAGAAATGGCTTTGTCCCTTCAGGCCTCAAGTGAGTCTCAACCCGTAAAATATGCGGAATAATCTTCCCCGCCTTCTCAACCACAACCGTATCGCCCTCGCGCACGTCTTTCCGGGCGATCTCGTCGGCATTGTGCAGGCTGGCTCGACTTACTGTCGTGTCAGCGAGTTCCACCGGCTCCAGTTCCGCCACCGGAGTGATGGTGCCCGTCTTGCCAACTTGGACGCGGATTTCATTGAGCCGCGTTACGGCCTCGTATTTCTCAAACTTGTAAGCGATCAGCCAGCGGGGGCTCTTGCTGGTGGCACCCAACCGCCCGCGTTGATCGAACCGATTCACTTTCAACACGAGTCCGTCGACTTCGAAATCGAGTTCGTGAAGTCGTTCGATAAGCCCCTCGCAATGTGTGATCGCTGCCTCAAAGTCAGGAAAACATTCGACGTGCGGTGTTGCCGGCAACCCCCAATCACCAAGCTGTTTGAGAAACTCCATGTGTGTCGTCGCATGAAGACCTTCGACTTGGCCCACACCGTGGCAAAAGAGTCGCAGTCGCCTCTCGGCACAGATTCGTGGATCTAGCAGGCGTATACTTCCAGCCGTAACATTCCGTGTGTTTGAGTAAGCTTCGAGCCCCTGCTCCTGACGCTTCTCGTTGAGTCTCACCAGATCCGCATTGGTCATGTAGATCTCACCACGAACTTCGACCAGCGGCGGAAACCCGTCGCCAGCAAGCCGCAGAGGGACCCCCAGCACGGTACGGACATTGTGAGTGACATCGTCGCCAGTGGTGCCGTCACCCCGTGTGACGCCACGAGTGAGTTGTCCTTGTTCGTAGATGAGTGACATGGCCACGCCATCAATCTTGAGTTCCACGACCCACTCGATGCTCTCATCCGGCAGCAACTTCGCCGTCCGCTCGCCATACCTACGAAGTTCCTCAAGGCTGTAGGTGTTGTCGATCGACATCATCGGCACCAGATGCCGCACCGAGTTCAATTCGTCGACCGGCGCTCCACCTACTCGTTGCGTGGGACTATCCGGCGTCACCAGAGCAGGATGTGCGGCTTCAAGTTCCTTGAGCCGATCCATGAGCCGATCGTACTCGAGGTCCGTGATCGTCGGCGCGGCCTCCCCGTAGTATCGCGCATCATGGCCGCGAATCTCCTCGCGGAGTGATTCAATCTCAGATTCGACGTGCGCCTTACTCATCCGTTTTTGTCATAGCCGTTGGCGGAAGCCAATGGTTGCCATGGAGAAAACCGCGGGCTTCCGCCAGCGGCTACTATGATTGAATCCACTGTGATTCTTCTCAAGATTCCAACCCGCACTCTGGCACAACAGTGACGTTCTTGCCGGTAGCAGAGTTGGGAATCAGGCAAAGGAACTTCAGTGGAACGGAACCTGTGTTCTTGAACTGGTGGACATCCTCAGGCGAGACAAACACCACGTCGCCTTGCTCAAGGGGATGCTCCACGTCCCCTTCGAGAACAGTGCCACTTCCTTCGACGACGTAAATCTCGTGCTCGTAGTCATGAAAATGTCTTGGGGTGTGGCCCCCCGGAGCGACTTCAAATTGACGCATCACAAAATTCGGGGCCTCTTCATCCTTGCCGACGAGTATCTGCACTTGGCACCCGTCAGCCCCCTCCATATCCACCTTATTACGTGGCACATCTTTGGAATGTTTCAGTTTCATTTTTCTTCGTTTACTCCAAAATCTCAGTTCGATGGGAATGCTATCACCGCTTAACCCTCATCCATGGCCATTAACTGACCAATCGCAGTCCGATCATGATAGCAACTTCTTACCTATCAGACATGCTAACCGAGCTACTTCATAGCCCCTATTTTCGTCTTCCACAGAATCTTGCAAGCGAAGATCGATCCGCTGGAAAAATTGCTCTTGCCAGGGGATTCCCCACTTTGCTACAACCCTGCCGCTTTTCGTGACTACCTCTTCTCTACTACCACCTTATCCAGTCCCGATTGGCCTGAACTGACTGATTGTCTGCGCAGGTGCACGGGGAAGGACGAACACATGACTGTCGCGCGATACCAATCGTACGCCGTGCTCGGCGCTGCGTATCTCTTGCTATTTGCTTTTTCGCTTCAGGCGGCTGATGCCCAACAGCAGAGGTCTTCCGCCAATGGGACGAATCGGACGAACGAAACCGATCGTGCCGCTGGGAATATGCTAGATGCCATTTTTGATAACCCGGCCCCAGTTTCCCGTGGTGGAAATTACTCGGCACGGAGGGTCTCTAGAACGAGGCCTGCGAACCAGCCGAAACTGCAAGCGAAGCTTGTGCGTAATTCCAGCGAGTCGGAAGGGACCCCTCCCTATGCCTTGGTTGATCGCTATGGGGGCGTGCTCCGCTATGTCGAGCCGGTCGACCGAGTTGATTTGAAGCCTTATCTAGGCAAAGTCGTGGGGGTGAAGCACGACACGGGCGATGTCTTGCTCGCTTCACAACTGATGCTGCCAAGCCTTTCCAATACTAAGACGAGCAATGGCGTACAGCTTGCGGCATTCCAAGAGCCCATTCCTGCGGGCACTGAGGAAGGGGAAGCGCTGCTCGAACCGACCCCAGCCGACGATTCTGATTCAGCGATAGCGATGGAAGAAACATATTCCTACGATGGTTCATTCGATGGCGACCCCTTGTACCTGGGCGACGAAGGATTCCATTTAGGTGGTTACCCCGATGGTGGCCATTTGGGATGCGACGTACTCGGAGGCTGTGGAGCAGGCGTCTGGCAACCCAGTCGCGTTTACTTACGTGGTGAATACTTGCTCTGGTGGTTCGACGGCATGGATACGCCGCCACTGGTGACAACAACTACCGACGAAACGGAACTAGGAGCCATTCTCCCCAATCCAGGAGTCGAACCTGGAAATCCCAACTATCCACGTCTCACTTTTCCAGACACCTCGATACTCTATGGTGGCAACCCCATCCTTGAAGATTCTCGTAGTGGCTTCCGTGTCTCCTTAGGTTCCTGGATCGACGACGAGCGCAAGCAGGCCCTCGAAGCAGACTACCTCTACTTGGGCACGATCGATGAATCATTCACCGCAGGGGGTGTCGACGGAACTCCGATTATCTCCCGCCCCTATTTCGAGCTCGTTCCTTTCTTCTTGGACGACGAAGATGAAATGGTCTTCCTGCCGCCTCGAGAAGCGGCCGAACAGGTTTCGTCGGCGCTGCTCAATGGCGACGTGACCGTGACATCTAGCAGTGAATTTCAAGGCGCTGGCTTTAGACTTCGTCATAATCTGTGCCGATGCGGCGCTGCCGACATCTGCTGCGGTGACTGCGTTGGTGGCTGTGGTGCAGGAATTGCCTGCGGTGGAGGGATCGACTGCGGTTGCGGACCTATCGGCTGTGGAAGTTGCTGCGGCCCCGTTTGTGGTGATCGCCGCTATGTTGACTTCCTACTTGGTTTCCGTTGGTACGGGTTGCAAGAGCAGCTTCAAATATTCGAAGACTTGGAAGTAAACGTAACCGACCCCGATATTATTCTTCCGGACGATTTTCCCCCGAATGGAACTCGCACGACTGTGTTGGATCGCTTCAGCACTAGCAATGATTTCACTGGAGGCGAGCTTGGATTCGATTGGGGAATCGAGCGCAACCGCTGGTCGTTGAGCGTGCTGTCGAAAATCGGCATCGGCAACAACCACCAGAAAGTTTCGATTGCTGGCCAAACGACACTGACTCCTGTCGAAAACGACCCTCCCCCTCCACAAGAGGGTGGATTGCTAGCGCAGGTCTCAAATATTGGTGACTATGAACGTGATAGCTTCTGCATGATTCCTGAAATCAATCTCAATCTTGGCTACAAGCTGACGCCTAATCTCAAGTTGATCGGAGGATATACCCTCCTGTACTGGACCGATGTGGTGCGCCCCGGCGACCAAATCGATCGAGAAATCAACGGCACCCTGGTACCGAGATTTGGCGAAGAGCCTAACGCTGTCATCCCCCCCTTCCGACCGCAGTTCGTCTTTAACGAGACAAATATGCTGATTCAGGGATTCAACCTCGGGGGTGAGTACTCCTGGTGAACTACCAGGGTGTAATCTGCCGATACATCTCTCACGGACTGCTCTTTTCGTGACAGGTTTGCTAGCACTCGTGAGGTAATTTCTATGGCTGCTCAAGGCCCAAAGTTTTCGAAGTTCCCGGTTCGCACCCGCACCAATGGCCGCAAAAACCAGCATCGATCGTTGCGACGATCCAATTTGAAATTCGAAACACTTGAAGCTCGCCAAATGCTTGCCGCAGATATGGCCGAGATCATCGGTACGGTTCGTACCGATTTGCAGGGTGACGGCGACTCGAGCAATGACGTGGTGATTGCCGGCGCAGCTGTGACCCTCTATCGCGACAGTGGAAACGGCACATTCGACGCCAGCGATGTGCAGGTTGCCACCAACCAGACAAATTCGCTGGGCCAATATGCCTTTATTGGAGTTGAAGCGGGGACGTACTTCGTCAAGGTAGATCTACCTGCCGAGTTGCAGTTCAAGCCGGGCACGGACACGCAGAAGGTGGTCATTTCTCTAGCAGAAGCCGAGGGTGTAGTCGGACCGAAAATCGATGATTTCAAATCGACACAAATTGTCGAAGCCTCACCTCCATTACCTGCTAACCAGAACTCGACACAAACGGACGGTGGAGTCCTGGGAGGAGAGCGCGACATGTTCGTCGAACTCACCCAGGGTGATGATCCATGGTCCTCTGTGTCGCTCATTAGCGGGGCAGCAAAGAACGGAGATGGATTGCTTCGCTTGTCGAGCGATTCCACGGTAACTGGCAACGCCAAAATCGTATGGGATGGGGCCGACGGCAATGCACTCAACGTGGATGCCACCGGGTTGGGAGGCTACGACCTCACCCAATACAATGGGAACACCATGACCGGGATCGCACTCACTTCAGGTGCCGACCATCCCGACGCCAAGATCAAGCTGCGGATTTATACGGATGCGAACAACTGGTCGGAATTTACCACCACGGTTCCCCAATCTGCAGGTGGTGCGGCAACCGGCCAGGCGGTATTCCGCTTTGACGATGTGCCCATTGCCAAGAGCGGCAGCGGTGCCGATTTCTCCAATGTGGGTGCTTTGGAACTCACCTTCGAAGGTGTCTCGGCTGTCGACGGACAGGTGTCACTAGTAGGACTCGTCGGTCGTACCACGAAACGCGTGAATCTTACAGCTTCGCCCCGCCTGAGTCTGGGTGACAAGGTATGGGCCGACATCGACGACAATGGCCTCTTTGACACGGGCGAGGTGGGCATTGCAGGTGTAAAACTCAATCTGTATGAGGACACTAACGGCGACAACAGCTATACCAGCGGAGTCGACGCCCTGATGGGTTCGACGACAACCGACTCCAACGGGAATTATTTGTTCTCTGATTTGTTGCCCGGTAAATACATTGCCCAAGTCGATCCGACGAACTTCATCACGGGAGGCAAACTCAATGGTTTAACTTCCAGTTTGGGTAGTTCACTCGCTGCAGATCCAGACAACAATATCAACAACGACGACAATGGCACTCCACTGGCAGGTGCTGGAGTCGTAAGCCAAGCGCTCACGCTCACTGGTGCAGCTGAACCTACCAACGATGGTGATGCGAATAGCAATTCCAATTTGACGGTCGATTTCGGGTTCTTCGGTTTTGATCTCTCCTTGGACAAGTCGGTGCAACAGACCTCAGTCGCGCCCAGAGAAACACTCAATTACTCTATCAAAATTGATAACTCCGGTCCTTCCGCGGCAGCCGGCACGACCTTTACCGACACGCTTCCTTCCTTCGCCTCGTTTGTCTCGGGAACCGTGAGCATTCCGGGTGTTACGTTGCAACATTCCGGAGGTGTCGTCACCGCTGACCTCGGGACGATGCAGCCGGGCGCTACGGTGATTATCACCATCCAGGCGCTGGCCTCGGACGATGCCACGGGAACCTTGGTCAATACCGCTACGGTGGCTGCCCCGAAAGAAGTTAATCTCTCCAATAATACCGACTCGGTTTCCAACCCGGTCACACCTCGCATCGACTTGGCAATTACCAAGATCGATAGCCGAGACCCGGTCGAACCAGGCAGTTCGTTCACTTACACGCTTGAGATTGTCAACAACGGCCCTTCCAACGCTACTGGGGTCGTCGTGACCGATACGCTCCCGGCCACTGGAGTGACCTATGTTGGTGCATCTCTAACACCCGCTTCGATAAACGGTCGGGAACTGGAATTCGCCATTGGCAATCTGGCAAGCGGCGCGACTCGCACGATTACGATTGACGTAAACGTGAACCAGAGCTTTGTTGGTACCCTCCTGAATGTGGCTCACGTGGAAGGCAACGAACAAGAGACCAATCTCAATAACAATGACGATGACGAAACCACGCTAGTAAAGATCGACCCAGCAAGCCTCTCGGGATCTGTGTATGTCGACAAGAACGACAACGGGGTCTTTGATTCCGGAGAGCGTCCTCTGAGCAACGTCGTGATCACAGTAAAGGGCACTGACATCACTGGTGCAGCTGTGACTCGTACAACGACAACCGCTTCCAATGGATCGTATCGATTTGATAACTTAACTCCCGGCATGTATCGGATTATCGAAACTCAGCCAAGCCCTTACAAGGATGGCAAAGACCGCATCGGTTCTCACGGCGGTTTCTTGGGTGAGCAGCCCGGACCCTTTGTCATCCCGAACGATGTGACCACAACTGAAGTCAAAGACTTGGTACTCGGAGTGGAACTGGCCGGTGGCCAGAACGCGACCGATTACGACTTCGGCGAGATCGCTGCGGTCACGATCTTCTCCAAGCAAAGCTTCTTGGTGTGGTAACGAGCTAGCGAGATCTGGTTGGCCTATGGAATCGTTGCGAGCTTGGCAAGAATCGCTTCTGAGTCATAGACGCATCCACCCCAGGTACCGCCACTAAGACGTTGTAGGGCTGACCATAGTCTTGTGTCTGTTGGCAGTCCTTCTGCTGCTCCCAAGTCGTCGCGCTGTTGGCGGCTAGCGAGTTGCAATAGTCCCCAAGAGGCGTCGTGTACCTGATCGCGGTGGCCAATCAGATTGACGGACCCTGTACCATTATCTAGATCGATAGCGATCTCGATCAGATCGTCGTCGAGCAACTTGCCGATCGGACCATCGGCTAGTGCTTCCGGACCAACGTGCCCCAAGCAAGCACCGGTTGAAACTCCCGAAAACCGGGCATCTGTGATAATCGGGACATGTTTGCCCCATTCCAGATACTTCAGCGCGGCGGTCAATTGATAGGTCTCTTCCATGCCGGTCCCTGAAGGACCGCACCCAGCCAAGACGAGCACGTCGCCCGCCTTGATCGACCTTTCACCTTTTCCCTTGATCGCAGCAATCGCAGCAGTTTCCGACGTAAACACACGAGCCGGTCCGGTGTGCAAATAGTGACCTTCCACGATCAGGGAAGGGTCAATCGAAGTAGCCTTCACCACGGAGCCCTCTGGGGCAATGTTTCCTATTGGGAAGACAAGGGTTCGCGGAATCTTGCGGCTCACGGCAGCGGCGGGCGGGAAGATGACCTCGTCTGGATCAACCCCATCGCGGTCTCGCAAGTGCTGTCGCAGTTTCGCTCGGCGCTCACTGGAAGCCCAGGCGTCAAGCGATTCGGCGAGGGAAATGCCGCCTGCGGTCAGGACGTCGAGTTTCAACAAACCCAACTCTCGTAGGTGGAGCATGACCTCTGGCACACCGCCGGCTAGGAATACGCGAACCGTTGGGTGATCGATGGGACCATTGGGAAGCGCACTCACCAGTCGTGGAGTTTGGCGGTTTACCTCAATCCAATCAGCAACGCTGGGGCGCCGAAGACCCGCCGCATGGGCCACTGCCGGCACATGCAACAGAAGGTTCGTTGACCCGCCAAAGGCAGCATGCACCACCATGGCGTTGTGGATTGCGGAGTCGGTAAGAATGTCGCGTAGGCGAACGCCGTGCTTTGATTGCTGAACGACCGCCTGAGCCGAGCGACGAGCGAGGTCGAGCCAGATTGGCTGACCCGATGGCGCTAGAGCTGAATGAGGCACTGAGAGGCCAATCGCTTCACCTACCACTTGGGATGTGGCCGCTGTACCGAGAAACTGACAACCTCCTCCAGGAGTCGCACAAGCACGGCAACCAAGCTCTGCCGCTTCTCTGAGCGTGAGCATTCCATGTGAGAATCTTGCTCCGATGCTTTGGATCTTCGCCGCATCTTCGCCCTGGGTGGGAGGCAAAGTCACACCACCGGGCACGAGCACCGACGGCAGATCTCCGCAACCGGCCAAGGCCATCATCATCGCTGGATGACCTTTATCACAGGTCGCCACTCCGATGAGTCCTTTTCGAGTTGGCAGCGAGCGAATCAGCCGCCGAAGAACAATCGCGGCATCGTTTCGATAGGGCAAGCTATCAAACATGCCACTAGTACCCTGGGTCCGACCATCACAAGGATCAGAGCAGAATGCGGCAAAGGGAACTCCGTCGAGATGTTTGATTTCACGCGCCGCAGCTTCAACCAGCAGGCCAACTTCCCAATGGCCTGTGTGATAGCCCAAAGCGATGGGCTTGCCGTCGGGGCTGCGTAGCCCCCCCATGGTGCTGAGTACCAGGAATTCGTCTCTTCCCAACAGAGCAGGATCCCAGCCCATCCCGGCGTCTTGACTCCAACCGAACAAGTCGCCACTTGGTCGATCCAGGAGCATCGATTCGGTAAAGGGCAACGTGCCACTTGGTCCAGCGGCAGTCGTTTGTACATCGTAGATCGACGGGTCGTCCGTTTCGAACGGGTTGTCGGCCGCCATGATATCTCCACAGAAAGAAATTACCGATTGATTGTGATTCGGTCGTCTCCATGCAACTTAGACCAGCGGCAGCAGAGTGGCAAGCAACACGGTCATCGCCATGCTGACACAGCCAAGCAAGGCCAGTAGCGGCGTCCAGGTTCTCAGTGTATCCAGTTCGCTGAGTCCACCCATCTTGGCAAAGATCCAAAATCCGCTGTCGTTCATCCACGAGCCAACCAACGAGCCGCTCCCAATTGCTGTGGCAACGTAAACACGGTGATATCCGAGTGAAGCTGAATCCAACAGTGCTGCGAACATGCCTGCTGTCACGATCATCGCTGCTGTGCTGGACCCTTGGGCGAACTTGATAAGTGCCGCGACACTGAACGCCAAAAACAAGAGGCCATATCCGGTAGCTGCCGAATCACCGAACAGCGATTGGATCGCGGGTGCGAGCTGGGCAGCCTTCAGCATGGCGCCGAAGGCCCCTCCGGCGGCAGTAATTAGGATGATCACACCACCACTCATCAAAGCAGCTTCCAAGGATTCGGCTCGTTGAGCCCGAGATGGGCGGCGATAATACCAGTAGGTGATCACGGAAATTCCAGCCGACAGCAAGAGTGCCATGTTTGGATTGCCGAGCACCGACATCAAGTCGCGGAAGTCTTCCAGCGCATCAGCTGGCGCAAAAGTGTCCATAATCGTTCTGGTAGCGATAAGAAGGACCGGCAAGAGGACGGGCAGCATTGAGATTAGAAGACCTGGCAATTCGCCGAGAGTGATTTCAGGTGGAGCCTCCTCTTCCGGGCCGATTGGAGGGGGAGCAACGTCCACCCTGCGATCGATCCACACCCCGAACATCAGGCTCGCAATCGCTGCTGGCATCGCTACAGCGAAGCCGACAAGAATCATCACTCCCAAGTCGACACCCAATTCCGAAGCGACTAACACGGGCCCGGGTGTGGGTGGCACTAAGGCGTGAGCCGAGGCACAGGAAGCAACAGCAACCAAGTATTTGACATAGTGCTTGCCAGTAAGCCGATACATAGATCTTGCAAGTGGCACGAGTAGATAAAAGACCGTATCAAAGAATACGGGGATCGCCAGCGTAAACGAGCTTGCCATGAGGGCGGTTGCAGCTTGCCGTTCGCCAAACAATGCCAGCGAAGATCGTACGATCCGATCGGCCGCCCCACTATCCATCATTGCTTTGCCAATAATGGCCGCCAACGCAATCACAATGCCCACCCCTGCGGCAGTTGCACCGAAAGCCTCCGCGACGCGAGAAATCTTCTCGTCCCAATCACCCGGTGACATCAAGCTCACAGTAATCGCCGCGGTAATCAGCGACATGAATGCATTGATTCGCAACGCAACGATTCCACCGATGACCACCAATAAGCCAACAGCCAACACGAATAGTGGATACCAGGTAGCCAAAGGACAAACTCTCTTGGAGAAAAAGCAGTCAGATACTGAGAAGAAGTGCCCATCGTAGACCACAAAGAATTAGATCACAATATGTGCGGCTGGAGCGTTTACGATCGAATCACGCTCATTTATAATGTGCCGAAATTATCTTCTTGCCATTTCTCCTGTGGATCACTCTTTGGAGTCGATACGATGCTGCTTTACAGAACCGACAAGGGAGCGGTCACGATTCAGGATGGCCAGGCCTATGCAACCGAAGGTGAATGGGATGATTTGGTAAATGACGATGTACTGGCAGATCGCTTGGCTTCGGTCGTGGAAAACTCAGTACCGAATCCTGCACTGCTCAATGCAATTCACTCGCCACTTCCACCGCTGGTGAGCCAAGAAATTTGGGCTGCAGGAGTGACTTATTTCCGCAGCCGCACCGCCCGCATGGAAGAGTCCGAGGTTGCCGGCGGGGGTGACTTCTATGACAGGGTATATGCTGCGAAGCGACCAGAGCTGTTTCTCAAGGCCACGCCTCACCGGACGGTGGGCACTGGTCAGGCAATGCATCTGAGGAAGGACTCGAAGTGGATCGTCCCTGAACCAGAACTGACGTTGGCCGTTTCCAGCAAGGGCAAGATCATAGGTTATACGATCGGCAATGACTTGAGTTGTCGCGATTTGGAAGGAGAGAACCCCCTCTATCTTCCCCAGGCTAAGACATTCGACCGCTGCGCGTCCGTTGGACCGGCGCTACTCATCACGCGTGATCCCTTACCGAAAGAAACGACGATTTCCCTGACTATTCGTCGTGAGGGGGCTAAGGTGTTTGAAGAAAGTACGACGCTTGCCAACCTCAAGCGAAGCCCCGAAGAACTCGTTGAATTCCTGTTCCGGGACAACAGCCACCCGAAGGGATGCTTGTTGATGACAGGAACGGGCATCGTACCTCCCGATGATTTTAGTCTTCGCCCTGGCGACATGGTCGAGATTCACATCGAAGGAATTGGCCGCCTAGTGAACACAATGGAGTAGGATGATGAACTTGACTGGCCTTCATTTAATTGGCGGCACATGGTGCGCCGACTGTCCGGAACAGTTTTCAGCCAAGGATGCCGCGACTGGCGAACCATTATCTACGCCCTTTGCAGAAGCAAACGAGAAGGATGTTGACCAAGCAATGCGGCTCGCTGAGGAATCGTTTGATGCGTTGCAGGCCGCTCCGCGGGAACAAATTGCTGTCCTGCTAGATACGATTGCCGCTGGTATTGAGTCCGCTGATGAGTCCCTGTTGGAACGTACTCATTCCGAAACGGGACTGCCAATGCAGAGGTTGCAGATGGAGCGTGCCCGCACGGTAGGGCAGACGCGTCGGTTCGCTCAATTAGTCAGAGAAGGTTCCTGGGTACAGGCGCGGATCGATCGGGGCAACCCCGGCCGTCAACCAATGCCCAAGCCGGACGTACGGGCCATGCTGACTGGGATAGGACCAGTCGCAGTATTCGGAGCGAGCAATTTTCCGTTGGCGATCTCCGTTGCAGGTACGGACACAATCTCCGCCTTTGCAGCTCGTTGCCCGGTAGTAGTCAAAGGACATCCAGGGCATCCAGGGACTTGTGAATGGATTACCGAGTTGATCGCCAAGTCGATTTCCCAAGTCGGATTGCCGATGGGTATGTTCTCGATGCTCCAAGGCGCGGGCCATGAAGTTGGCATGGCCCTGGTACGCCATCCACTCACCCAGGCTGTCGCATTTACCGGTTCGCTACGAGGGGGGCGTGCCCTGTTTAACGAAGCTGCCAACCGTCCTAATCCGATTCCGGTCTATGCAGAAATGGGGAGTATCAACCCAGTATTTGTCTTGCCAGACGCTCTTAAATCGCGATCGCCTCAAATCGCCCGAGACTACGTCCAGTCGGTTACGCTCGGAACAGGACAGTTTTGTACGAATCCGGGTCTGCTATTTGTGCCAACGGGACCAGAGGGCGATCAATTTGTCGAACAGGTAGGTAGTGAAGCAGCATCTGTCCCTCCGGCCCCTATGCTCCATGAGGGCATCTTGGAAAGATATCAAGCCGGTGTGACACGAATGGCGGCTATGGAAGGCGTCAAACGAATTGGGCCGGCACCCACGAACGACACTCGCCAGGCCCAATGCGTTATCTTTGAAGCTAACGCTGCTCTCTTCGAGCAACATCAAACCCTTTCCGAGGAAGTCTTCGGCCCCGCTTCTCTGGTGTTGCGGTGCGAAGGGGTCGAGCAGATGGTGGAGATCGCGCGTCATCTTCAAGGTCAGCTGACAGCATCAATCCATGGAGAACCAAATGAACTTGCAGCTCATACCAACTTGATTCATCAACTTCAACGACATGTCGGGCGCCTAGTATTTAATGGATTCCCCACTGGCATTGAAGTGTGCGCTGCAATGCACCATGGTGGTCCTTACCCGGCAACCACCCACTGCGGTTTCACGTCCATCGGCGATGCAGCAATCCTACGATTCACGCGACCGATCTGCTATCAGAATTTGCCCGACAATGCCTTGCCTGTTGAGTTGCAGAATCACAATGCCTCTGGTATCTGGCGGCTTGTCGATGGCGAGTTTTCACGAGAAGACGTGAAATAGACTCGAAAACTATTCGAGGACCTGTAGCTGCGCTCGCCAGAGCGTGGAGATTTCTCCCCGCCTTGCTTTTTCTAGTTGCTTCTGCGCACTAATCTGTGGCGTCTGGGCCACATCGGGGTAGGCCAAGGAGTTTTCACTCTGGCTTTTCCAGAAACCACTGCGCATACCCTCACATTCTGAACTAGAGTTATCTTAGAAGAACTCCTAAACCTCGCTCATCTTAGAGTTACTGCAACACAAGGGTATACGGAGAACGGGACCTTACCGTTCTTCGGATGTTCATAAACAAGACACATAGCATTGCCAACTTCCCCCTCCCATCAATCAGCAACTCATCCCGCCCGTACTTCCCCAACTATTTTCCTTTTCGGTTCTTTTCTTTTTTGATTTCGCAGTTGATACGCGACTCGCTCGCTATCAGCAGGAGGCAACTCTGATGAAAACTTCAATGATGAATGCTGCGCAAAAGTTCCTCTGCGTTTGCTGCTGGACTCTAGTGGTGGGATCCGCCGGCACAGCCTTGGGCAATGATTCGGATGTTATGCAGATCGAAGAACATTGGCAGTTGATCGTTGGAGGACCTGATTTTGGCCGAACGGCTCCTCAGGTGACAATGATTATGTCGCCCACAAGTAGCATTGAAGGTGATTTTTTTGCTTTTACATTGAATCACTGGAGCTACCCCCAGTTTGAAGCGGGGGGATACCAACTCCAAGCCTGGAACTCAGACTACTGTGGAGACGTGCAACATGGTGAACGTACGAACTCTTTGGCAATAGACGGCGAAGTAATCACTTGGGTCCAACGGTTGACACTCAACGAGGGTAGTCTCAAGTTTCAAGTTGTCGATGGGGAAAGTGAGTCCTGGGGTGGTTTTGACGGCGATGACTTTTCGTTGACGATTTCATCGCCGCTGACTCGCTTGAATTCCTATCTCCCTTCGATCTCTCTTGGCCAGTCCGGAATAGGTTATGCAGGCAATCGGGTGTCCTCACTCACGTTAACACGACTGCGTTGGGTAACGAGAAACGGTCAACACCATGAGTTGGTTGCGCCGATCGACATCGATACGGATCTCGACTGATCCGTAGCCATTAAGTGAAACATCAATACTCTCGGAGATACCCAACAATGCGATATTTCAAGTCATTTCAACGAAAACAACTGCAAGAAACCCGGCGCGGAGCGGTCACGATTCTTGCCGCACTCTTGTCAGTGGTTGTACTCGGCATGGTCGCCTTCTCTGTCGACGTTGGCTATGTGCTTTCAGTCAAGGAAGAACTACAGAGAACTGCGGATGCTACGGCGCTAGCAACAGTTTGGGACTACGGCAAAAACATGGTCGATAAAGTCGACTATCAAACCAGCGAGTGCGTCGCACGAAATACTGCACAAACCTATGCCACCTGCAACAAGATTGCTAATGGCGGTCCCTTGCTCGACCAGAACGCAGGTAACTCTGCAGGAGGAGATCTGGTATTCGGATTCGTGGACGATTTTTACAACCCACAAATGACTACTGGGAATGCTTCACCTGCCAAACCATATAACGCGGTGCGAGTGCTAGTACGCCGAGATAGCACTCTCAATGGGGAAGCCCCAATGTTCTTTGGACGAATCTTTGGCCTCTCGGGAACTGCACTCCATGCCGAAGCTACGGCAGCGATTATTCGAGATGTGAAGGGATTCTCTACTCCTCACAGCGGCGAGAATATCGATCTGCTCCCTTATGCCTTAGATCTGGAAACCTGGAACAGTTGGATGGCTGGGAGTGGAGACGACAACTGGGGCTGGGACAAAGAGGCCAAATGCATCTACGAAGGAAGTGATGGTTGGCTCGAAGTAAATCTATTTCCCCAGGGAACCGGCTCGCCAGGCAACCGAGGCACGGTCGACATCGGGAGTAGCAACAACAGCACCAACGACATTGCTCGACAAATCCTCTGTGGCATAAGTGCTGCCGACATGGCTTATATGGGAGGTTCCATTGCCTTTAATGATGAGGGCAAACTCTATCTGAACGGGGATACCGGCATTAGTGCGGGAGTTAAGGATGAACTCGCAGCAATAAGAGGTCAGCCGCGTTGCATACCGATCTTCAGCGAAGTCAACGGTCCAGGTAACAATGCCGTATTCACGATAGTCAAATGGATGGGTATTCGCATTATGGACGTAAAACTTACCGGCCCCATGTCGAAGAAACATGTCACGATCCAGGCGGCACCAATGGTCGGACCAGGCACGATTCCTTCAACGATATCAGGAACAAGTTCTTATGTTTATTCGCCGGCTGTTTTGATCAAGTAAACTTTATGACGCAAGTCACCCCTAAAGCAGGTGCATCGAATCTCCGTCCGAAGAAGGCAGAGAAACATAATCGATGGTACCAGATAATTCTGCCACTTCTGCGTATGAAGCGAGAAAAGCCATGAATATAAGTATTCGGAATCAGTCAAGCGTATTTCGCAGGGGCACTCTGCGTCAGAACTCGAAAGGGTCACGAAAAGGTCTTGCCACGGTGGAGTTTGCCCTCATCGCTCCCCTATTCTTCATGCTGATACTAGGTAGTATCGAGATGGGACGGGGACTCATGGTCCAGCAGGTTCTTACCAATGCTTCGCGCGTGGGAGTCCGCGATGCAGTGATGCTCTCGGGAACCACAGCCTCAGCTACGACCGCGGCGACTGATTTTGCCGAGGGAGCCACAGTGGGAGGGGTTACCGTTGTAGTAACTCCTGACCCATCGACGGCTTCTTCGGGAGATATGATATCGCTTACCGTGTCGGTTCCGTTCGCCAACGTCACCTGGGTGCCTGCCCCTTGGTTCATGGGAAGTACCACACTTAGCGCGACTTCGGTCATGCGTAAAGAAGGCTTTGAATAGCAGACTTTGAATCTATCTGGATCACTGCCCAAAGTTTTAAATCTCAAGTCCAGTGATCCATGATCCTCGTCTACAATCTGACCACATCGCAATGGAATTGCCGCAAACTTCTTTAACCCCTGCCCTCTAGTGGTCGGCGGTGTGAGACGGTGTTTAGTGTCCTGAACCGTGTTAGCCATCGACCCACCCACGCCGTCGCCTTGTGCGGCGGCGTGCTTTTGCAGGTGTTAGCCGCGATGCCGTCAATCTTCGTATGCAACTGTGTCATAACGGCGGCGGCGGGAACCGCCCCGTCGACGACGACGATGCGACTGGGTGACGTATTCCCCTTCGACGAAGTAATAGCCACCCAGCATCTTGTAGAAGAATAGAATTACCAGGGTTCCGAGGATGCCTACGAACATTCCCAGGGGACTGATGGGGATGATTCGGTGTCCATGGTTGAAGTAGCTGCAAATGCCGCAGCCCATGACGGTGCCGCCGATGCCCATCAAGATCGTGGCGACGGCCCCACCTGGGTCACGGCCAGGCATGATCCCCTTGGCAAGTAGGCCCACCACGGTCCCAAAGCCGACCCATACCAAAACATCATTCACCAATTGTTGCAGTGAATCGTGGAGCACGATTCCCTGCGCAGGATCAAAGTTTTCCATCTTCTTTGCCTCTCTCTGCCGAGCCTTATCACTTCAGAGTGGGGACTGTATGAAAGAGTCCCTGGACGGGAAAGAGAGACCCAGTTGCTAGCACTGCTATTGTAGGGTGGACACCACCCAACCTACACAGGCTCAATCGTCGACAAGTTCAAAAATGGCTTCGATTTCCACAGCCATTCCAGCAGGAAGCGAGGCGGCTCCCACGGCACTTCGGGCCGCGATCCCCGCTTGCTCTCCGAAGACGTCTCGCATCAACTCACTAAACCCATTGATCACAGCAGGCTGATCAACAAACTCGGGTGTGCAACGCACGAGACCAAATGTCTTGACGAGGCGCTTTATGCGGTCAAGCCTACCGCAATGTGCCTGAAGACTTGCCAACACAGCCAAACCTGTCTGACGCGCTGCCTGTTGCGCTGCGGCAAGATCCAAGTCTTGGCCTACGACACCACAGGTCAGTTTGCCATCTGGCATGAGTGGTCCGTGACCAGAGAGATAGAGAAGTTTGTCGACTTGGATTATGGGTCGATAGAGCCCCATCGCTTTGGGGGCAGGAGGAAGTTCAAGTTTCATGGCTTCCAGGCGGGTATCTGCACTCACGATTTCTCTACTCTGGGTTAGGGATTTTTGTAGACCTGCTGCGGATCGAACACTCGCTCACCTTCGATGAGGAATTCGGAACCGCTCCACTTGCGAAAAAAACAGCTCGGAAAACCTTCGTGACAAGCGGCACCTCCGATCTGTTCGACTTTCAACAAGATTGTATCCGCATCGCAATCCACGTAAATCGCCTTGACGACCTGGAAATTGCCGCTTTCTTCTCCTTTGTGCCAAAGCTTCTTCCTGCTGCGGCTGAAGTAGACCGCTTGGCCGGTCGCGAGGGTCTGCTGCCACGCCTCACGGTTCATGTACCCCAGCATGAGGACCTGCCCGCTTGCTGCATCCTGAGCAATAGCAGGCAAGAGGCCATCGCCATGAGAAAAGTCAGGAGTACCTGTCGTTTCAGCAGTCATGATTTTGGTATATATCTCAACAGCCACCGCCGGAAGGCCGTGGTTCAAGGAGCGTCAACCACCCCCTTCCGGGGGCGGCTACTAAGTGGGTTTATTTCTTTGCCACATGGCTTTGAAAGTCAGCTTACTGCCTGCCAGTTGCTTTGAACAGCAGCCAACTCTTCATCCTGCGGTAATCGTCAGGACCGGTAGCCCAGGCAACATTGTACCAATCGGAGGTTATTGCCAAATCCTTCAGGTCACTGGGAATCGTATCCGATGGACATAATAGGCATTTCCGAATCCTCGTGATTTAGGATGGCGCGTCCAAACCATCTGGACGAAATTCACTGAATTACTCAAAGAGCGGGAGTAAGCACGTTGAACCAACAACTCACAGTCATCCTACCGATGCACAATTGCGAGCGGGAAATCCGCCAGACGGTTCACGGAATTCTTGATATTTCGGTTCATGCAAAACTCAGCCTCGATCTGGTGATCGTCGACGACGGCTCGACGGACGACACTTTCGAAACCGCCTGTGAAATCTCTTGCAGGTACCCCCAAGTTCAAGTTCTCCGGCAGCCCTATCGTAGCGGGCTGGCCGCTGTGTTGGAATTGGTTCGCAATAGGCTGTCAGTCGATATGGTTGTGCTACATGATGGAGTTTCGCCCATCAATCCAGTGCAGTTGAGAAACCTCTTGCTTGATGAGCAGGGAAAACTTCGCCGTGTGGAGTCCGGTGAAGCACAGACTCAAGCTGGTATTGATTCACACGGGTCACGGCGATTTAGTGCCGTGCGCGCCCTGCAGGACAATATGGAGCGTGCCCATCGGCAGGTAGTTGGATTCAGTTGGATGCAAATGGATAAACCCCTGGTACCTCGGCGACGGCATCAACCTGGCCAACAGAGTCGATCAAATGGTCTTCCTGAAAAAAGTGGCCAACCCATTGCCAGTTTTTTAGCTGAAGTCCCGGTTGGATTCTCAGCATTCACACAGCTTTCTTAAGAAGCCAATCCAGCTCAACTATTTGTGCAATGCGCTTTTTGCTTTATTCGAGCACACTCTCACTACTCGAATGGTAGCCAATTCGATGCAATCGCGCGATTTCTAGATGTCCAATTCTGAAAAATGCGCGCACTGAATGCTACTCTAGTTACAGAGGGAACTGAGCAATCGCAGAAATCGGGAACAAGACGAGTTGTCGTGCGTAGATTCCACTTTCGAAAGACTTGACCCTCTTGGCTGACCAGGATAAGATTTTTCCTGTCAGTGGGAACCTGCTTCGAGGCACTTACGCAGTACTTGGAGTTACAGAAGCAGCTTTCCAAATTTAGGCATTCACCGCGGGCAAAACCTCTCTCGGCTGGTTGGTTGGTGACTTACCTACATCTCGTAACATAAGAGCAATGACGGCTGTTTGTTGCGTACTTTTCTACAGTGAAGATGTAACCAGCATTACCCGGAACAGAATCGTGCTATCACCCCATCGCTTGGCAGTGCTTTCTGCCGGCAAAAAAGTGCGTGGCGTCATAGCACAAATTTTCACCGTGACAAAGTGGTTTGTCACGTGGAGGAGTGCACTAAGATGAGTACCGTCGAATACAATTACGACAGCAAGGGTTTTGAGATACCGATTGCTCGAAACAATTCTAAGCCTGCCCAGGTACCAACAAAGTACCATCGCATTCAAGAAGTCTGTCAGCAGCAGGGCGCGACCGTGAGAGCCATCTCGCGCAAAATGGAAATTGGCGTCAATGAGATCCGCCAACAGGAGGATCCCCACGCCGACCTGCGGATCTCTGATTTGCTGAAGTGGCAAAAGGTCTTAGAAGTCCCTTTGGTCGATCTACTGGTTGACAATGATGGGCCACTTTCTGAACCCGTCACAAGGCGCGCAAACATGTTGCGGGTAATGAAAACCGCCAAAGCCATTCTCGAGACAACCCACGATCGAAACGTCAAACGGTTGGCTGACATGTTAGTAAGTCAGCTCGTGGAGATCATGCCCGAATTGTCGGAAGTCTCTGCTTGGCATACCGTTGGCCAGCGCCGCACGCAGAATGATTTAGGGCGGATCGTCGAGCGCTCGATCCCCGACTCTTTCTTCACCGACCCCAATCGTGGTTACTAAGTGAGGCGAGCCGGATGCGTAAGCTTCCGGCATACCTCCCACTTCGATTCCTTTCTCAATTCAGCAAGCCCTGTACTTGTGCATACAGTTCGGGAGAACTGGCAACACAATAGTGTCCCTCAGCAAGTTTATAGTCTCCACCTGCAAAAGACCCAACTACCCCACCCGCTTCAGCAACTAGCAACACGCCGGCTGCAGAGTCCCAGCTATGGACTGATGCTGCCCAATGGGCATCCAGCCAGCCACAGGCAACATAAGAAAGGTTGAGAGCGGCAGACCCAGTGCGACGTACTGCTTGGCAAAGTGGGCTGACTCTTAGAAAAGCTTGCATATCTGGTGATTCGGAATGGATATCTGGAGGAAAACTCACTGCCACGAGTGAGTCCTTCAAATGAATAGCGCTGCTAACGCTTATTCGTTCATCGCCGAGCCAACTCCCCTGGCCCAACGCTGCCTTGAAACATGCCTTCGAAAGCGGGTCGAAAACTACGCCTGCTACCACTTGTCCAGCTTTTGCTACCGCTACAGAAACACTGTAACACGGAAACCCGTGGACATAATTGGTTGTCCCATCTAAAGGGTCTACTACCCAACAATAAGGCTGATCGAGTTGAGACGGATCTGGGCTTTCTTCACCTAAGAACCCATGGTCGGGATAGACAGCGCGAATTGCCTTGTATATCGCTTCTTGAGACGCCATATCAGCATCGGTCACAAGATCGCGAGCCGATTTCTCACGGGCCGTGAAACGGTCTCTCCACAGCAATAACTGCTCAGCTCCCAAACGGGCGGCAACTTCGCAAGTATCAAGTAATTTCGCCAATTCTAGCATTTATTGTGCTTTCTGTTGTTTTAATTAGTGGCCAGTTTGCATTAACGTAAAACCTTACTGAATAGGCAATAAGGGCCGAACGTAGCAAAATTGAACAGCCGTGCAAGAAAAACTAATAAAGATTCTCTCCAAAAAGCTGGACACAGAATCCTGATTGAGTATGATTATGTTGGAACAAGTGAACTGAGGACAAGTGTTTCTTCAGTCAACCCAACCGCGAAAGTGTGGAAGGTGTTTGCCTAATTTCTATTATCCCCCCCAAGTAAACATTTGGCCTCTTCTCTGTTCCGGCCCCGCCGCAACACCTCGGTGTTCGGCGGGGTTTTTTTATGTATCCTCAGTTCTATCCGTCAGGTTCCTTTCTTGATCCGAAATAACCAGGGCAACAAACCTCACTTGTTTTAATTACAGTTGCAATTGTTCTCTCTAATGAAACCTCATCAACTAAATTCTGTCGAGCCTCTGTGGCAGCTCAGCGATTTCGATGCCCATGTCCAGGCTGCCCTGCTTGAGGCTCACATTGATCTGTCTAGTCCATCGTCGGGATTGAAACGTATCACTTGGAATTCGTCTCCGCTCATCGGCAGTGTATTGGGTATCGACCTCTCGCGAGAGCATAATGGGAAATCGTTTTCAGACACGAGTGCCATCGAACGATATACACGCGGATCGGACTTAGTAGCCAGGTACCCAGAGAACCAATCGCAACCCTATTCTCTGGAGGCCTATTGGCGAGTTTCCGTCCCCCAGACCGACCATGTGCAGATCGACTCCATCGTCTCGTTGCAGACCTCGCTTTTGGAGAGCTATCCCACAGCCCAGACCGTCACCTCCCTGGCTGCCCACGAAGCATGGTTCGTTCCCAGCGACGGCACGAAGGCCAGAATGCTTGCCAATGAATTAAATGCAGAGCAAACAACCACCAGCGATGACTTTGCCGGCATACTGCTTCGCAGCAAAGAGGGTGGGTGGAGCTATCTTGAAGGAACTCAAGTCTCGGACCTGGGAACCTGGCAAGCTGATTGGGATAAATCAGGCAAATGGACTATGAAACGATTCCTCGGCGGCGAATTTCAAGAAAAAGGAGTCATCCGCCGACTACGGGTCCGCGGTATATTTCTCCCCCAAGAGGGAGACATCGAAAGCGCCCCTCATCTATTAAGTGAATTCGCCAGCTCACCACCGCCGCTAACCGTGTGATAGATTCCTCGACTTAGAGGGGATAACACACTTGAGTGGCCGTTCTAAGGGACAGCCACTAGTAGCGGAGGAGGGATTTGAACCCCCGACACGCGGATTATGATTCCGCTGCTCTAACCAACTGAGCTACTCCGCCGCAATCTTGCTGTCAGCTATCAGCCGACAGCCCGATATTTGGCCAACTTTTCTGCCGGCCAAACCCTCCAGATTACCTTCTTCGACCTGATTGGCAAGGGGGCCATCCAGTGCCAGCAGTGCTACACTCTGGAGCAAATCATCCTGGAATGCCGATGAAGTTGAAGACGTACGAACTCTTCACTGGACCAATCCTATCGGCATTCGGAAGCACGATGTTCTCATTTTTTCTACGCCCGATTCGCCAGTTTGCCCAGGCGCTGGTGGCAAATGATTCTGCTGGCCAAGTCGCCTGGGGTTTTGTGCTAGGAATGGCTATCGGTCTGGTGCCCAAGGGGAATTTTGTGGCTGTGCTGCTGGGGATGATGTTGCTGGGGCTGCGCGTGAATAAGCCTGCTGGCCTCATGGGTGCGGGGCTGTTTGCCTGCGTGGGCATGCTGCTGGATCCGCTTGCTCACCGGATTGGGTCCTTCCTCTTGGCATGGCCCCCACTCCAGAACCTACATACTGCGCTCTTTGATACCGCCATCAGTCCCTGGCTCGGGCTCAACAATACCGTCGTCGTGGGGCAATTGGTGATCGCGCTCTACCTGGCATACCCTGCCTATTGTTTAGCTCACCTGTTTTCTCTGCGCGTACAAGCTCGACTGAGTCGTTGGCTGCTGCGATTTCGTGCTGTTCGGTTGCTTAGAGGTGCCGAACTCGGGACACAATGGGGGATTGACGGTTGAAAATCATTCGTTGGAAATATGTGGCCCCGCGACTCTTGCTGCTGGCAATAATGGCCAGCGTGGTAAGATTTGGCTGTGATCCTCTGCTTGAGTGGCTGATCGTAAGCGGCGGTCAATCAGCTACCGGTGCCAAGGTTGAGCTAGCTGGAGTGTCGACCTGGATCAAATCAGGAAAGCTGGAAATCCGCGACTTGCAAGTTGCCAATCCGGAGTCCGAATTTCGCAATCTGTTTCAAGCCGAGCAAATCGTATTGCAGCTCGATTCATTGGCCCTCTTGCACAATCGGATGGTGGTTACCAATGGCGCGATTACCGGCTTGGAAATAGACACGGAGCGCAGCACTTCTGGTGAGTTGGTGGTATCAGATGCGACCTCGGAAGAGGGACCACCGCTGTTCGAGCCCGTTGTCACCAAGGCCAGCGATCTGGCAAGCGACTGGCTCGAAAACGCCAGTCAGCGACTCGATACAGACTTCGTGGAGCAGTTGCAAACACCACAAGTCGCCGACCAGCTCGTAGAAAACTGGAAGAACCAATCTGAGTCCTTGCGCAGCCGTGCCAAACTACTCCGCGAACGTGGCCAAAAGCTAGCCGAAGAATTTCGTGAGATCAAGAAGAATCCTTTGCGGAGCGCTCAACGCCTACCAGAAATTCATGCCGAGTTGAAATCGAATCAACAAGAGCTAGTATCCTTGCAACAAGAGATTAAGGAACTACCCGAACAAGCACGAGCCGATCGGCAAACCCTCACGACGGCTCGACAGCAAGACGAAGCTTTCCTGAAAAAGCAGTTCGAGTTTGAACAACTCGATGGAGATAATCTGACGCAAGTATTGCTCGGTGAGTCCGTTGCGGAAAAGTTGCAGGAAGCTTGCGACTGGATCGCCTGGGCTAGAAAGAAGTCTCCCAGCAACGCGGCCAAAGAGCTTGCCGCCCAGCGGGGTCGTGGCACGACGGTGACCTTTGGCAAACCACAACCACGATTTGAAATTCAGCATGTTGGAATAGAATTGACCGCCCAAGTCGCGGGAACTCCGATGCAGTTTGTTGGCTATCTGAGTGGCGTTTCCTCTGCCCCACACCTGCTGGCAGAACCAGCACGTCTGGAGCTAGCTTCCCTAGGGGATACTCCCGTCAAGCTGCTCGTCGTCTCAGACCATCGCGAGCAAGTTCCCCGCGAAGAAATGCATTTTACATGTCCGGCACTACCCATCCGTGGCCGCACCTTGGGCAACGAAGAAAAGCTCGCGATCCAACTTGCTCCAGGCAACGCTGATCTCTCGGTTGATTTACTACTTGAAGGTGAAACGCTGTCCGGACAGATCGCCTTCGCCCAACACGAATTTCACCTCACGCCATTGGCCAGCCCCCGAGTCAACAGACATCTGGCAACCGCGTTGGAAGGGGCTCTGGGCAACATTAAGCAAGTTACCGCAGAAGTGGAGCTGACTGGTACGCTCAAACAGCCTCAATTCAAAATCGATTCACCTCTCGGCGAGCAATTGGCCAACGAAATCAGCACGGCCGTGGTCAAGCTGGCCCGTGAACGAGGTGAGGCACTGCTCGCAAAATCCACAGCGAAAATGAATAGCCAACTAGAGAAACTCACGGCCGCCAAATCTGCTCTGGAACAGGAACTGCTGGCCAATCTTGGTGAGAATCAAAAGATATTCGAAGATCTCGCGGGAACTGCTAGTTTGGGGGGACGTGGCTTGTCGGTGCCCCAGATTAGTTCGACTTTGGGCAAGGGCGTATTGCGGAAGTGATCGCAGAAGGCCGCGACCGCTGATCGCGGTAAGGCAAACTACTTCGAACCACCCTCCTCCAATTCATCTGGTCCGATCGGCTTGCGCGCACCGTGTCGAACTGTCAGTATGTGCACAATATCTTTATCAATTGAGTAGAGAATACGATAAACACCGTAGAAGGTTTGCCGAACATCGACTCCGGCTATTTCAGCCGGATAAAGTATGGCGTGACTCTCAGGAAGATTCTTCAAGGTATCGATTCGTACTTGTAGATTTGCTAACCACCGCTTTGCATTCGTAGGAGAGTCGATGGCAATGTAATCGCTAATCGTCTCAATCTGACGTCGTGCTTCGTCCGTCAGCCGAATTCTATGGAGCATGTCTAGAAGAGAGCTTCTTGAAGACCGAATCGCTGTCGTGCGTGCGTCCTGCTTCGACGTCGGCAACACCACGACGCACCGAAGCCAGGGTCTCAGCCTCTTCGTCGGTTTCGAGTCCTAGCATTGCATCATATATGTCGGATCGCATAACGACGTAATTACCTTGGTTGCCCGCCAGAGAAAGGGGCCCCCCATGCAACTGAAGGAGTGATTCTGTTTCTGGTGTTATTGGAGATGAGGGGAGTTCCATAGCCAAAGTATACCATGTTGCCGGCAGGTTATCCAGCAAGTTCTAAATCTATCTCCCGCCGATCAACTCATCCAATTCCCGTTTCAACCGCGGCAGAATCTCGTCATAACCATACTGCCCCAGCGATTCGCTTCCTTTCTTGAGATTGACAAACTTCGGCCCGCACCAAAGGCCTAAGTCGGCATCGTCGGTTTCGCCGGGGCCGTTCACGCGGCAACCCATCACGGCAATTGTGATCGCATGGTCCGCTGCGTAACGTGTCATCTCTTTCACCTGCTCGGCCAGGTCGATAAACGCTTCGTTCTCGACCCGCGAACAGCTAGGGCAGCTGATAATATTCAGGGTGTCGAGTCCGTAATCCACCACTGAGCGGACTCGGCCTTCGGCAATGTCAGTCAGGATCTGTCGACCGGCGACGATCTCTTCTGGCTTGCGGGGATTAGAAACAGTTAGTGACACACGAATCGTGTCGCCTATGCCGCGACTGATTAGTTGCTCAAAAGCGATGCGAGTTTTGATGATCCCGTCGGGAGGCATGCCTGCCTCGGTCACACCCAGGTGAAGAGGCACATCGGGACGCAACTCGGAGAAACGCCGGTTCACTTCGATTACTTTCTGCGGATCAGAATCTTTGAGCGAGACGCAGTATCGGGTGAAACCAAGTTCATCAAGATGTCGGCAATGCTCCAGGGCACTATCGAGCATTGGCCCGATGGAATCATCTTCCGGGTACTGGTTGAGCTTGTCGGGATCGACACTCCCACAATTCACACCAACTCGCATGGCGCAGTTGTTGTCTGCTGACACGGACGCCAAGTAGCGAACCTTTTCCTGCCAGGGCTTGCTGCGCTCGTGGTGGTACAAGTGGCCCGGATTGTATCGCACCTTATCCACATGCGGGGCAACGATCTCCGCAAGCCGGTAGTTCTCTTGCAGGTCGACGGAGAGATTGGCACTCGTCTGCTGTCGGATTTCAGCAAGCGCCGCGGCATCCTTGTCATTGTCGACAGCGATCCGCACGACGTCAGCCCCTGCATTGTGCAAGGCGTTCACTTGGGCCACCGTGGCATCGACGTCCTGCGTGTGCGTGGCTGTCATGCTTTGCACGGCGATGGGGTGCTCGGCACCGATCGTTGCAGAACCGATTCGTACACTGCGGGTAGGATTGCGGGTGATGTTCACGTTGGGAAGGTTTCTGGCGTTTTATACTGGAAAAACCGCGGGCTTCCACCTGCGGCTAGGAAGGACTTTGTATCTGCAATTGTAGGGAAACAAATCCGTAAGTGGAAATGGGGAATCAATCTCCCAACTGCAGCCACAGCATGATCATTGAATAAGCATTGAACAGGGCGTGGGCCGCAATCGATGGTACTAACCGATGGGTCCTTTGATAGAGGTATCCTAGCACGATGCCGAACAACACCAGTGGCACAGGAGAAACTCCATGCCCCAAGTGAGCGAGTCCGAACAGGATTCCACTAATTAGAATCGGCACCCACCCATGCGGAAGCGTCGCCAAGACGCCTTGACGTGGCAGGGGAAGGTGCTCGGCAGGAAAGGTTAGGGGCTGCCCGTCGTCGACTCCAACGATAGATTCTTCGATCGCTGCTGGCACCTCACCATCTAATTCCGACGACTCTTCAGAAGATCGACGGTCGCTCCCAGTGAAGCCAACCATTTCATCTTCCCACCTTTCGAGCCAACCTTGCAGTAGCAAGCGAAAAACAAACTCTTCTCCCAAAGGGGCAGCGACGACAACCAGCAAAAATCCCGCTAATAGCATTCCAGGGGAGTGGCTTTCGCTAAGCTGCTCAACTATCGGATGTTCGACCTCGGGTTGCAACAAAATCGTGAGCCCCAATTGGATCACATAGATAGGCAGCAGCGCGGCAGCGCATGCCACGCTCCCGATGCCAATATCATGAAGTACTTGCTCGCCACTCTGCGGGAGGCCAAGATCGATAGAATTCGCCCCGACGGATAGATGCAACCAAACTCCGATCACAACGACCAGAAGTATCAAGAACACGGTGGTTCCCAAACTGTTGAGAATAAAATCCTGAGCGCTGACTTCTTCCTCAACAGAATCTTCTGGAACAGGAGAGGATTCAGTGTCAGGTTCTCCAACTAACTGCGGGTCGTCGTATTCTGGATCAATCACCGCTTCTGTGAGATCATGAGGATCTTGTCCTGCTCCACTAAGCGTAAAGATCACGCCCGAGAAGGTAAGCAACATGACCAACATGACGATCCCTGATTGCCAGGGTACGCGTTGCCTTGGTTGGTAAGCCAGCAAGGGTGTGCCGCCAACATGCCGTTCAAATAGAACCAGTAATGCCCCAATACTGGCCAGCGTGGCAGCGAGCATGAAAAGGAGAGCTGAGGTGGGCATCACATCGGGCATTTCTGATTCGTAGACAGTTGTCCGACTCTCCAAACCGGATTAACAAAGAACCCGACTCGGAGAGTCGCGCCAACGATAAATTATTTTCCCTGAAATCGCCCCGCGGCGGCTCGCACATAAGTCACGCCCGAGTAGAGTGTCAGCGCTACCATAGCCCAAGCGACCGCCGTGAGTCCCTGGGTCATCCACGCAGGCGGAACGGTTTGCCAAGTATTCTCTGCCTGATCGACATAAGTGAGCTGCACCATGCTCCAAATCGCAGCAAGGCACTGAAGTCCCATTTTCCACTTACCGATCCACTTGGCCGAAAAGTCGCCCCCCTGTCCTTCAACAAAAGCGCGAAGTGAGGTAACCAACAGTTCGCGACCCACTACGACCACGGTCATCCAGGCGGGAATGCCAGACGGCAAGAATCCCTCTGTAAGCCGTGGCACGGCCGAGAGCAGTACAAATGTGCCGCAGATAAACAGCTTGTCGGCAAAAGGGTCCATCACTCGACCGAGTTGAGTGATCTGGGAATACTTGCGAGCCCAATAGCCATCCAACCAGTCCGTTCCCGCAGTGACGACAAACAAGACCAACGCAACCTTGTACCAACCCGCGATCAGGAACCCGAACAGTGCCAGTGACAACACGATGCGTGCCAGTGTAAGTTGATTCGGCACATTGAGCACCGATGCAGAAGCCGTCGTCGTTGGTTCAGACATGGATTGGCGTGGTGTTTACGAATTAGGAAGAAATGGACCGCGGACTAACGAGGCTCACCACAAGCAACCGCTACCAGGTCGTACTCTTGGCGAGCCACTATCTCACATCGTACCAGCTTGCCAGGCGAAAGTCCTGTCCCTGTCACATAGACCACGCCATCCACGTCCGGGGCATCGGCATACGAGCGGCCAATCCAGGCGGTTGGTTCGTCCGGTACGGCAGAATCGATCAACACATCGACTTGCTTACCAATCTGGGCATCGTTCCAGGCAAAGGCGATTTCTTGTTGTACGCCCATCAGATGGTCGCGCCGCTCGGCCTTCAAATCTTCAGGCAATTGATCGGGCAATTTCGCCGCAGGCGTGTCTGGTTCATAAGAATACGTGAACACACCCAGCCGCTCGAATTGCTGTGCTCGCACAAAAGCTTCTAACTCAGCAAAATGCTCATCCGTCTCACCAGGGAACCCCGTGATGAAAGTCGTTCGCATCGCCAGATTGGGAATCCGCTCACGCAACTTGCCAAGTAGCGTCTCTGTTTCGCCCCGCGTTACCCGACGCTGCATTCGTTTGAGCATCTGGTCGCTGGCATGCTGCAACGGCATGTCGAGGTAGGGAACAATCCTCTCACTCGAGGCTATCGTGTCAATCAGCTCATCGCTGAAGTACATCGGATACAAATACATCAGCCGAATCCAATCGAGACCCTTGACCTTCTCCAGTTCTCGCAACAACTCTGGCAATCGTGTTTCACCATAGAGATCGCGCCCATAGTAGGTTGTGTCTTGGGCCACGATGACCAATTCGCGCACACCGTCGGCAGCCAACTCCTGTGCCTCGGCGATCACCGTTTCCATCGGCTTGGTGACATGCTTGCCGCGCATCTTGGGTATCGCGCAGAAAGTACAAAGCCTGTCGCAGCCTTCGGAGATCTTCAAAAAGGCGAAGTGCTTCGGCGTAATCCGCATCCGTGAGGTATCGGGAAGCGTATGGGTCGGTGCAGGCTGAAATACACTCCGCTGTTCGGCGAGTCCACCAATCAGCCGGTCTGCAACCTTGGTCACTTCTTCGCGGCCGAACACACCGACCAGTTGATCAATCCCAGGCCGGTCTACCAACAGCGATTCCTTCTGTCGCTCGGCAAGACAACCCGACACGATCACCCCGCGAAGATGCCCCTGCTTCTTTAGCTCCAGCATCTCGTCGATCACCGCAAACGATTCTTGCCGCGCCTGCTCGATGAAGCCACAAGTGTTGACGATCGCAAAGTCGGCCCCTTGCGGTTCGTTGACCAGCTGATAGCCATCAAGCTGCAACATGCCGAGCATCCGCTCGCTATCGACAAGATTCTTCGGACAACCCAAGCTCACAAAGGCATAACGGCCTTTCGGCCCAGCTCGGTCGGTATCGGTGCTGTAAGTAGTAGTCACAAAAGGAGCCTTGGGGGAGGGTAGGGAGAATCGGTCGATTCTATCCGATTTGAGGTCCGCCAACCAGCCGTCGTTAGCCGCGCCGCGTCCGCCGAGTCCTGCTCGGCGAGAGCGAAGCGCGTTTTCCACTTCCACCCCCAACATGCGTCCCGCTACGCCACCATATCCAGCCACAGCCCATACTGGGCAAACGCCAGATCGAGATCCGAATCAGCAACCTCTCCGTGGCCGTCAAGATAGCCATCCGCTCAGGTTGACCCAATCATGCCGTAGTTGTCATTGAGGACGTCGAGGTCGTCGTCATCCGGGGAGAAAAAGTAGCAGTTTAGTTCGACAGGTGCGTTGGCGAGTGGTTTGGTCAGATGAGGCACGAAAAGCAACCGTGGTCAACAGAAAATCGTCGAATACTTAACAACGTACTTGCAAAGCCATCCACCACAGCTAAGATACGCATGTACACTATCTACCCCTGGCAGTTCCCATGCTTCTCGAAATCCCTCCAGAACAAATTCAAACCACCATCGAGCAATGTGCCAGAGAACTTCTGGCCGAAGCGGGAATCGAACAACCACCTGTCGATGCGATTGAGTTGGCCAGGCGACTGGGTTTGACGGTCGCTCAGGATGGCCCATCGGAGGTGCGGGCCAGATTTGTTCGGTTGTCACCTCACAGCGCTGGAACAATTCTGCTGGCCGACGAGGTGCGAAGCGAACGCCGTCAGTGGGCCGTCGCACATGAGATCGGCGAATTTGCCACACGGCGTGTTTTCGCTGAGCTCGGCGTGCCACTTGTTGATATCCAACTCTCTGCACGTGAGCAGATGGCCAACCAGTTGGCTGGTGCCTTGCTACTTCCGGGCAATTGGTTTCAAGCCAATGGCGACCAAGTTGACTGGGATTTGCTGGACTTAAAATCGCGATTCGACACTGCTAGTCACGAACTTATCGCTCGGCGCATGTTGCAGATGTCGCCAGCCGTGATCATTTCACTCTTCGACCAAGGCAAGCTCATCTGGCGACGAAGCAACCTCATGCATAGACCGCGACCGCTGACCGACGCAGAGCATAAGGCGTGGCAAGTGACTCACCAGCAGTGCCAAGCAAGCCGCCTAGATCAGAATGAGCTACCGGAAGGTCTCAGCGATATCCGCTGCTGGCCCGTGCATGAGGCAAACTGGAGCCGTGAGATCATGCGGACGGAGTTGGAAGAATGGCAATGAATCTCCAACACTTGCCAACGCCTGGGGATTGCAATCCCCAGATGCTACTGAAGGGAGAGTAAACGGCTCACCAATTCTTCAACCACATAGGGCTTGCCCATGACAGCACTGCCGCCAGCATCGCGTACCATTGCCAGATGTTCCTGCCGCGGAAAATCCAGCAGGGCGATCACTCTGCCGCCTCGCTTGCAGATCTCCTGAGCGAAAATCCGCAGGCGTTCCAATTCAAGAGGCTCCAACTGTCCGCCGTCCCAAATGCCGGCGGTTACTTGCGAAGGGAGTTGTTCAAACTGGCCTCGTCGTGCCCAGTGGCATTCTGCTTTATAGGGACCCAACGCGCCGGCTAGCGCGTCGAAGGTTGAAATCAGCTTGCAATCGATGGCAACGACTCCTGTCAGCTCCGCTTGGATTGTATCCAGACACCGACCTGAGTGCGGGCCATCCAAGGGCTGCGACCACGGAGGACAACCGCCATGTCCGAGCGTATTGATCGCCGACGTCCACCAGCCAGGAAATTCATACCAATAGAGGCGCAAGACTCCGGAAAGCGGCGTGCCTGTCCTCAATTCCCCTTCGCACCAGGTTCCCGCGACCACGACCAATCTGGCCAGCGGTGCTGCTAGCAGGAGTTGCTCAACATCAGCATCCAAATAGGTATCCGGCAACGGGCAAGCAAGCAGGATCAACTCCGGAGCAAACTCCGTTTCCTGGAGAAGTGCTGCGGCCTCCTCGCAGGATGCGGTCCGTTGCCAATCGGCACTCATGGAAAGGGGAGATAAGATTTCAGCAAACTCACCATTTTTCCAGGGCCCGACAAGCAAGACTCCAACCGTAGATTTGTTTCCTACGGAATCATCACATTGATAGGAATATGAAGGAGCATTCATTCTGAGAGTTCTCTATTTAACGCAGAGTACGCTGAGGCGCAAAGATTCGCAGAGAAAGGAGAATTGCGAATGCTCTCTGCGCCTCAGCGTACTCTGCGTTTCAATTCTTACACAAGTTAGGGTTGAATTAGGTACTAAGCGAAGCGTCTCTTGTGGCGATCAGGCTATGGGCGTTCTTGGAATCGGTAGCTTCACGTAACTCGGCCAGCCAGTCGGCATCGGTGATCATGCGACTCAGGCGGGCCAGAATCCGCAAGTGCTCATGGTCGTCTGTAGCACAAATCAGGAAAAACACATCGGTCAAACCACTTGTCCCGCCAAAAGGTATTCCCTGGCTCGTAATGCCGAGTGCCAAGATCGAACCACCCAGGATCGACGATTGGGGACGACGTGGATGCAGTAGCGCCACGCCAATGTCGAGTGCCGTGGGATGCATGTCTTCCCGCGCGGCGACGGCGTCGGCCATTTTAGCCGGATCCCAAAGCAGTCCCGTATTGCAAGCCAAGTCGGCCATCGCGGAGATGACGCTCCCACGTGTGCGTGCCGCCAGCGGAATGGCAATCGCATCCTCGGGCAGCAGTTCAGCGATGGAAATCTCGCCATTGGTCTCTTTCGTAGTTCGTTCCAGATTCGTTTCCATCTGGGCCAATTCCGAATCGTCGGAGAGACCAATGCGATCCTCCAGCCAGAGATGCACTTCATGCGCTGAAAAACGCCAATCGCCCCCTACACGACGTGCAGGAATCTTCCCACGTTCGGCAAGTCGAATAATTTGCGCCGGCAGCATGTGTAGGTAGGCTGCAAGCGATGATATATCAAAGTCTTCTTCGGCCACGATTGATTTCCTTGTGCTAGCAAGAGCAACACCGACTAACATTGTCTGCCTCTTTGGGCCGTGTTGTCTAGCTGGATTGTGATAAGAATCAACGAGAAATACAGAGAGAGCAGCGCACGATAGCGTGGGGATCTCAACGAGCCTGGAAGTCGCCTTGACAGGACTTGGCAAATTGACACAATCCGCAGGGCCTTGGCAGGAGAACTCACCCAGGAGGAACTCGCCGGCGAGGAATCGCAGTTAGCCAAGGACCAGCGCGAAGGAATGGATTTCTTCGCGGCGAGCTCGTCAGAGCAGACCCATCGCCCCCGCAGTGGCGTCGGCTCTCAGGCAAGGAGGCCTGGTATGATGAACGCGATAAGATTGCAACCTGTCAACGAAAACGGCAGCGTCGATTTGAATCGATTGCTTCCCGATGCCACCCGTACAGGGTCAGAAAACGTACTGGCCACTTCTTGCACGAGTGATTGGCAACAAGTCCAGCCTGGCGATGTCTTTATCGCTCTACCCGAACTGGCTGGTAACGAAGAAAACGGTCATCTCTGTGTGCACGAAGCAGTTGCTCGCGGTGCAATCGCAGTGATCTGCGAAGAGCCCGTCCCCGTTTTCGATATCCCTACGTATCTCGTGAGTGACAGCCGAGTTGCCTATGGCAAGCTGTGCCAGGCACTGGCGAGTTACCCTAGCCAGTCAATTTCGGTCGTCGCCGTTACCGGCACGCATGGCAAGTCGACCGTCATCGCACTGCTGGATTCCATTTTCGCCATGGCAGGCAAGCATTGCGGAAAAATCAGTGGCCTTGGGTGCTATGATGGCATGTCGCACTCGGCCGGAATCGAAGTCCCAGTGGCAGCGGAGTTGGCTACGCGACTAGAGCGAATGGTTGCTGTCGGCTGTACACACGCCTTCGTCGAAGTAAGCAGTGAAGCACTGGGACAGGCATCCTATGCCGGCGTTGAGTTTGACAGCATCTGTGTAACCAATGTTTCCGATGCCCATCTAGACCTGCATAACTCCGTGCAGAGCTACCGCAACCTTAAGAAAAGCATCCTCAAACACCTCTCGCCAGACGGCATGGTCACGCTCAACGCCGACGATCCTGTGAGCATCAAGTGGCTTTCCCACATTGATGGCCCTGCATTGACCTTTGGAGCCAAGGATCAAGCAGAGGTTTCTGGAGAGTTGATTGTCGAACATAGTAATGAGCAAGAATTTACGATCTCGGCTGGCAACCAGTCAGCGGCACTTCGGACTACGATGATTGGTGAGCATCACCTTTCCAATTGCTTGGCTGCTGCAACCATTGCCCTTTCTTATGGCGTGGACCTGCAAACGATTGCTGCCGGCATCGAAGCTGTAGAAAGCCTACCGGGCCGAATGGAACGTGTTGACTGCGGACAGGGATTTCCCGTTTTCGTGGACGCTGCCGACACGGCTGAGTCCTTGCGGGCAAGTCTGCGGTCTGCCCGCCATTTAAGTACGGGCCAAGTCATCTGTGTTCTTGGCGATCCGAGAAATGCAACCTACTCCGAGCAACTAGCTATTGCCCACGTGGTCACTCGAATGGCAGATGTGGCAATTGTTGCTCGCCCATTCCCGGCTGAAGAACTGAGTGTTGGCGATAGTCACCAACGTGCCCGAGTGGAGGTCGTGGATGACCGCCGTCGAGCCATCGCATGTGCCTTGTCAGTTGCTCAACCTGGCGATGTTGTCGTGATTGCCGGAAGTCGCTGGGAACCCCAACGAGCTTATGGCTCCTTCGCAGTGAACACAGAACAAGGCGACGCAGCCACTACTCGTAAATTGTTGTATGCCCGCACTGAGCAAGCACCTCTTCGCTTAGTTGGATAGATACTGCCCACTGAAATTCAAAAGTACCCCGATAAGTCACACCGCACGACGAGACAGGACCCTAGAATCACATGGAATGGACCGACACTCTCATGTTAGAACCAGCCCCTCCCACGAAAGTTACTCACATGCGTATTCCTCGCGAAGCGATGGAAGTACGTGTCGCCCAAGGAATCTCACTGATTTGTGCTGGGAATGTCACGCATATGGGTATGACCGATGCTCTCGAGCTACTGCGAGGATTTAGAGCTACCGGTCGTCGCATCGTCATGTGTGATACCTCACGGCTTTCCGCGGGTCGCCAACTAGGTCAAGCGATCGTAGCCGAAGGCTGTGGAACGATTGTCATTAGCTGTGGGACATCGGGGCGCGAAGTGGCCATCGGTGCTCGAGACTCGGGTCTCGATCTCGCCAATGTGGTGGTGTGCCAAGACAGCAAAGCTGCCTGCGAGTTACTCGCGAACCGACTTTTGCCTGGTGACACGGTCTTGCTGCTCGGGGCAGAGCAGCATGCCTGTGACCAATTGGTGGACTTGCTCGACCGGCGAGCCTCGGAATCGCATTCGGCTGCCGCCTGAGAGTTTACTAGGATACGAATGATTAATGTTGAAGCTTCATCGTTAGTTTGTTGGATTGCGGGGTCTGACAAACTGCCCTCCCTGGGGTCGGAGCATTTTAACCTGTCTGGGGCAGCTTCTGGGTCAGCTGCCTGACAGGTGCTTCACGATGAAGCTTATGTCTGAGCGCCGGGGTGACGCTTGCGTCGCCCCGGCTGCTCAGCGGATTTTCTGTTGACGTCCTTTCGTCCTTATTCCCCTCGCTTCAGAGTCGCGCGACTATGCCCATCACTCCTCATGTCATGTTTGCAGGTGGAGGTGCTCCCGGGCAACTATTCCCAGGCATTGCCGTGGCGGCTCAAGTGGCACAGCTGCTGCCCCAGGCGAAGATTACTTTCGCCGGGCCAGGGAAAAGCCGAGAGAGGCATGCCGTGCGATCGGCTGGCCACCAATACTTGACGATTCCCTCCAAACCGTTGCCGCAGAACCCTCTGCAAGCACTAAGATTCGTAACCGATAATTTCGCAGGATACTGCACCGCCAAATGGACATTGCGTGAGCAACGCGTCTCGCTCGTCGTAGGCTTAGGCGGGCATACGAGTACATCGGTTGTGCGTGCCGCGGCAGAAAAAGGCATCCCCTTCATCTTGCTTGAGCAGAATGCCGTGCCGAGTCGCACCACGCGCTGGCTCTCACACGCCGCGTCGATGGTTTGTGCCGCTTTTGAAGAAGTGCGACCTCACCTGCACTTTCAAGCTCCCGTTAAGGTGACCGGCAACCCTGCTCGACCGGCTTTCGATCAACTGTTCCAACAGCTCGCCGCCTTGAGATCGCAGAATGTCGACTCACCGACGGTCCCCTTTGCTCGCCTTGGACAGGATGGGCAAAAGCGTATGGTGATCTTGGGTGGCGCCGGAGGAGCGCGCTCATTGAATGAGTCCATGCCATTTGCCCTTGCCCAGCTCAAAGAATGTCTCGGTGGCTGGCAAATCGTTCACCAGACAGGGGAAGGCCAACTCCAGGAAACGGAAAGTCGCTATCGAAAAGTCGGCATCGATGCCTTGGCCGTTACCTATATCGATGAAATCGCATCGGTACTGTTTGCAAGCGATCTGGCTGTCTGTCGCTCAGGAGGAACTACCTTGGCAGAATTGGCCTTGGCAGGTGTTCCGGCAGTATTGGTACCCTATGCCCATGCACGAGACGATCAGCAGCTTGCCAACGCCAAGGTGTATGTCGCTGCCAAGACGTGCCGACTCGTTGATGAAAAGTCTCAGGCAGGATCGCTCGACAAGGCAATCGCCCGAGAGCTAACTCCACTCATGACCGACGAAACCTTACGCAAGACCATGGCAGCAAACATGCGTACCATGGCACGACCCCATGCTTCTGCGGAAATCGCTTCTGCGATTAATGATGCCCTCTTCGGCACTCGCGGCGATTTGCTGGCGGCGTAGTGGAATCCATTCTCTACAAGAGTTTCCGCACCGTCCCTGGTACGACTGGCTCATGACTTAGTGAGCTAGCCACTGCAGCAAAGCAAAGCTCCAAACTTCGCAGATTATTTCGCGCATTATGCGAGGGCTGTCTGTTTTCCTCGATCGCACAGAGCAGCTCACCCATCGTGCCGTGAAATCCATCAGGGAACCAAGTACCCTGGATCTTCGGGGAGATGATTCCTTCGTCTGTGATGATCTCTATCTTCTGCCCAGCAAGATTAATCCCGGCGGACCGGATCAGCCCACGGCTACCGGAGATCAGCGTTCGGTCCCAGCCCCCACTGGGAACATGAGCGTCGAACACTAAAGTAGCCTGGGAGTGTTCGTATTCGATAAGTGCCTGTCCCAGCAATGCGGGCTTAATTTGTTGTGACCCTGTACTGGCGGTCGATGCGTAGACCCTTTCGGGAATTCTGTCCCCCATGACGGCAGTCAAGAAATCGAACCAGTGGATCGCGAAGTCGTAGAGGATCAACTGTTCGACATTCTCAAAGGCAGTCCCTTGGACCCAGCTATGATCCCAGTGCACACCGCAGTGAACTCCCGCAATTTCGCCGATAAGTCCCGAGTGGGCCACTTCGCGCAAGTAACTGAAATGAGGCGCCCAACGACCATTTTGGTTCACGGCCAGGAGTACTCCTGACTTGTCGGCCAGGTCGGCAAGTTGTTCTCCTATGTCGAGATCGAGCACAAACGGCTTTTGGCTCAAGACATGCTTTCCCGCTTTCAGACAATCCTCGATGATTGGCGGACGTATGTCAGGATGGGTAGTAACGTCAACGACTTCTATATCAGGGAGTTTCAGTACTTTGCGGTAGTCCGTAAATACCTGGGCTTCCGGATAAAACGCAAGGCGACGTTTTTCGGCGTTTTCTCGATTTACGTCACAGAGAGCCGTTACGTGATAACCAGCGTCTCGATAGGCAGTCAGGTGATGCTCGGTAATCCCCCCACACCCAACCAGAGCAATTTGGGGAGAGTATTTCTTCGGATCGCGGGGGAGATAGGGGACCTGAGAGAATTGATGCTCAGTTTTGGGCTGGGAAGGCATGGCCAAGTTTCTTCTCATTGGTACTAGGGGTCTCTTCAAGAAACACCAGCCTAGCAGGGTCCCTTGCCCATCGCCAAGGTTGCCATAAACTGTGCGAAAAGAGGCATCTGCGATTCCCCAGAAGGTATGTCCAGCCAATGAGAGGGTACTAGCCGACCCTTGTATTTCTCATGCTAATTGCTACTTTGGAAGGATTGTAGAGAAAAATGCTCAACTACCTTTTCCAATCTCTGGGATCGACTCGCACTGAGTTTGTCAGGTTGGAATCACCATATTAATTCTCAAGAATTGTGCAATGGCTGAAACAAGTGAAAACAAACGAATCTTGCTCGTAGACGATGATGCTGAGATCATCGAGTCTCTGAGATTGGCTCTCGAAGCACACGACTACGATGTCCTAGTTGCCCGTGATGGCAATCAGGGCCTTGCACTTATTGAGCGCGAGTCGCCCGACCTGATTATCCTCGACATGATGATGCCCAAACGGAGCGGTTTCTTGGTGCTCGAACGCTTGAAACGCATGGGCGAGAAGCGACACCGCATTATCATGATCACCGCCAACGAAGGTGCTCGGCACAAAGCCTATGCTGAGATGCTCGGTGTCGACGACTATGTACGGAAGCCGTTTCCTATGGATCGTCTGATCCAGAGTGTGAACCGTTTGCTGGCCTAAGTCGGGCTGAATTAGTTTTAAATTAGCAACTGCGAAGAGAGAAGACTTCTCGCAGTTCCGATTCTCTTCAAATCCTCAAAGGAAAATCGCGAGGCTAACTCATGTTTCTGCGCACTTGGTGGTCGATTCTTCTTGTGGGATTGTGCCTGACTCTCACGAGTTGCAATGCTAAGCAAAAATCGCTCGACGCAAGTTCTGCCACTTCGCCAGAAGAACTCGTTGCGAATGTACAAGCCTCGCTACAAGGCATGAAGGCCTATAGCTTTCGCCTTGATTCAGCCTTGGAAATCATGGCTCAAGGTAACGAGCAAAATGCAGATTCTGTATACGACGTAAAGATCGAGAAGCCCGATCGCTGGTCCATCGCTCTCGAGTCGGGAATAATGGGAGGATCTACCTTTTCAGACGGTAGCGAACTCACTACCTATGCACCCATGTTACAGAAGTACTCCATCGAGCCACTGACTGCGGAGTGGGTTCCTGAAGGGATCTCCGGAACCGGTCAGGGATTTATGACGCTAGGTGCGGGCGGCCTCGCAAAAGTGTTCATGGGCGAAGGACTGAAGAATTGGATGCTCGAAGGAGTGAAGAATTCAGAATTCGTTGAAAACCAGGTCATAGATGGCACAACCTGTCGCGTTGCCAAATTCGAACAAGAGAACGGCACGCAATGGGAGCTGGCGGTTGAGATTGGTCCCAGTCCATTGGTGCGTCGATTTACTATGCACCCCGACTTCTCGGATCCGTCCTACCAGAATATGGGCCTTCCCAAGGACATGAAGGCAACGCTAACGCTTGACTTCACGGATTGGAAAACCGACGTAAAGTTCGGCAATGATGATTTCGCTTTTACTCCCCCTCCTGAGGCTGAGCAGGTCGATTCGTTGTTCTCTCAACTCGGGGGCAGACCGCAGGTGCATCCCTTGGTTGGCGAGCAGGCCCCTGCTTTTTCCGCGACCGATCTGAACGGCGAGAAAGTCCAACTTGATCAGTTCGCCGGAGAAGACGTCGTTATCCTCGATTTCTGGGCCACTTGGTGTGGACCATGTGTCGATGCGTTACCAATCATCTCCAAGGTAGCCAGGGATTTCAAAGAGAAGCATGTCACCTTCTATGCAGTGAACGTAGGAGAAAGTCCTGAGAGAATTCAAGAGTTTCTCACAAGCGAGAATCTCGACGTACCCGTACTCTTGGATCAGGAGACGACGCTTGCCAGTCTTTATCAGGCCAGTGGCATTCCTCAGACAGTGATCATCGACAAAGAAGGTCGTGTGCAGGTCGTCCATGTGGGATTCGGCGGCAATATGGAAGAGCAACTCACACAAGAACTGGAAGAGATTCTCGCCGGCAAGGATCTGGCGACGGCCACCTTAGAGGAACAAGAGCTCTAGCCGGAGGGCCACGCTCTCCGGGAAATCAACTCCCCATCCATCAAAAGTCGCTCCCGACTAATTCACCCCCTTCGCGGGTGGCCAATGCCCTCCATACGGAAAGCTCGATTTCATCCGAGATTGATCGAACGGAACCATCAACCAATGCGACTTGAACCTGCCCGGGATGAAAGCTCCGCGACGTTATCATGGCATAAGTTGGACTACCTGCGTTACCATTTTTCCCTTCTTGCCACGAATTGAAGTCGGCGTCTACCTGTTCACCTTTGCTGTTCGTGTAGGGAACGAATGTGTTGGGCGTCATTGTCGCCGTGATGCCCGTATGATGCACTCGTCCGTCAGGCCATTCGGTGTGGCCAGTATCTTTTTCATCCGGTCCCGAAGCAACCGCTGCCGATGCTTCAGCAATCGTATAGGGAATCTCCGTCGTAGCAGGGCCCCCGTTGCGAGTATAAGGAGTCCACGCCTTCACTTCAGCACAAAGCAAGGTATTACTTGTTCCATCTGTGAAGCGAGCCATCGAGAGATTGCTGTTGGGATAAAACGCGCCATTTCCACCGGTCTTGGTAGCTGGATCAAAAACAAACCAGGTTCCCATATTAAATCCGTAGTTCGTGGCAAACAGAAAAGCCTTCCCACCACCGGGATCACGCATTTCGCTACTCTTCGAATCACTTGGACATTGGAAGGAAGCGATTCTCACCCCACTAATCGCTTGTTGAAAATCCCAAGCCGTTTCGAGGTCCACAAGGTCGCGCAGATTGCCTTGTTCAAGATAGTCCAATATCCGCCCGTGAACTCCCCAGGACCCATTGTTTCCTGTACTCGAAACATTCAAGTCAACGATAGTACTCGGCGGTAGGTGCTTGTTTGAACTTTCATAGTTGAGCACTCCAAGCCCCAACTGCTTCAGATTATTCTTACACTGACTTCGTCGCGCCGCTTCCCGGGCCGCTTGGATGGCAGGCAATAGGAGCGCAACCAGAACGCCGATGATGGCAATCACCACCAAGAGTTCTACCAACGTAAATCCGAGTTCATTTCGATTGGATCGAGGCTTTCGCATTGGTCTATCTAACTTTCTGATCGAGGCGCTTTTCACGCGGCCCGGTCGTGTACACAATAGTAACTAGTCTCGTACAGGAAGAGTCTATAATCGCAGGGAACACCAGTACATATCTCAAATTGCGACATCACGTGTTCGTTTTTTCGACAGGGCATATCTCCCGTGCGATTTCCTCTCCAATATCAAATCATGCTGCCACTCGCTGTTGTTGCACTTGTCAGTTTGCTGGCGGTGGCGATGATCGACGCATATTTGGCGACCCAGGAAACTCGCTCGACGATTGATCGGCAATTGCAAGGAGTCGTCCATGTACTTGCAACGTCCAACTTCCCTCTCACCGACAATGTGCTCCACCAGATGAAGGAACTCTCCGGAGCGGATTTTGTGCTTGAGAATAGTCGGGGAGAGCAACTTTCTTCAACTTTGCCAGGTGGCGATGTGTCGCTTTCTGTTCAAAGCGTGTCCGACACATCGGAGAAGGCGACACTCGGTCCGCAACGCACCATTGCAGGCAAACAGTATTTTCATTCCTCCGCTAAACTAAGCACACGCAATGGTGAAGACGGACCCAAGGTGCTACACACCCTATTTCCATGCGACCAATACAATGCTGCCTGGCGACACGCCTTTTTGCCTCCATTGGCCGTGGGAGTTCTCGCTGTTGGTGCAGTCGTTGCCATGACCCAGTGGATAGCAGGCCGAATAAGCAAATCGCTCGCGCGACTGAGTGCAGGAGTAAATCGATTGGCGAAGGGGGACTTCGTAAGCATTGAGCTGCCCGGCAGGAATGACGAAGTTCGTGACCTGACTCTGGCCGTCAACCAGACTTCGCACCGACTCGCCGAATACGAACAACAGGTTCGCCAAACGGAACAGGTCCGTACAGCAGCCCTCTTGGGTGCGGGACTTGCCCATGAAATTCGAAACGCGGCGACGGGGTGTCGGCTAGCAATTGATCTCCACGCCGAAAAGTGCGCGAAGATTTCCAATGAAGACAGCCTGACCGTAGCCAAGAGTCAATTGCAACTTATGGAGAATCGCTTGCAACGGTTTCTTAGGCTTGGCAAGCAAAGCGACGATGAAGTTCGGGAAGAAGTTGATCTAAACAAGATGGTTGCCGAATTGATGCCGCTCGTAATCCCTGCAGCCCGGCACTCAGGTGTTCAGTTGGACTGGAATGCTCCGGACAAGCCAATTAAGGTGTTGGCCAACACTGACACACTCTCTATGGTGATCGTGAACTTAATGCTCAATGCCGTGGAAGCGGCCCTGAAACACTCCGTGAAATCGGCAGCTCAGCCCTTTGTCCGCCTAGACGTCGGACTGTCCACGGACAATCAGGCTGAAGTACTAGTCAGCGACTCGGGCGGAGGACCGGCAGAGACCGTGACCGAGAATCTTTTTCAGCCATTTGTCTCGACCAAGGCAGAAGGTGTAGGATTGGGTTTGGCCGTTGCCAGCCAGGTTGCCAACGCTCATGGCGGAGAGATTGACTGGTGTCGAAAAGATGGACAAACAGTGTTTCGATTGTGCCTACCAATAATTGAAGTGAGTTAAACTATGGCGAGAATTCTCGTAGTCGATGATGAGCCAGCAATCTGCTGGGGAATCGAGCAACTCGCTTTGTCACTGGGACACGAAGTAGAAGTAGCAGCTTCCGCAGAGCAGGGGTTGCAGATAGCTGCGATTACCCACTTTGATCTCTTGTTACTTGATGTAAGGCTGCCAGGAATTGATGGTATTTCAGCTCTCCCTAAATTTCGGGAATGTCTCATTTCGGCCCCCGTTGTGGTAATGACTGCCTTTGGAGATCTGGAAACTGCTGTCCGTGCTGTGCAAAACGGGGCGTTCGAATACTTGCTCAAACCTTTCGATCTGGCAGAGGTGCGGGCAACAATCAATCGAGCATTTGAGCTACCCTCTCTCTCCACCCCACAAGCAATCGTTAAGGCTGGAGGGGCAATGCTCGGTCAAACGCAGGGAATGCAAGAGGTTTTCAAGAGAATCGCCCTTGCGGCAAGTTCCGAAGTGTCCGTTCTGATAACGGGCGAACAAGGCGTCGGCAAAGAAGAAGCGGCCCGCGCGATTCACCAACATTCAACACGCTCTACCGGACCGTTTGTTGCAGTGAATGTGAAGGCCCTGAGCCCTACTATGGCCGAGGCAGAATTATTCGGCCACAAGATTGGCGGTTCCTCTGATTCATTTCCTGCACGCAACGGGCTCCTGCTTGAGGCCAGCGGTGGAACTCTGTTTCTCGATGAAGTGGCCGATATTTCATTGCCCATCCAAGCAAAGTTAATACGGGCTCTCGACCAAGCGGAAGTGATTCCCTTGGGGACAAACCGACCGATCCGCACAGACATTCGCGTGATCTCATCTTCAAGTCAAGACTTATCTCACCGTGTTCACTCCGGTGAATTCCGACAGGATCTCTGCTATCACCTCAGCGAATTCGAGATAGCGATTCCTCCCCTGCGAGAGAGGGCAGACGACATCCTCTTATTGGCTCAACACTTCGCAAGCTTGCTCGCGGGTGAGGAGGCAAACTTTACGAAAGAAACTAGGGACGAACTATTACAACGAAAGTGGTTTGGAAACCTGGATGAACTACGCGACGCTCTGGCACAAGCCCTCTCTAACTCAGGGTCTGGAAGAATTCTACCCGAGCATCTCCCTGCTCCAATCGCAAAGCAAACCGACGATGGCAGCTCAACAGTCGCCACCAAGTCTCTAGAACAACTTGCCAGACTACGAGCTGCCGATTTACTTGGCGACCCGAGCAGCGAAGGCCTAGTTTACGAGCGCTTTCTGGAAGAGGTGGAACCCGCCCTCTTGCAGAGTGCAATGGACCACTTTTCCAACGAATATGCACCCGCAGCACGAGCCTTAGGTTTGCACCGCACCACGCTCAAGCGCAAGCTTGAACAATATGGTCTGGCGAAATAAGTGGAATTGGTTACTCGGCAGATCGTGCATCCTGAATGAGCGGATTGGCGGAGCACAACGAAAGCAGCTCAACCCAGTGCAATCGCACGGGCCAGCGGCTGCAACACAGATTCTGTCGCGTAATTGTCAACCACATGACAACAGACCTCTTGCAAACGCTTGAGCAATTCGGGATAGGTTTGCCCGTTGGACAAACTGCCATAGTGACGCGCAGTGATGTAGACACTCAGCTGTTCTTCCTGAAATTCGCCGGTACGAATCTGATAGGCGTTGGTTCGTGATTCAACACTCAAGCGACATTGCAACCGACATTCGTCATCCAGGGCAATCGTGATGTTTGGTTCATGGCTGATGATGGTTGCCCCAGGAAGTGCTCCCAGTCCTTCCATAGCCGGACAAACTCCCAGCGCCTCGGCAACGAGATGGTTGTGGTTTCCTCGATAGTTGAAGTCGAAGCCCATCAAGAGATCCAACGCTTCGCAGTCCAACGGGCTGACGCTCAGACCATACGGCGCAATTTCAAGAATGCGACGATGCTGCTCCCAAGCGTCTTCCGTTTGCTCTGGATTCACATACCCAGACGAGATACGACGGGGTTCGACAGCACACCAGCGATGATTCCCACGATCTTTATCCTCTTCCAAAACAAAGTCCCGTTTGTCTCGGGAGTAAAAGTTGCGCATCTCAGGATAAGATTTTTGCAACTGCTCGAAGAAGTGAAGCACCGTTTCCCGATTGCTCGGTAGTTCCATCTCGGTGCTGAGATTCATGTTGACGTAGTAGTCGTCGGCCAGCGATTGGTATGCATTCATCTTGGTTGTAGTGCCTGCGTGAACTCAGCTAGGAGTTTCTTGAGCCATCTCGGCCCCTTGTCGACAGAAACGTCCCTCTGACCTAGCTACTTCCAGTATAGAAAGAGACTGCCAAGGATTAAACCCCGGGGCGGGGAATCCCGAGTAGGATTCGAGAGTCGACACTTACTTTGGAACCCCCCTCTTTTCTGCGGAGATTTGCCACCTCTCGTCAGGAATCCACGTGAGGGCATATAATACAGGTTGGCTCTTCCCAACAGCAATCCTTGCGGAGAATACCGATGCTAAAATCATTCGACACGGCTCTTGGGCATATGGCTTTTCTGATCGACGGTGGTGAGGTCTTGGCACTCACGTTTGGGTATCCCACCGCAATGGCTGCTCGCAAAGCTCTCAATGAAAGACTGGACAGCTCCGCTAGTCCACGCAGTAAAACCACAAGCGATCCAGGAGAGGACGCCTATCTCGCCGAGCAACTCGAAGAACGTCTCTCTCGCTTTGCCGAGGGCGAAGCAGTGGACTTCGACGACTTGCCGATCTCAATCGCTGGACTGACCAAGTTCCAAAGACAGGTAATTGCTGCGTGTCGAGCCATTCCCTGGGGAGAGACCTCCACTTACGGTGAGCTAGCAGATTCGGTAGGGCACCCCGGCGCCGCGCGGGCAGTTGGATCCGTAATGTCCAACAATCGCATTCCTCTAGTTGTGCCCTGTCACCGCGTGCTTGCTTCTGGTGGCCGCCTGGGTGGCTACTCAGCCCCCGAGGGGCTCGCCATGAAGCAGCGTCTTCTAGAAGCAGAGCAGGCAGCATTACAAGAGTTAGCCCAATAGCATGTGGTTCGCGCTGCCATTTAGATCGATCTCTGCTAAAATAGAGGCATGGCTTACCACTTGGTAAATATCGGTGAAGTGATCGTCAATGGAATCGTGTTCGATCCAAAAAATGGGGAGCGACTCCGCACCATGGATGTCAGCAAACTGCTCCAGTCGATTCCTCGTCTCTTTGACTTACTTGAAGAGCGCGAAGTCGAATATGTCCTCGTCGGCGGCATTGCCATGCTGGTGAATGTCGAAGGTCGCAACACGCAGGCCATCGATCTGATTGTTGCTCGCAAAGACTTGGAGAAATTGCCTGAGATTCGAATAGAGGAATCCAATGTCGAGTTTGCGCGAGGCTGGCTAGAAGAATTGCGGGTCGATTACTTCTTTCCTAAAAACAAACTGTTTGAAAAGGTACGCCACAACTACACGGTCAATCAGGAGTTTGCAAATCGGACGATCCCCTGTGCTACCGTCGAAGGATTGTTGCTTTTGAAGCTTTTTGCACTCCCTTCCTTGTATCGACAGGCTCGTTTTGATCGGGTACGTACTTATCAAAAAGACATCGCCGATTTGATCGCCCGCGATCACCCCGCCACGGCCCCGCTCATGAAAGAGCTCTCGAAGCACATGATTCCCAGCGACATCTTGGAACTTGAAAACATCCTTAAGCAGATTGAAGACGAGATCGCCCCGTCTCAACAGCGGTTTCGTGACGAAGAGTAGAGGCCCTATCATGCTGCGAAATAGAGTTCGGATTCGAGCGGTGTACGCAGCGATTCTGGCCGTCAGCTTCGCTCCCCAGAGTGAAGCGCTCACGATAGATTTGCAATACCCTAGCAGCCCGTTGTTCTCCACTCTGCATGACCCTGTCGCCAAAGCGGCCATTGATGCAGCCGCTTTTGATCTGTCAACCGCTGTCACGACATCGCTCAGTGCAGTCACCACTGACGCCTATTCCGGCTCTAGTGGCGGAGCTGAAATTACCTTCGGCTTCGAGTTCAAATACCGTGATCCTCTCTCCAATACGGATGGGCATATTATCGTTCCAAACGCGACGATATCTTCCAATGTAGTGAATCTATTCGTCGGTGCCCGCAATTTGACAGGCAATACGCTTGGCGTGGGCTCCCCTGGTTTGGTGCAGCTTGATTATTCACAGTTTTCAGGGGGAGGGACCAACCCAAACGGCCTGCCAGGCGCCGTGTCAATTGCCGAATCGAAGGCCCAGGCCGCCTACAAGCGTGGTTCGGGTCCTGTCATTGGTACAGCGATGGGAAGCGCTACCTTGGGCAATGTGTCCGCCGACATTGACGTCGACTACGGCCTCGCCTACGGCAGTATTTCCTTCGATTGGGATAGCAACAACAACGGCGTGAAAGACACTGATACTCAGCTGAGCACCTACTGGCATTTCGACCACACGACCGCAGTTGCCGCCGGCAAGAACGATCTCTACTCGGTCGCCCTCCACGAAATGCTGCATACCCTGGGAATCGGTAGCTCGCCAACGTGGGATTCTAAGGTGTCGGGAACCAGTTGGACCGGTTCGCAAGTCCAGGCGCTCACAGGAAGTGGGGCGAACCTCATCGTGCCCCCCACAATGATGGACCCCATAGGAAGCCATGCAGCGTCGGGATTAATGAGCCGACGTATCAGCGACGGGGCTCAACAAGAGGTGGTCATCGATCCAAATATCACCACCGGCCAACGCAAATCGCTCACGGAACTTGATCTGGCTTTCCTACGCGACATCGGCCACACGACAGTCATCCCCAGTTTTCCTTCGCTCCCAGGCGACTTCAATGGCGACGGCGATGTCGACGCAGGCGACCTGACCACTTGGCGCAACTACTACGCCGTCAACGCCAATGGCGATGCCGATGGCGACGGAGACACCGATGGTCGTGATTTTCTCCACTGGCAGCGCAACTACACCGGCACATTATCAATTGCCGCAGTTCCTGAACCTAACTCCCTCGTGTTGCTCCTCACTTTAGCAACGGCATTGATTAGCCTCCGGCGTAGCGGCGGCCGGACAATATCTTCCCGGTTTGGTGACCACGGATAACACAGATAAAACTCTACGTGTGGTTGCTTAGATCGTCGACAGTAATAATGGATTGAATGTCAGCGCAAACGCCATGAGATCGCTCTGAAACAGTCTTGGCACGCGCTATCCTAACTGTGCCCATCCTTGTCATCCGTGGTTAATCAATAGGAGAACTTCTCTATGAAAAAAGAACTGATCCACCGAGAGCTGAGCGAGTCGATCTTCCGGTTTAGTGACCACGGATAGCGCAGATAAGCACGGATAAGACTCTATGAGTCGTTGCTTGAATCGTCGACAGTAAAATGGATAGACTGTGAGCGCAAGCGCGATGGAATCGCCCCGGAAGAGTCTCGGCTCGCTATCTTATCCGTGCCCATCCGTGTCATCCGTGGTTAATCAATAGGAGAACTTCTCTATGAAAACAGAACTGATCCACCGAGAGCTGAGTGAGTCGATCCTCGGTGCTTCGATGAAAGTGCTCAACACGTTGAAACCAGGGCTCGACGAGAAGCTCTACGAACGGGCCATGGTGATCGAGCTGAAGAAAAGGGGGCATCGCGTCGAGCAGCAAAAGGAATTTCCTGTACACTACGATGAGGAGCTCATCGGCACACTCATACCGGATTTAATTGTCGATGATTTGGTCGTCGTCGATCCGAAGGTAGTATCGGCGTTCCATGATACCCACATGGCCCAGATGCTTGGCTATCTGGCAATTACGAATCTGCGATTGGCGCTCCTGCTGAATTTCAAACACGCAGATTTGAAGTGGAAGCGAGTAGTCGTCTGATGCTCGCGCGCTGACCTGGCGACTAACGAATCGAATATCGGGAAGTGGTTTTTCGGCCTTCCCCTATTCTTTCTCACTCCGGCTTGCCACCATGTGGGGCAATACCACAGCAGAGCACGACTTCTCTTAGCTGATAGAATAGCCAACCATGCGCAAATGAACAATGCGACAAAGAGAAATGATGAATTCCTGTCCTCGCTTCTTTCTCTCCGTTCGGTTTTCTTTTCCGCAACCTATAAAATCTTGGTATGCTAGAGGCTGAAAACTCACTCTCAGTTTGGAGGTGCGCATGCGATTAACTAAATTGCCAAAATACTTCACATCCGTCATTGGTCTGGTCGGACTTTTTCTTACGCTCTCTGCGGACACTTCGCACGCTGACTTTACTCAAGAGCAAAGCACTGTCCTCAATAACGCGAACTTCGATTCCCGCAGCGCATCGCTAGCCGACATCGACAACGACGGGGACTTGGATCTCATGTTCCAAGGTAGCGTCGGAGCCCACCAACTCTTTCGCAATAACTTTGTTGGCTCGGGAGTACTGACCTATACGAATATCACCAATACAATCCCAACTGGTGACCTGGGTCCTTCCTGGAGTGCGGCCTGGGGTGACTACGACGGTGATGGCTTGGTTGACATCTTTATTGGGCAATCCAACATCGGTGGTTCCGGGGATGTACTCAAGAATAACGGCGTCGGAGGGTTCTCAAACGAGAGTATTTCTACCGGTCTCAATGATCCTGGATTCCATCAAAATGTTGCCTGGGCCGACATCAACAATGATGGTCTTCTCGATCTTCTCATTGGCATGGAAGGACCAAGTTCCACAGATGAGAAACACGAAATCTACCTCCAAGGTCCCGGGCAATCATTTACTCCCGTGGGGGCGGCAGTCGGTTTTCAACAAACCGAAGGAATCAAAGGCTATGGAATGGCAATCGGCGATACGGACGGAGACGGTGACTTAGACGTCTACATCTCAACTTGTCGTGGCAACAACAGCATCCGCAATAACTTTTATCAAAACATGCTCGTTGAGACCGGCTCACTCAGCTTCGTTGATATCGCTGACACCAACGGCACGCAATTAATGACCAATAGCTACGGCACCGAGTTCCACGACTTCGACGACGATGGCGATCTCGATCTCTTTGTCGTCGGGGCTGATCAGCAACCGAATAAGATATTTCGTAACAACGGTGGCAACATGTTTACGGATGTCGATACGATCACCGGGCATGACCTTATTTCAGATTACGCAGGTGATCTCAATGGAGGACGACCTATCGACTACGACAACGACGGTGATCTCGATCTGTTTTTCCACAATCATGGAAAAAATGGTTTTCAGGACAATGCTCGGAAACTGTATCGCAATGACGGCAATTGGGAATTCACGGATGTAACCGTCGCAGAGGGGGTCCATACCCTCAATCAAGGCGCCTACGACAGCACCTGGGGGGATCTCGATCTCGATGGCGATCTCGATCTCGTGGCGGCAACGGATAGCGGTTGGTTTGAACGTGTCTTTTTAAGTGACGAATCGACCAACGGCAATCACTGGCTCTTTATTGAGTTGGCTGGAACAAAAGAGAACACGACTGGAATCGGTGCATCGCTCTATGCCACGATCCATCAGGGAACGCCTCAAGAACGCACTCTCCGCCGCGAAGCCAATACGAGCCCCGGCACATTCAATCAAAGTGATCTCCCGGTTCACTTCGGTCTAGGATCAGCCACTCAGATCGACGAGCTACGCATTCAATGGCCCGATGGAACTAGCCAGTTCATCGAGAATGTGGCGGTCGATCAGTATCTCACGATCCAATCCCCAGGTGATTTTGATGGCGATGGAGACGTCGACGACGACGACCTCATCAGGTGGCAGACAGCTTACGGATCGAACGCGATGACAGATTCCGACCTGGATGGCGACAGCGACGGCCAAGATTTTCTCGCCTGGCAACGCAACTACGGCAAGGGGATCTCTCAACTAACTGCCGCGACGGCCGTCCCTGAGCCCACCTCAGTTGCGCTATTCCTTTTGGGAGCAATACCCCTACTAGCTCGCCCACGTTAGTCGCAATTCGAAGCCACAGCGCAGCAGAGCGAGTCTTTCACTGCGCTCACCCAGCCTATACCCAACCCGCTTCCTACGGCCGCCCCTGAGCGGCGTATGGCGAGTTTCCCCACGAGCAGCACAGAGGACATGCCAGGGGGTAAGAAGTTGGGGGAAATTGAGCGAACACCTTTTCCTCAATGTTGGAGTTCAAACTTTGGGTTGCTTTTCGTGATTTCTTATAAACACCCAAGACCGAACAGTAGCCGGATTCACAAGAATTCGTTGAAGAAAAGGTGTCAAGCTCCGTTTCCCGAACCGCCAATCTTGTCGGCGATGAACAGCAGGAATCCACCGGGGGCAAGAGTAGCCATGACGGCCAACCAGTTCCAGATATTGAAGGGGCTGAATATCGATAGGGCCTCCATGATCCCATCGCGAGCGGCAATTCCGATGAATCCAACCGCGATCAGCAGCACTCCTGCTGCGAGTAAGGCGTATCCACAAAGTCTGATGATGGTCGTCAGTGTCTTCATGGGGCTAAATCGTCAGGGTACACTCATTTAGCACGCAAGGGGTAAATTTGCTCTAAGAGCAAAATACCAGAAAAAATATTTGACTTATTGCTAGCGGCGCAGATAATTAGAGTGCAATACACAGCCAAGCGGTCATATTTATACGCCGCTTGGAGCTCAGGCCAGGAGGGGACTGGGTTTAGAAAAGCATGGATGCGGCTTCGCACGTCTTACAACGGCATACGGTCGCCATGATCGTATGCCGTTTTTTTGTTTGATTCGCTGCCAATGGGCAGCATTAACCCTTAGACGAAAGGAGAACGCATGAGAGAAATACCGGAGGAAACGTAGATCACTGACCCCAAGGAGGCCTGGGGGTCAGTGATCGCCCTTTGAGGGTTTCCTTAGATAGGATGCAGCACCATGCTAAGGCAAGGACTGCCCTGGTTCTACTTTACCCTGGCGAGGGACAAACTCGCTGCTATGGGCATCGGAAAAACCAGAAATTAAGGTTGCTTGTGTGAGCACCCATGCACGGATGGTAAGGACAGCTCTCAGGCCGTGCCCTGAGAGCATTTTTGGCAGGATGGCCGAGCGGCAAGGCAGCCGACTTATAATCGGCAGTCCAGGGCATGCCTAGCTAGCGAGTACCCTGGCGCGAGTTCAATCCTCGTTCCTGCCGTTTCAAAGATCGACATCTCACGCGTTTGGAGTGTACACAAATGATACGCAAACCTCAAATAGATCTCTTGGAAAGACACTAAGATTTTTTTGCTAGCGATTCTGCGGCCTTTGGAAGCAGCTTTCTGGCCCAGGAGGCTATTTCGCCGCAAACCGCTTCAATTGAGGCTGCTTGTTCTATTAGCCGCTTCTCCTGGGCTTCCTTAAACAAGGTGCCGAAATTGAAGCCACAGAACGTCGCATTAGCGAAGCGACCACTCGGTGTGATAGTCAATGGTGCGAGGCTTCGCTGGCGGCAAACGGAACTTCTCCATCGGCTGGCCGGTTGGTTGTGGTACCCAATTGTTGCTACCGTAGGTGGCTGGTAGTAATATCTTCTCTGGAGAGGAAACGTTTTTCCGAGAGAAACTGGGGGCAGATAGAACGCCGTCCGAACGAGATGGTAAATTAGTATTCTTTGTCCAGAGCCCGTTCATCTCGGACAGTGTTTTTCGCTGCTGCGGCTCGACCTTAAGCTGAAGTTTCGAAGGCAACGACTTCCCCCAGGACTTGCTAGTGACCGGATGATCAAGCTGCGCTGGCTGATGCATTCGCGACACATCAAGTGAGATGGCGGGATTCGGAAGTGCCAAGCTCTTGGTCGGCAGGTTAACGGACAACGGACTCTGGAAGCCCGTTGGCTTTGTGTCAAAGCCCTTGAGGCCAAAGTCAGGGAGCCCAGTTCCGATTCGTGTCGCGTGGTGGCTTTGCAAATCAAGTGGCCGCTTACGAGGAAACTTTGTCTGGCCCCAGTCAGGCAAAGCCGTGCGATGAGAAGTTTCGTTTATGGGTTTAAAGTCGGGAATTGATGCGTAGTTTTGAGTTTTCGGAATCGGTTGAATATCGGATACCCATTGGTGGTCACCAATCGCGCGAAATGCCGGCGTTTGGGTGTGATATTTGTGAGCCACATGCTTCTCTTCCCGGTCAGTAGCCGATTCCAAATCTGCCAAAGCTGCCGAGTGCTCCTCGGAATCGGGTGAGTTGCTCGGGCCCTTCTCGACAGGAATCGCTCGTTTTTGAGCAGCCGCGAGCGGGCCAAGTTCAGACGGTTCCTCGGCCGACGCACTTTCCAACGTGTTTTGAATTGTATCCGTCAGCGCCGTCGCAAGGTCGGCGCTACGACTCATGAAATCTGTGTAGGGATCAAATACAAAAAAGAAGGGTGCTTCATTCAAGTCGTCATCATCAGCGAAAACGGACCGCGATGCCTCAAGAAGCGGTGCCGCTGCACGGCTATCGCCACTTGTCTGACTGTTTGCAACGGACTCCAGGGCCGGTGCGCTGGCAACGAGAATCTTCTCGCGCCCGAAGGCCAATAGTAGCGCAGCCAGTGCTGCCGCAGCAATGACAGCCGTGAGCCAATGCCAAGAGAATCCAACGCGGGGCTTTGTTGGAGCAATGAATGGAAATTGATCGATCTCCCGTGGTTTCGCCGCGACGCGACGTTCGCACAGCCACTCATACGCAAATTGAATTTTCTTGAAGCGGGCGGCGGCGTAGGAGTCACCCTGATTACGATCCGGATGGTGCGAAAATACCATCCGGTAATACGCATCCCGAACTTCAGCGGCACTTGCATCGCAGTGCAACCCAAGCGTACGGTAGTGTTCGTGCGCGGGATCGTTTGCTTTCATGCGACCGCCATAGAAAGCCAAGTTAGAGAAAAGGAACCTCGCGATCGGATGCTAAGTTCCTTGAGAACTCACAAATCGCCCCTCGAACTAAGTGCAGAAGCACCATTTTACTGGGCGATAGTCGCGGAGTCAAACCTGTGCCAAACCTTCCTCGTAGGAGAAAAATGGCCGAAATTCGCTTAATTGATAAGGCCGACTATTAACATTAGCCAATTCAAAGCGGTCGGGAGGGCTCTGACCCATTCTCTTCCCCCGGCTAGGTTGCCGTCAGTATCTTCATCATAAAACCTCACAGCAATCGCATTCACTTGGTCCGGATGGTAAGGATGCTTCCATAGATGGCCCAAAAATCGTTGTGGAATTTCTCTCTGGCATGTTGATAATAGAACGTGCGATATGTAATAGCAGCGCACCAGCGGTCGCAAAGTATTGCGGGATTGCTCGCGCTAGAGCTGCGCGCTGAAGGATTTTGGCGGTTTGGGCGAGCAAGCAGCGGCTCTTTTAGTGGAGTTTTTTCTCAAAAACTCCATAAAAGTGAGAAGGAGGCGTTTTCGCATGTCTTTACTCTGCAAAGATTTGCGGCAATTCCTGACGAGCGAAACGAGTTATTTGTTTTTTGGGATTTTGATTTTCAAGAAACGGAGCGCGACAACACCACCCCGACGGTGCGCAGGAGTGAGATAGAATCATCCAGTTTTCACAGCCGCGAAACAGGAATGCCCAATGCCCAACTGACCACTGACCGCTGACCACTAACCCCACCAAACTAAGTTCTTTGACAATTTGAATTACTGCGCGACGCTTTCGGGCATCTGGAAGGGGCAAGCAACCAACCTTCTTGGCCTTACGCCGCTTCCAAAGGTCGCCCCTGAGCGGCGTTAGCAGCCCAGCGTTTGATCTTCCCTCGCGAGGGAGCATCCGTCGTCCGCAGAATTCGCTGGCCTTGCTTCGTGTCGCACAGCTTGCTGATTTGCCGTACCAGATCCTCGGTACGGGTGGCAGCGATTTGCTCGGGGCTGGTAAATCCGCAGGCGACCAACAACTGGGCGGCATAGCCGCGTAGCTCTGGTATCTGACAGACGAGCCGCGCCTGATGTTGCCAATCCGCGATCTTTCTCGCAGTAATGTGCCCCATATCCAGTTCCGCAGCCGTTGCCTCTGCATTGGCATTGAGCAAGTCGGCCACGATACGTATGCCTACCTGTTCGAGGTGCTCTGCCGTCTTAGGGCCAATGGCGGGCGCATCCTCGACATTGCTTTCGAGACTCAGAAAAAACCTGGGCACTCGGTTGTTCTGCTGTTTGGTTTCAGGCACGCGCAAGCTTGTTCCAGAACTGCCATTGGACTCAAATCGTGGAGTTGTTGCTTGCTTCATACCACTTGTCCATTTTCTTATCCTGGCGGCACGAAATCGAGCCGAGGATGCCGCGAACCTGCTGCCTCGATTTGATTGAAGAAACTCTGCGATGATCTCTGCCAACTCATCTGCACTTGCTGCTCGAAGTTGTTCATGGCTGGAAACGCCACAAGCCGCGAGTACTTGCGCATCGTTGAGTGACAGTCCTGGAGTGCAACACATGAGATCCATGTGTGCCTGCCAAAGCCTCACGGTCTCGGCAGAGATGCCGCGACGGTCGAGGCGACGGGCAATAACATCTGGATCGGCTTGCAGTAACTCACCAACCGTGTGGATCGCTATTTTCTCAAAGATGGCGGTGGTTTCGCTGCCAAACACCGGGAACTCGCCCAAGGTGCTTGCCTCGGTGAGGTAATAGTGAGTATCCAATTCGTCTGCACTGTTGCGGATTCGCAATACGGGTGTGAGACTGCCATCCTCAGTTTCGCGGACTACGCGTGTAAAGGTTGTCTCGGTCGTGGCAACATCAGGGACATACTTTTCCCTGCGGAGTTGTGCCAAATCGAATACTTGAGCATTCAGACTTTCGAATCTTCTTAAGGCGTCGAGGTCTTCGGTGAACACCAACATCTGTTGGTTGGTTCGCGCAAACTCCTCCAGCACACCAGCCATAGCAGCGCTGCCAGCTGAATCCTGTCGGAGAAAGGGCTCATCAAGAACGAGTGGCAAATGAATTCCCCGACGTGCAAAGGCTCCCATCAAGGCCAGGGTGAGCGAAAGATAAAGTTGATCGTGGGTTGCCGTGGAGAGTTCACGAAGTGAATAGCTCTTCCCCAAATGGTCGATAACTATCGGAGACCGTCCTCCTCGATCGAGTCGGATTTTCACAAACTGCCCATCGCTCAGTTGGGCTAACACATCCGAAGCACGCCAGACACTTTGTCCCGACACTCTGGTTTTCTCGGTCGGTTTGAGGGCCTTGCGAATGGCGATCTCAAGTCGCTCAAGCTCGAACTGTTGTTCCTCGATTGCTGAGTTGCCAACCAATCCAGCTCGCACTCGTTGAAGTTGCTGCCAACGGGAGTCGAGTTCGGAAAGTTCTCGCTGAGTACTCGTTTGCTGTTCTGACAATTCATCCTGCTTGCGTAACAAAGACTCATAGCGACTGCGCAAGTCGGTTTCCTGAACACTTCGCGGGTCATACCCCACCAGCAACGAGTCCGCTTCGCCAAGAAACGCGTGATGGTGATCACACTCGCAATGCCCAGTGATAGGTGGCTGGGGACGCAGAAGGGTATATTCATCGGCATGCCGCAACTCGTGAACCAACGATTCACGTTGTTCTAGGAGATGCTCCAGTCGTTCACTCAAATCAAACTGGGAACGCGCAAGTTGGCGGGACTCTGCCGTCAGTCGCTGTCGCTGCGATTGCCGTTCTTGCTCGGTAATCAAGCCACAGAGCGTGTAGACTTGCTGCCGTAGCATGGCTGCAACGGGCGAAAGCTTCCCGTGTGAGTCATGTCCCACACACCTTGTCGGCTCATTTGCACGAGCCAACAGTGCCACTTCCGCGTCGAGGTCGTCGATCAATCGCTCTAAGATTCCCACCGAAGCGCGGCTGTCTGCCAGGCAACTCACTCGCTCCGCCGTGCCGTCCGCACGTAGTTGTGCAAGCTCGGCGCGAATCGTCGCCTCACGCAATTGCAAATCTCCCAATGCCTTTCGGCATTGAGAAACTTCGGTTTCCAAGTGCTCGAGTTGTTCCCGAAGTTTCGTGTATTTATCCGAGTGTTTGGGCTGCTCCGCCACATTGGTCAGCGAGACTATTCGCAAACGGGCCTCGCTGTCGGCAATCTCGCCATGGATCCGCCCCAATTCAGCTTGGAGTGAATCGAGTTGTCCCCGGCGAGTGTCTATCAAAGATTCAAGTTGGACCAGTTCTTCCGACAAGACGCCACCTTCCTGGCGACGTGCGGAAAGATGTCTCTCGATTGATTCCGCAATCGCATCTCGCTGGCGGATAAGTTGCTCAACTTGACGTCGATCGACCGGAGATGATTCCGCTTCAGAAATTCCATTGCAGCAAGTGTGTGCGACTAGTGGCTTGCGAATCGACTCTTCGGACTTGGTTAACTCATCACAAAAGTCTCTGCTCAACAGCCATTCGACCGAGGGCGCTTGCGCAAAATCCACGGCTACGAGCGGAGCGATCACCTGAGGAGAAAGATTGCCTAGGAGTTTTTGTACGGTATCACCATCCACAGATTCACCATCGACTGCCGAGACGGTGAGGCGACTCCTACCTTCAGCATTCAAATGTCTGCGGAGTACAAAGCTTCCGCCCGGACTCTCGATGGCGAGTTCGCCCTCAGTCAGAGGCAAGGTTTGGCCGAACTGTTGTCGCCAATAGCTATTCGCTTTGCCATAGAGAAGATGAGTGGCGAGTTGGGCAACGGTACTCTTGCCGGCACCTGGCTTGCCAAAAAATACATTGAGTTGGGGATGGGTCGGATTGACATGCAAGTCGGGCCAGGCTCCCCTGCCGGCGAGTTTCAATTGAGTGATTCTCATGATTTCTTCCTTGAACTGAGCAATCTCTGGCCAAACGCGAGGCGCAGGCTTCCAAGCAGTCCTAGCTGGATTCAATTGCGGGGTATCGAATAGATGCTAGATACGCTGGCAACGTAGCGAATTGCCGCAAAAATCACAACACGAGCTTTATCTTCCGTCCGTGTGCTAGCACTCTCTTGCGTCCATTCGTTAGGATGGCAAAATCGATTCAGCTACCGCATAGCAACCAGTTAATTCACGCCGCTTGAGAAACCATGAACCTTCACACCGTCCGCGTTTTCCCGTCTGCTGACACCCCACCTAGGGAAGAGCAATTGGCTTGGAAATTCGCCGAGTTGGCAACCGAGGAAGTTCCCGTCGACGCGGATGTGGCTGAAATGGTTGCCAATCGATTGATTGACAACGCCGCGGTGGCCATCGGCGCGATCAATCGCTTACCTGTCCAGACAGCCCGGCAGCAGGCACTTGCCCATCCTCGTCGCGACGGGGCAACGCTTTTCGGAATAGCGAATGACCAGAAATTCTGTGCCGAGTGGGCAGCTTGGGCCAATGGCACAGCCGTGCGAGAACTCGACATGCACGACACATTCCTCGCGGCAGATTACTCCCATCCAGCAGACAATATTCCCCCGCTGCTGGCGGTCGCACAACAATGTGGTCGCAGCGGCGCCGACCTCGTACGGGGAATCGTGGCCGCCTACGAAATCCAGATAGCACTCGTGACCGGCATCTGCCTTCACAAACACAAGAAAGACCACATCGCCCATCTGTGTCCTGCCCAGGCAGCAGGAATTGGCGCAATGCTGCGTCTGCCGACCGAGACTGTCTACCAGGCGATCCAGCAAGCGGTACATGTCTCGTTCACCACGCGCCAATCACGTAAGGGCGAAATCTCAAGCTGGAAGGCCTATGCCCCGGCCCATGCAGTCAAGCTGGCGATCGAAGCGGTCGACCGGGCGATGCGCGGCGAGCGGAGTCCCTCTCCCATTTATGAGGGGGAGGACAGCGTTCTGGCTTACATGCTCGATGGTCCTCAGAGTGAGTATCAAGTCCCATTGCCTGAACCGGGCGAACCTCGCCGAGCGATTCTGCAGTCTTATACCAAGGAGCATTCTGCGGAGTATCAGTCTCAAGCGTTGATCGATCTGGCGTTTCGGATGCGCAGCAAAATAAAGTCTACCGCCGATATCGAACGCATTGTGATCCACACCAGTCACCACACGCACTTCGTCATCGGCACCGGTTCGGGTGATCCGCAGAAGTTCGATCCCCACGCTTCGCGTGAAACTCTTGACCATAGCATCATGTACATATTTGCCGTCGCACTGGAGGATGGTCGCTGGCACCACGTCGAAAGTTACACTCCCGAGCGAGCCAATCGCCCCGAGACAGTCGCTCTCTGGCGCAAGATCTCGACTGTCGAAGATCCCGAGTGGACTGTGCGCTACCATGCTACCGATCCATCAGCAAAGGCTTTCGGCGGTCGCGTCGAGATTGAACTCAAGAATGGCGAAACCATTACTGACGAGTTGGCCGTCGCCAATGCTCATTCCTTTGGAGAGAAACCCTTTGCCCACAACGACTATCTTCACAAGTTCAGCACACTAACAGAGGGAATGGTTGCCGCTGATGAGCAAGTTCGTTTTTTTGAACTCACCAGTCGGCTCTCAGATCTGACCCCTCAGGAAGTTGCGACTCTCAACGTGCAATTGCCTGTTGAGATCGTTGAGTCCAGCGAAAGAAACCAGGCAGGAATTTTTTGATGCTTACCTCAAAACTCCCTCCGCCCGAGCGGCGTTCTAGGTTCCGGCAAGAACTCGCTAGTGGCAAATTGTTGCGTTTTCCTGGTGCCTTTTCGCCCCTGGTGGCAATGATGATTGAACAACATAGGTTCGAAGGGGTTTACATTTCTGGAGCGGCCCTTTCGGCAGATCTGGGATTGCCGGATATCGGACTTACAACCCTCTCCGAGGTAGCCAGTCGATCGGAAGCAATCACGCGTATGATCAACTTGCCCACGATCGTTGATCTTGATACCGGCTTTGGTGAGCCAGCCAATGTAGCGAGGGCTGTCACAACGATCGAACGGGCAGGTCTTTGTGGGTGCCACATCGAAGATCAACTTTTCCCCAAGCGATGTGGCCATCTCGATGGGAAACAACTGGTGAGCACCGACGAGATGGTTCGCAAAATCAAGGCGGCAGCCGATGCGAAATCCGACTCGAATTTTCTCATGATTGCGCGAACCGATGCCCGTGGTGTTGAAAACCTGGATGCTGCCATCGAACGTGCGCAGCGATACGTCGATGCTGGTGCTGAAATGATCTTCCCTGAAGCACTGGCCGACGAGAGTGAATTTGCCAAGTTTCGCGCGGCTATCGATGTGCCATTGCTGGCAAACATGACTGAATTCGGCAAGTCGCAATTGCTCTCCACTGACCAACTCAGCAGCTTGGGGTACAATGTAGTGATCTACCCGGTCACCACTTTACGACTGGCAATGCACGCGATTGAAACCGGCTTGCAAGATCTGGCCTCCGCTGGCACACAGCAAGGTTCTGTCAACAGCATGCAAACACGCCAGGAACTTTATCAACTCTTGAATTACGAGAGTTATGCTGAGATCGACCGGAAACTATTCAATTTCAAGCTATGATGGTGGAATTTCGCAATGAGTGACTCGGATCAATACGTCGCCAAGAAGGGTCTCGAGGGAGTCGTCTTCGACAAGACTACGATTTCCCACGTAAACCCGGCGGAGAAATCGCTGTACTATCGAGGTTACCCCGTCGCCGAATTGGCGGCGAATTGCTCCTACGAGGAAGTAGCCTATGTGCTCTTTCACGGTGAGCTGCCCAACAAGGAACAGCTTTCTTCATTCTCCGAGCGCGAGCGAGCTGCCCGAGAATTGAGCCCTCAATTGCTCGAAGTACTGCAGCGGTTTCCAGCGACCGCCCACCCCATGGACGCAATCCGCACGGTGGTCAGCTATCTCGGCATGGAACCGGATTTCGCTGGTGTCGAAACGGCCGAGTCGGCCCTTGAGAAGGGCCTTTTGCTGTTGGCAAAGGTCCCGACGGCGATCGCTGCCACCCAAAGGCTGCGGCGTGGCGAAAAGGTGATCTCCCCTCGCCCCGATTTGTCACTTGCTGATAACTTCTTTCACATGGTATTTGGAGAAGTCCCTGCTGCCGAAACCGTCAAGGCATTCGACGGATCCCTGATCTTGTATGCCGAGCATAGTTTCAACGCCTCGACCTTTAGCGCGAGAGTAATCATCTCCACACAGTCCGATCTGTGCGGTGCGATAACAGGAGCGATTGCCGCGTTGAAGGGAAATCTGCATGGCGGAGCCAATGAAGCAGTGATGCTCATGCTACAGGAAATCGGTTCTCCCGAACGTGCAAAGACATGGCTTCAAGAGAAACTTGCAGCCAAGGAAAAGATCATGGGTTTCGGCCATCGAGTCTATCGCTATGGCGATTCTCGGGTCGAGACAATGAGTCGCTTTCGAGAACAGGTTGCCAAGCAATACGGCGGTCAGAAATGGGTAGACATCTCTGAAATCCTACAAGCCGAGATGATCTCTGCCAAGAAAATCTATCCCAATCTAGATTTCCCTGCGGGACCTGTCTATTACCTGATGGGATTTGATATTGATCTCTTCACACCTATCTTTGCAATGGCCCGTATGGCTGGTTGGGTGGCTCACGTTGCAGAGCAACTCTCCGACAATCGCCTGGTACGTCCCTTGGCAGAGTACGTCGGTCCCGCTCCAAGATCGGTTCCACCGCTGAGTGATCGCGATTGAATGGAGTTACGTTGCGTGAGACTGAAGCTATTCGTTTCCAAAGCGAAACATGAACTCACATCCTACGGCAACATAGGGTGGAATCAGCGCTTGTTGCCGAACCACGCGAGCAACTACCTGGATTGCTTGGCCCTCGCGAGGCGGAAACTGTAGTGCTAAGTAAGGGGCTTCGGTGCCCTCAGTCAGTGCCAGTCCAATCCCTTCGCGAGAGACATCGGTCATGATGATTCGGAGCGCGTCGCGCATCACGACAAAGTTGTTGTCCAACTCAATAGCTGAAACCATCAAGGGATTCACCACCCGAGCAGAACGCCGTCGGTTCATGGCGTCTTGTGGGACTGCTCGATTGGCAATCGATGCCAAATGAACTCGAATGTGTGCCGGAATTCCGGCAGAATCTCCAGTCTCGAATTGTTCCTCATGAATTCGCACAAGTGAACTCTGTTCTGAGAGCAGATCACCATCCGCGCAACCCAGATGACTTGCTCCACAACTCACACAGACCCAGAGGGAAGACTTTTCCACTTGGTTCGATGACAAGAGTGGCAGTTCACGCGAGCACTTTTCACAAGTGACGCTAGAAACTTCAGCTTCGGAGGGATTGGAGGCGGTCTCAAGGGCCATGGGTTGTTCCTTCAACGCTTTCTAAGGAAGTATTTGTCGGCTTATAATACTCTACTTCATAATACAGAATCCACTGACGTATTTCCTGAGTTATGAGGTGGATTTTCTTCTCCCGTTCAGCATGCGATTCCAATTCCTATTTTGACGATTGCAGGGTTTGCAAATGGCCGATTTCGAAGTGGTAGTTCTTGGATTAGGAGGGATCGGCAGCGCGACATTGCTTCACCTGGCACGTCGAGGGAAGCGAGTCCTGGGTATCGATCGCTTCATCCCACCACATTCCCATGGAAGTTCGCACGGACATACCCGGATCATTCGCCAAGCCTACTTTGAACACCCACAGTATGTCCCGCTGCTAGCCGAAAGCTATCGTCTCTGGAGAGATCTGGAGAAATTGACTGGCGAAAAACTCTATCACGAAATCGGTGTCCTGCAAGTTGGTCCCGAATCGGGCGTTGTAGTCCCCGGTGTACGACGTGCTGCCCAGCAGCACAATCTTGCAGTCGAAGAGCTCTCTCCACAGATCATGCGAAGTCGCTGGCCGGCCTTGTCATTTCCTGATTCGATGGCCGGCGTACTCGAAGCCCATGCTGGATATCTCCTGGTCGAAGAATGCGTGCGAAGTCAACTAGCCGCGGCGAAGGATGCCGGTGCCGAAGTACAGGCTCCTTGCGAAGTCTTGCGTTGGGAAGGTGGCAATTCCATTCGCATTCACACCGCGACTGGCATGATTACTGCCGAACGGCTAGTAATTGCCGCAGGCCCTTGGGCCAGCACGCTCTTGGGCGATCTCTATTTGCAACTCCAGGTCCGCCGCAAGAGCGTTTTTTGGTTCGCCGGCGCGAGTCACTTTTCAGCTCAAGCAGGATATCCGTGTTTCCTATATGAATTGCCGAGCGGTGTGTTCTATGGGTTTCCTCTGATCGGTTCTCAAGGAATCAAGCTGGCTAAGCACTCCGGCGGGCAGCGAGTCGAGAATCCACTTCAAGTCAATAAATCCATTGATGCCGAGGACGAAAAGAACATTGATGGGTTCCGGTCGCTTTATCTTCCTGACGTTACTAACCAACTACTCGAACACCAAACGTGTTTCTACACCATGTCCCCTGACGATCACTTCATTGTCGATCGCCACCCCCAGGCCAACAATGTCGTCTTTGCCGCTGGCATGTCGGGCCATGGATTCAAGTTCTCCCCAGTATTGGGTCAGGCACTAGCCGACCTATCACTCGACGGAGGCACCGATTTGCCGATTGACTTCTTGTCGTTAGAGCGGTTATCGACGCTGTGAATTCACGCTCTGCTGCGCTGGCGCTGCGGATCGCGGCTACCCTTCGCAAACTACTGACTTTTCTTGTCTCGCTTCAGCTTGCGTTTCTCCTTGGGAGTATGCTGTGCCTTTTTTTGTGCTTCCTTCTTACCTTTGTCTTTGCTACCACGATCGCCCATGATTAGAGCTCCTTGAGTGAATAAGACGTAAAGCCATAGAGTCTTCGTAACGAGAGAATAGCAGATCGGCGTGAGCAAGTACAATCAATTCCAAACAAGATTCTCGGTATCTTCACCACTTCCGCGGATCAGTGCGGGCGATGATATCGCTAACACCGGTTTGGTTAAAACCCTTGTAGCCATCGTTACGCTCAAGGATCTCGAGGTGGGAGCCAATAGCCCCTTCGCTACGAAATTGCTTGGCATCGTTCTCAGTGATCTGTCCAGCGGCAAGAGCGGCATCGATTCTTGCAGGATTGACCTGCCATCGTTCTCCTGTCGTAAAGGCCTGTCGTAGATGAGGGAAATCGGTAAATGGGGCCATGCTTTCGACTCCCACTTCGGCAAGCTGCTTTCTAGCGCGATCGAAATCGAACTGACATTCGAGATGATGCATGCCAGCCGAAAGGAACGCTTCTCCGTGGAGCTGGCACCATAATCCGACGGTACCCAGTTCAGCTCGCGGCGCGAGACCCAAGTGGGCGAAATCGCCAGCAACTTCCTCTGCGGACATATCTACATCCGCGAATACTACAATCCCGGCACCCGGTTGCTCCAGCACCTGGGCCCCCCAGCCTGCTTCGACACCAGCATAGAACCGTTCGCGGCAATGAAATCCAAGTCGTTCGAGCATTTCCACCAAGTGGTGAAAACATGCACGGCTCGAACGATAAGTGTGGTGGTCATGATTGGCCCAACCCATTCCCAGCTTCTGTTGCCTTTCGTATTGAACTCGCGCTGCGTGATTGCGGCTCTGCCAATACTCTCGCTCGGCAGCGAAGAACAGGTCGCACGCACGATTAGCACCGAGGTCCGCCACAGCCGTTTCGATCAGTGCCCTGGTGTAGGCATATCCAGCCTCAGCGTCAGCAAAATCGCGGACTCTCTCACAAAAAGTGGCAAGATGCTCTCTCGCCGTGGCGATATCCTCCTGGGATTCGGTAGTCAGATTGAAATCACGCCAGCCGTGCCTCTCCGCGACGATCAAACTAGTGTCATTCACTTGGGCGACCTCAAGTGTGCGGTACGCACTTCCAGGCTCTCCCAGAGGGTTGCCCTTAGGGACTGGATAATGAGCGGCGAAGTCGTCGACGCTTTCCACTTTGACCAGCAGGTTCGCCATCTCACCGTCTGTGAGCTTCACCACAGGAAAAATACCCTCATTGTGCGTCCAAATATTTTCCCCCGAATCGGCGAACCCCGTTTCGGCAAGTCTCTCCCGTAACGAGCCAAACCAATTTGCAGGGACAACAAAGGAATCGATCCAATCCTCCAAACGATTGCCCGTTTCATGGCGCAGTCTTTCTTCCAGAAGAGCGATTGACGGATTGGCAGCGACAAATTTCTCTAGAAGCTGAGCCACCAACCGAGCAGCTGTCGGTTGTCGTTCCCAGGTGAAAGCGGTCAAAGCGTCAATCGTGTTACTGCGCATAGTTTTCTCACTTTAGCTACTTAGGAGTTCACCAATCCTACTTTTCTGATATCTTCAGTGGCAACGTACCGCAATTTGCATCTTAGCATTATAGCCCAGGACTGGAAGACTATGAAACATCGTGTATTGCTACTTGGTGCCGGAAAAATAGGTCGTATGATCGCTCGGTTCCTCGTCGACTCGGGGGACTATGAAGTCAAAGTTGGCGATGCCGATACGTTGGCGTTGAAACGAATTGCTGACCGGATTCAGGTGACCACCGTCGAGATCGACGCCTCGGATAGCAAGCAACTCTCAGCAGCGATGCAAGACTGCGACTCTGTGATTTCTGCACTCTGCTTCACATTCAATCCACTCGTGGCGCAGATGGCCCTGGAGACGGGGACGAATTACTTTGATTTGACCGAAGACGTCGCCACGACCCAGGCGGTACGAAAGATCTCAGCTCAGGCTACCAAGGGGCAAATCTTCATGCCGCAAAGCGGACTGGCCCCAGGGTTCATCTCGATTGTGGCTAATCATCTTACGAAATCGTTCGATCAACTCGATTCGGTGCAGATGCGTGTGGGGGCCTTGCCACAGTTTCCCACCGGGGCGCTGAAATACAACCTTACGTGGTCGACCGATGGCTTGATCAACGAGTATTGCAATTCGTGTGAAGCGATTCACGACAATCGGCGTACCGATATCTTGCCTTTGGAGGGATTGGAGCATTTCTCCATGGACGGTGTTCGCTATGAAGCTTTTAACACCAGTGGTGGCTTGGGCACCCTATGTGAAACTCTTGATGGCAAAGTACGGGAACTCAACTACAAGACGATTCGCTACACGGGACATCGAGAGCTTATGCTGCTGTTAGTGAACGAGCTTCGCTTGAACGAGCGGCGCGAGCTTCTTAAGGACATCATGGAAAACGCCGTACCGATTACCTTCCAGGATGTTATCGTGATCTTCTGCACCGTGACAGGCATGCGCAACGGTCAACTCGTGCAGATCACCGATGCTCGTAAGATCTATCACGAGAAGATTGCTGATGAGAATTGGAGCGCGATTCAGATCACTACATCGGCTGGTGTCTGTGCCGTGCTAGACATGCATGTTACGGGAGAACTCCAAGTGAGTGGTTTCGTGAAGCAGGAGCAAGTCGATTTCGATCGCTTTCTCGCCAACCGCTTCGGACGCCACTTTGACTGCCGTACCGCAACTCGCTTCAGCACGACGGCCAATGACGAATAACCCAGATCTTAAAGCCGCGACTCTACGTGTCGCAGGTCCCCATTCAGGAACGAACCAATGCATGCCAATCTCCAAAAAGCTTGCGATGCTCTAGCACTACCTAAGGATCATAAAGCCACTGCGATTGGCAACCAGTGGCAACCGGGCCGAGGAGATTCCCTCTCCGTCGAATCTCCGATCGATGGACAACTGCTCGCCAAATTCAAGATGGCTAACCCGCCTCAGGTAGAGGCCGTTGTCGATGCAGCTAGCGCAGCTTTTCTCGAGTGGCGTAGCGTTCCCGCCCCCGTGCGCGGCGAATTCGTGCGGCAATTTGGGCAGAAGCTTCGCGAGTTTAAGGAGCCCTTGGCCACGCTGGTGAGTTGGGAAGCGGGCAAAATCACCCAAGAAGCACTCGGTGAAGTGCAAGAAATGATTGATGTCTGTGATTTCGCCGTCGGACTTAGTCGGCAACTCTACGGCAAGACGATCGCGAGCGAACGACCCGGCCACCGACTTACCGAGCAATGGCATCCGCTGGGTCCCGTCGGCGTGATTTCCGCTTTCAATTTCCCCGTGGCCGTTTGGGCTTGGAATGCGGCAATCGCATGGGCCTGTGGCGATCCAGTCGTTTGGAAACCTTCGGAGAAAACACCACTGGCTGCTATCGCCTGCCATACGATCGCTACTCAAGTCCTCGCCGAAAATCCCGACATCCCCGCCGCAATTTCCTCCCTCTTAATCGGCGGAGCCGACGTAGGCCATGCGCTTGCATCCTCACCACGGCTCCCTCTCATCTCCGCCACGGGATCCGTCCCGATGGGCCGCGCGGTCGCCCAAACTGTAGCATCGCGATTGGGACGCTCATTGTTGGAACTAGGAGGCAACAACGGAATGATCGTCGCCCCCTCGGCCGACCTTGACCTGGCGATCCGCTCGATCACATTTTCCGCGGTGGGAACCTGTGGCCAGCGCTGCACTTCCATGCGTCGTGCTATCGTGCACGAGTCCTTAGCCGACACACTTCGCGACCAGTTGCTCGGCGTGTACAAGAAACTTCCTATCGGAGACCCCACGGTCGAGGGCACGCTGATTGGTCCCTTGATCGACGAGCGCGCATTCGAAGCGATGGAAACGGCGCTTGCCGAGGCAAGAGGGCAGGGGGGTGTCGTGCATGGCGGAGGCCGCGAAACGGAGGGTGTCCCACAAGGCGGGTTTTACGTTCGGCCTGCGATTGTCGAGATCGACTCCGAGGCGGCGATTGTCCAGCAAGAAACATTCGCTCCCATCTTGTATTTCATGCGATACCAGAGTCTCGAAGATGCCGTCAGCATTCACAACTCGGTTCCCCAAGGATTGTCCTCTGCCATTATTACGAATGACGTTCGCGAAGCGGAACTCTTCTGCTCTCCCGTTGGGTCTGATTGTGGGATCGCCAACGTAAACATCGGCACCAGTGGCGCAGAAATCGGCGGTGCATTCGGCGGAGAAAAGGAAACTGGCGGTGGCCGCGAGTCCGGCAGTGACAGTTGGAAACTCTACATGCGACGGGCCACCAACACGATCAACTATTCTGAGGATCTCCCGCTCGCGCAAGGCATTCGCTTCGATATCTAGTTGGAATCATCCCATCGAGCCCTAGCCGCCGACAAACCTGCCGGCAGGGAATCAGCGATTCGCCAGTGTTCTCATTTCAATTCCTTCCGCTACAATACCGTCTCAACTCTTAAACGACTCTTTCTGGAGATATCCTTCATGCTTCGTCGTGAATTCCTGGCAACTACGGGCGTCTTTGGTGCGAGCCTTGCTACGGGCACCGCGACTACGTTTGCTCAAACCTTCTCAGCCAAGCACCAATTCCAACTCAAGTACGCCCCCCACTTTGGCATGTTCAAGGCGTTGGGAGGAGACGACCCGATTGACCAACTCAAGTTTGCCGCGGACCAGGGCTTCACCGCCTGGGAAGACAACGGCATGCCAGGTCGGCCAGTCGAGATGCAAGAAAAGATCGGCCAGACCATGGCTGACCTGGGCATGACAATGGGAGTGTTCGTCGCCAACAATGTCTCCTGGGGCAAGCCCGACCTCGCAAGTGGTAAACAGGAAAGCCGTGACAATTTCCTCAAGAGTATTCGCGACTCGGTGGATATCGCCAAACGAGTCAATGCCAAATGGATGACCGTGGTTCCGGGACATGTCGACAATAAGCTGCAGATGGACTACCAAACGGCCAACGTGATCGAGAGCCTGAGACAAGCTTCCGCCATTCTCGAACCACACAAACTGGTGATGGTGCTGGAACCCCTCAACTGGTGGGCCAACCACGCTGGACAATTCCTAGTGACCACACCCCAGGCATATTTGATCTGCAAAGCAGTCAACAGCCCCTCCTGCAAGATTCTCTTCGACATCTATCATCAGCAGATTTCCGAAGGGAATCTCATCCCCAACATTGACAAGGCGTGGGACGAGATCGCCTATTTCCAAGTCGGTGACAACCCGGGTCGCAAAGAACCCGGCACCGGCGAGATCAACTACCGCAACGTCTTCCGTCATATCCATGACAAAGGATTTACAGGAGTCGTCGGCATGGAACACGGCAACTCGAAGGATGGAGCCAAGGGTGAGCAGGCAGTGATTGACTCGTATGTCAAGGCAGATGATTTTTAACCATCGTGGACCACGCACACTAGCTTCAGTGTCTCCAGAACTTCACGGATCGCAATGGCTAGAGCAACAGAGACACAGTTTGATTTGCCCGGCAAGGTGGGCAGTTTAGTGCAAAGCTGAAGTCCGCTTTGAACCATCGACAGGGCAAAACTCGGTGAATCCTGTCCCGGAAGGTGCCTCTATTGCACCAAATTCCAGGGGGCCCCAATCGGGCGTGCAAAATTCGAGGCGATTCGCTCGCCCGTAGCTCAGCAAAGCACTTGCAAACAGTACCTTGCCGAGTCTTGGGCGCGCAAAATGAAGCGAGTTCACTTTCCCAGACGTCGGGAAGCGTCGCGCACAATTACAAATTGTCAAAGAGCTTGGTTTGGTGGGGTTAGTGGTTAGTTGGGCATTGGGCATTCCTGGTTTCGCGACGGTGTAAAGCTCATGATTCTTTTTCGATCCTGCGCACCGAAGCAGGGGTTTTGTCCCCGCACATTTTGTCGAAAACTTTTTCTACAAAACAAAACCCCCTCTCGTTGCGTCGGTCCGGTGGGCTTCAACTCGTTGGCCTATCATGACTTATGCGAATTGCGTTGGCTTTTCCGTGACGGGGTTATGTAAACACAACCTCACCACACTGGTCGCTACTTGCTCGTCAAAGTCGCCAAATTCAAGCAGCGCGCGGACCTGGCGCGAGCAAACCCGCAAGGCCCTTGCGGGCGATAGTGCGTTCTTATTACTTATCGCACGTACCATTATCAGGATGCCGAGGAGAAATTACACAACTGTTTTTGTGCCACTCAAAGAACAGCCGCGCAGCGACTATTGGCCAACCGCGAACGTTAGCGACTGGACAGAGTTGGGAGCAAAATGAGGGGCTAGTTGTCAGGCGGAGGGTGCCACTGGTGGGATGACTTCAGAGAATCTGGGAAGATCTGCTTGAATAAAGATCGCCCCGGGTTAGTCTAGATTGAAGAACGAACAGGGCGGAGCGATTCCCCGCGAATTGGTTTATCCGTTGTCGAGGATTGTCAAGTAAAGTCATCCCAAAACGACAATATTAGACCTGTCCCGGTTAATTGAACTTTTAGTAACGAAGAGGGGACGCGGCTCTCATCAGGCGACGCATAAGGTGATAGAATCGCCCCATGCCACGCCGTCCTCGTCGATGTTCTACTGAAATGAGTTTCACGTGCTGAATCGAGCCGTTGCACTTCTGTCGATATTTGAAAACCCTGAGGACTACTTGGCTTTTGAGCGGGTGTTGGAGTTCAAACTTTAGGGACGACTCAAAAAAACTTCGGCATTTCGAGTTCATGACATCGTAGGATGGGCACTCCTGCCCGTCTGCCTTTATCTATCGCGGTGAGCGACGGCCAGGAGTGGCCGTCCTACAAAATCTCGAAGTTGATGATGAGCCGTCGCTTAGGTTGCTTTTCGAGAATTCTTTACAACACCATGTCCAGGCTAAAGGCTGAACTCCAACAAAGAGGATAAGGTATTCGCTCAATTCCCCCCAGCTTCTTGTCCCCTGGTATGTCTCTAGATATCCCTCTCCGAGGTGCGCAACCCTGCGAATCGTTGATTCGCGGCTAGAAGAAGTTAGATTTGCCTTGCGTCTGCCAATTTAGCTGTTGCTTCGAAATCGCGAATCGCGCTTGTTGCTCCAAGCCCCGTCACGCAACAAGCCCCGCATGCGGCGGCAAGTCGGCCGGCTTCTGTTGGGCTCATGCCTCGCAGTAGGCCTGTGAGTAATCCGCCGAGAAAACTATCCCCTGCACCCGTAGTGTCGATCACGGGTCCCGGGGGGGGTATGGATGGAACTTCGACGTACTCACCGTCGGTTGGGCTTAGCAGGGCACCTTGCTCGCCGAGCTTGACCCCTAGGAGTCCTTTTGCACCTGCGGTGCGATAGGTGGTGAGAATTTTTTCCGGATCGCTCTCGCCGGTTTGATGCTTCGCTTCCTTGTGGCTCGGCACATACACATCGAGATACTGCAAACACTCGGCGAGTGGCTCCATGGTGCCGCCGTCTCCGGCGGCATCGAGCGCTGTCAGGCATCCTGCTGCTTGAATTGCCTTTAGCACTTCCGCCAGATCATCCTGCAAGTTCGGCAACAGCGAGTAGTATCCCAGCAGCATCGCCCGACTCTTAGCGAAGAATTCGAGCTTCGAGAGGAAGGCCTGCTTGTTGAGTTGCTTGGGTGCCCCAACGGCATGCAAAAAACTGCGTTCCCCTTGGGGATCGATCAGCACAGCGGTGGTGCTCGTTGGCTCGGTCTCATGCGTCATGAGTTGCGAAGTATCAATTCCCTCCGCGGCATACCGAGAGTGAATGACTTCAGCCCACTCGTCTTTGCCGACGTAGGTGAATGCGGCGGTGCGCATGCCAAGTCTCGCCAGAGTCGTCCCCGAATTGGAGACAATTCCTCCGGTGGTAATCAGCAGAGGTTCGGTGCGGACCAATTGTCCCCCGCCGATGGGCACGTCCAATGGCACCGGACGCACCAACACATCCACCACACAGGAGCCACAGACGATAGCGTCGAATGATTTGTCCAGTGGAGGCTCCTAGCCGGACCGCCACGAGGTCCGAGAATTTCAGTGTTGCGCTATCCCGGAGGCAGGTGTGCCTCCGGCTAAGGGTTTTACTATGCCCGAGGTTTTTCCTCAACTAGGCCGTAGCGGCGAATCTTCCTGTCCAATGTTGAACGCTCGACTCCCAGAATACCGGCTGATCGACTCTTATTCCAACCGGTGGAATTGAGCGTTTGCAGGATGTGAATTCGCTCGATATCGGCCAGGGACATCGGCTCATAGTCCTTCGGGTTGGCCAGCTCGACTCCTATCTCCGTGTCGCCAGCGGTTTTCAATGCAGAGAGCACCAAGTCCGTGTGGTCCACATACTCGCCGCGCGCCAGCACGACGGCCCGTTCGATGACGTTCTTGAGCTCACGCACATTGCCTGGCCAGCGATACCTCAAGAGTTCTTCCATCGCGCGGGGGGTAAATCCTTTGAGCTTGCGACCCGTCTCTTCGCTAAAGCGGCGCAGGAAAAACTCTGCCAGATCGGGAATGTCACCGGGCCGTTTGCGTAGACCAGGAACGATGATTTCCAACACGTGCAGGCGGAAATACAAATCGCGGCGGAATTTGCCTTCTGCGACATCCTTTTCCAAGTCGCGGTTCGTCGCGGCTATTACCCGCACATCGACTTTGATCTGTTGCGTTCCACCCACGCGCTCATAGGGATGCCCCTCGAGCACGCGCAAGAATTTCGCCTGCAGTGACTGGCCCATCTCGCCGATCTCGTCAAGCATCAGGGTCCCTTTGTCGGCCTGCTCGAACTTGCCGATCTTCCGCTCGGTAGCACCCGTGAAGGAACCCTTTTCGTGGCCGAAGAGTTCGCTCTCCAGTAGCGACTCGCTCAGTGCGGCACAGTTGAGACACACAAACGGTTTCTTCGCCCGCGGGCTGGAGAAATGCACGGCCCGGGCGACCAGTTCCTTGCCGACGCCACTCTCCCCGCGAATCAAGACTGTCGCGCGACTTGGGGCAGCCCTAGCAATCTGCTGGGTCACCTCCATCATTACTTCACTGGAGCCGACGATCTCGCTTTGCACACCCAGCTGCTCGCGAAGCTGCACGTTTTCGCTTCGCATCTGGTTGAGGTTCTCGGCCAGCTCTTGCCGCTTGTTCATGTTCTCCAGGGCCACGCCGACGGTGTCCGCCACGGCCAGCGTAAACTCTAGATCCTCGGGATCGGTCGTGCGGTCAGCACCGGTGGTGTAGAGATGAATCAGACCAAAGATGCTCCCCGCCATGCGGATGGGAGCGCAAATGACACTGGTAGCCAGGATTTCCCCTTTGCTGTCGCGGTTGCCCAGATCGCTGTCGTCCATCACGTTGCGTGCCATGACCGCCTGCCCATCACGCAACACGGTCGCAGTCAGAAACGACGAAACTCGGTGATACGAATGTTCGCTGTCGCTCCGTGATGCGATCACGTCCAACTCCTCCGCTTGTCGTTTGCCGGTGTTATCTTGCGAGCGAAGCAGAATCGCGCCGGCATCCACGCCGGTTCCTTCGAACAAGCCGGCCAGTGTCGCATTGGCCAGTGAGACGATGTCGGTCGACTTGGCCAAATCGAAAGCGAGGCGGCAGAGTTTGGCAGCAGCGCGGCCGACCTTGGGAAACGCTTCATCGCTTTCGTCCAGGTCGCTCTCATCGAGAAAGCGACTCTGATCTTTGCGATGCGTAATCATCGTTGGTTCGAAAGATTCGAACACACTCTCGGTGTCTTCACCCAAATCGCCGGTGATCGCATCAGGCTCGCCCATAGGTTTAGACGATTTCAGAAAGCTCCCCGACTCGGGAAACGCTTCGGTCAGCTCATGCACAAAAGCCAACTGAGAGTTGCCAATCTGGATAATGTCGCCCGGCTGGAGTTCGTGATCCTGCGAGACTTTCACGCCGCTAACCAGGGTGCCATTGCGGCTTTCCAGATCGCGGAGCATCCACTTGCCCTGTGTGAAAAAGACCTCAGCATGGTTACGACTACATCGCTCGTCTTTAATCGAGACCGTGTTGGTCGGGGCCCGTCCAATGGTTGCCGATTCGCCAGGAACCAGGCGTATGACATCCGCCCATTTCGAGCCCTCGCGGATTATCAGATAAGCATTCATGCAGTTTGGCAGGGGTCAGCAGTTTCACTCTCGCAAGATAGTCCTATTGTAACCAATTGCTGCACTTGGCGTAGCCTTCTCTTGTGTCCAATTGTCCGACTGGCAATCGTGGAGACGTTACAGGCCGCATGATCGGAAGCGTAAATGTCCTCTTGCCAATGCTGCCAAAACCGGCGGAAATCTGGCTGCGGCACTTGATCTCCGCCCAGTGAAGGCGTTTAGAAGATACAAAACGGCTGCTTTGCCCTGGCTGAGAAGAGAAATGGGGCGAAAAATGTTGAATATCGTCTCTTTACCGACTAGTCTAAAGGGAGAGGCAACCAATACCCAACAACCCTTCTCTTGCCCACACCGGGCGAGATTGTGTCGTTAGCGTTCCGCCGAATCACTTCTGATTTGGTCCTGAGGAGAAGCACAAGAGATGAACCGATTTTCAACCCGCTATCGTTGTCCCGTTTTTGTTCTGGCATTAGGTCTTGCCTGGTCGCTGGCCACGGCGGAACTATCTGCACAGTTTGTGCAACAAGCGATCGGTGGTATCGCCGTCGATGCCGAGGGTGTCGTCCAGGCGCCCACGGTTGAAGACGAAGCCGCCTTGGCCAAGATGCGTGAGTCAGCGCTCGCTGAAGTGCCCGAGGATTTGCAGGCCTTCACCGACGTGCGCGCCGTGTCGCTCAAGCAACTTGAAGCCGAAGTCGCCAAGCACTTGGCCGAAGGCTCGGAGCTTCCCGAGTCGGTCCGCTACCTAGCAGGACTACAACGGGTGAAGTATGTGTTTGTCTATCCCGAACAAAACGATGTCGTCATCGCGGGCCCGGCCGAAGGATGGCGTGTCGATAGATTGGGCAATGTGGTGGGTGCCACGACCGGCCGCCCCGTGTTGCTGCTAGAAGACTTGGTCGTCGCATTGCGCACCCGCGATGTCGAACAACTCGAAGCGATCTCCTGCTCGATTGATCCCACCCCCGCCGGGATGCAGCGACTCCGCGGTGTGATGCGCCGCATCCAGTCGATGGGCGATCCCGAGCAAACGATGACCACGATGGAAGAGGCCCTGGGCCCACAAGTCGTCACTGTCACCGGTGTACCACAATCCAGCCATTTCGCTCGCACCATGGTCGCCGCCGACTTCCGCATGAAACGGCTCGCCATGGGTTTTGATGCGTCCCCCGTCGGAGACATGCCAAGCTTCATGGAAATGCTCGCCTCGAGTCGCGGCAGCACCAGTGCCACGCCTCGTTGGTGGCTCGCTCCCAAGTACGAACCCTTGGCCAAGGATGCTGCCGGCCTGGCCTGGGAACTTCGCGGCCAGGGCGTGCAATGCCTCACCGAAGAAGATCATTTCAATGCCGCAGGCATTCGCCAAAGCAGCTCCAAAGCGGGTGCCGCTGCTACTGCTTGGGCCAATAAATTCACCGAGCGTTTCAACGAACTGGCCGACCACGATTCCTCGTTCGGATCCTTGCGCAACGCGATGGACTTGGCCGTCGTGGCCGCCCTGATCGACAAGCAGGGCTTGCTCGACAAGGCAGGCCTCACTTTGCCCGAGCTAACTCACGCCCTGGCTCTGAGCGAGTACTATGCCCCTCGTCAGGTCAATTCCCAAGCGAACTTCGTACGCCGCCGCAACGATTTCGTCGTGAGTGCTTCCGGTGGCGTGCAACTCATCCCCTGGACAGTCGCTGACGAGATCGAAGAAGTCGCTGCCGTGGGTGATGTCCGTGCGAAGTTGGCCGCACCCAGTGGCAACTGGACTTGGCAATAGCTGTTAGAGGCTTAGCCTCTGAATACTGTTTTTTTCCCGGACCAAGGTGTTAGTCCGGCTAGGGCGCTTGCGGTTTCGCGTTAATTTTCTAGCCCCTACAGTTTCGGGCCGAGATTCGCTAAAATCTCCTCAGCGCATAAAAAGAGGGTCCCTGCTCGCCGGGGCAAGAACCCTCGAAGTTTAGGCTGACCGGTTGTCTCACTTGCGTGTTCAACACCCGGAGACCCACAGCCTAATTTGGGCTATCGTCGTAAGAGCTGACCTGGCTTGACCGCCAAATCCCTTCCCACTCCCCGGCAGGTAAAGTAGCAACGATTCAAATGGCACAACCGGCAAAATTGGCACTCGAAGATGGAACCGTCTACGCCGGCAGTTCGATCGGCGCCGAGGGCGAAGTCGATGGCGAGGTCTGTTTCAATACCTCGATGACCGGCTATCAGGAGATTCTCACTGATCCGAGCTATCGGGGGCAGATTGTCACGATGACCTACCCCCAAATCGGCAACTACGGCGTAAACGAAGCCGACTTCGAAAGCAGCCGTCCCCACTTGGCAGGCTTCGTCGTGCGGGAGCATAGCCGCATCCAAAGCAATTTTCGCTCAGAGGCCTCACTTTCAGAGTTTCTCAAAAAGTGGGGGGTCGTAGCCATCGAATCGATCGACACGCGAGCCCTCGTCCGTCGTATTCGCTCCCAGGGAGCCATGCGGGGCGTGCTCTCCACTACGGATCTGGACGACGCCAGTTTGGTGGCCAAGGCCAAGGCGAGCCCCGGCCTGGTCGGCCGCGATTTGGTCCAAGAGGTCATGCCAAGCGAGTCCGCCACATGGGATTCCACCGTCAGCAACTGGACGCATTTGAATGCGGAATGCGGAATGGGGAATGCGGAATCACCCCACGTTGTTGCTCTGGACTATGGCATGAAGTGGAATATTCCTCGGCATCTGGTTGACCAGGGTTGCCGGGTGACGGTTATGCCAGGGACTTCGACGGCTGCGGATGTGATAGCTCAAAATCCCGACGGGGTGTTCCTCTCCAATGGCCCCGGCGATCCGGAGCCGCTGGAATATGCAATTGGCACAATCCGTGAGTTACTAGGAAAGCAGCCAATTTTCGGCATCTGCCTGGGGCACCAGTTGCTCTCCCTGGCCTGCGGGGCAAAGACCTTCAAGATGAAATTCGGCCATCGGGGCGCGAACCAGCCAGTGCAAAACCTCAAGGACGGAACTGTTGAAATTACTTCACAGAACCACGGCTTTGCCGTTGACGAAGATTCACTGCCGGAAGTTCTGGAAGTCACCCACCGCAGCCTGAACGATGGCTCGATCGAGGGTGTCCGGCATCGGGATCTAGCCGCATTCAGCGTGCAATACCACCCCGAAGCATCCGCTGGTCCCCACGACAGCCACTATCTGTTTCAGCAGTTTTTGGACTCGATGGGGAAGGGTCTAGAGTTGAGTGTTTAGTGTTGAGGGTCCCGAGCCCGATTCTTGTCCTCAACTCTCCACACTCAATCCTCAACTTCTATTGCCCCGTCAGCAATTCGATCACTTCAATCGCCGCAATGGCATGCTCGGGATTGCGCACGCGATCCGCTTCACATTCTCTCATGAGATCGGTAGCGTAGCGCAAATACTGTTCGCGCGATTCTTCCACAAGTTCCCAGCCGATCATCTCGACCACCTGGGGCCACAACTGGTGGGCCTTCGCTAGCGACGCAGCATCTCCGCGGATCGCTTGGAAGACAACATCGTCGAGTTGCTCAAGTAGGTGCCGCACCTGCTCAGAATCAGGATGGAGCCGATGGGATGGGCATTCTAAAGTGGGTGACGTACCACCTCCAACATCTGAAGGCTGGCTATTATGTGCAGCGTGGGGATGGTATTTCATGGACGGTTAGCTCTTTGTGAAAACGTTCAAGACAAACTCTCGCAGAGACGCGGAGTCACAGAGAAAGAGGTTGTCGTTTCCTCTGTGTGGCTCTGCGAGAGTCTCTTCCCTCACTCCTAGGGTTCGAATGATCAAACCGATTCGAGACCGTTTGGACTATTCGCACTTAGTGCAGATGCGCTGCTATTTCTTAGCTCTGCGCCGCGATTGGTTCCGTTGCCGAGGAGCCGGGCTCTCTGCAACTGAAGGAACCGTTTTCGTCGGATCAGGTTCGCCCGTTTCCGTCCCCTCTTCCAGAGTTGTTGATTTCTCTAGATGGACCAGGAGTTTTGCATGGTGCTTATCGAGTGCTACGTGCAGTCGCTCAAATTCTTTTTGCCAGATTTCACGTGCCTTTTCGGCACTGTGGCGTTGGCTCTCGATTGTGGACACGAGCTGGCTGACTTGTTCCTGAGCCGCGTGCAGCTCCGACTTGATTTGCTCGTATTTGCTCACCAGTTTCTCGTATTGAATCAGTTGCTGAGCCTTTTCTTCTTCCAGGACTTTCGCGTCTTCTTTGGCCGCGGCTAGCTCTTCCTGGAGCTCCGTCAGTTGGTGCTGCTGATCCTCACTGCTACCCTGAGGGCACTTTTCCAGTGCATCCGAACGCAGGTCGAGTTGCGTTTCCTTTCGTGCCAATTCGCTCTGCCACTGCGTGAGTTCCTCGTGCAGTTTCTCTAGGGCTGCAAACGAGTCGTGTATCCAGGTCCCCAAGTCGTCGTTCTCGGTCCGTACTACGCCTAGAGGCTCCAAAGCTTCGTGCAAAGATTGCATGGAATCAAGAGTTGATGTTGACATGATATGGTTCCGATCGTTCGCGCAGCTCATGAGCTGCGATTTGATGTCGTTGATTTGTTCGGCAATGGCCTGAATATGGGGCTGTTGAACCAGCCAATGCGGCAGGATGGGTGGAAGCCGCATGGGAAAAGGTGCGCGAGAGGTCGTCATAAGCCTCCGCTGAAGAAAAAATAGCTCGAATCTACTCGACAGGCAAATCAAATAATCTGAAATTTTGAATTCCAGGTCCTAGCCAGACGATGGGGCACAAAGTTAAATGGTCTAAGCTCTCACTTTGCTGTTTTTTTGCATCACCGTGCAATTCTCGCAACGAGTCTTATGACTGCCAAGAAGAACAAGCCATCCAAGAAGCAAAAGAAGCTTCAATACCGGACTCCCGCCGAATCGCGGGGGAGCGAGGCAATCACGGTGGCTTGGACCGTAACGATCACCACGCTGTTCTTCTGCGATTTGGCGATCGTGGCAATTCACTTTTGGTTGGCCGATTCGCCTGAAGCAAAAGGACTCTTGGCCTTGCGTGAATTAATGCTTTTTGCTGGGGCCTTTATCGGCGTGTTGTCGCTGCTGCTCTTGCCAGCGGTCTACAAACTGCGGAGCACTCTCCCACCGACAGGGCTGGTCGTCTTCGGAGCCTGTCTGGCGATCGCCCCCATTTTGACCCTGCTGGTGCGTGGATTGCAGTAGAGGACTTAACTTCCTCGCACTCGATCCCACGATAGGATACCAACAAGCGTCTTCGCGTCCTCGATTTCGCCCCGCATTGCCATGGCCACCGCGTCCTCCCAGGGGACGATCAAGTTCTCAATGTCCTCTCCAGCTTCGCGTGCGGTGGAACCGACCGTCAAATTTTCAGCGACGAACAAGTGCATGCGTTCACGGAGAATGCCCGGTGAGAGATAGAAACTCGGTAGTTCTTGCCAGCTTTGGGCCTCGAAACCGGTTTCCTCTTTTAGTTCTCGAATAGCCGTCTCTGAAGGGGAATCGGGGGGTTCGATCGTGCCGGCTGGAAGTTCGATCAAGGTTTTCTTCACCGCGATGCGATAGTTCCGGATCAGGCAGACCCGATTTCCTTCCAAGAGGGGAATAATGGCTACCGACCCGGGATGCTCAATCACCTGGCGATGAACGACACTTTGTCCATCCCCAGCTTGCAAAGTGTGCTCCACCACACGGAAACGGCTTGTCTTGAGCAAGAGCTTGGATTTCTCGGACATTTGTGGTTTTTTCCAGGGATTCGCAGTACCATTTCAAGGACTTTTTCCCGCTCCAGAAAACTCTGGTTTGCCGACAATTGCAACCGTTGGTAGGATACTTAATTGGAAGGTGTGTTGTCTATTCAGGCTGCCCATCAGCCAGCATGGCATTACCGCTTCCTCCGTCGACCTCATCAATGGGCCAGATTATTGAGCCACGGCGAGTACCAACATGAACCCTTCGAATGAACGGCTGAGTCTGTGCGTGGGACGTTGGCGTGGGATCGATGTGCGTGTACACATCCTCTTCCCTATCTTGGCCTTGAGTGCTCTGCTGCTGACCAAAGATTTCAACAGAATTCATGCCGAAGCTGAGAGCGTCATTACGACCGAAGGATATCTCATTCCCCATACCTTCGGGGGAGCGAACACGCGGTTGGTTTGTCTGGCGCTACTAGTTCTGCTTGTGAGCGTCGCCCTTCATGAACTCGTTCGATTGCTAGCGGCCAGACGTGTCGGAGGTCATGCGACATCGTTAGTTTTAGGCCCCATTGGCGGATTATCGAGGATCCACCTCCCCGCTGATCCTCCAGCCCATCTGCTTACTGGGTTGGTTGGCCCCTTGGTTGCACTTTTGCTCATTGTGGTTGCTGGCTGTGGATTGGCCTTCGCGGGGGATCGTAGCGTTTTGGAACTACTCTTCAGTCCCCTCAATCCCGAACTCGCTTATCCTGGACCTGGCACGAGGCTTTTCTCGATGAAGCTGGTAGGGCAAATGATCGTGTGGATCAATTGCTGTCTATTCCTGGTCGATCTCCTCCCGGTTGATCCTTGTGCGGGTGCCGAGATCCTGCGAGGCGTGTTGTGGCCTGTCGTAGGTCGCAACACCGCAGCTTATGCAACTTCGCATGTCGCTTTGGGAGCGGCCATCCTCTTGGCTATCTCAAGTGCCGTGCTGGTTGGCCAGGCCAATCCAGACGCCCTGGTTCCCGCTTGGTTTCCGCTTGCTTTGGCTTCCGTTTTCCTGCTGTACGCGGCCCGTGGAAATATGCCGTCGAAGAACTACGATGTCGGACTGGCAATCGACGAACTAGATTCGGACGATGAGATTTGGATAGCGGGGGATTGGGTCGAAGAAGATCACGCAGCAGTTCTCGTTGAGCATATCCAGGACAAACAACAGGAAGCATTGGATCGCAAACGGCGGGAACGTGAAGCCAATGAGGATGCTCGTGTCGATGCAATTCTGGCTCGGTTACATGGAACCAGTTTCGAGAACCTCTCGGAAGAAGAACGCGCCTTTCTTAAGCGAGCAAGTCGCCGCTATCAGCGACGCCGTGGAACGGCCGGCGATACTCCGCTGTAGAGGTTCAGACGGTTTTCCGAGTCATGTCGCACTCAAACTTGAATGCCCAATTTCCAATACCCAATGACCAATACAGGTAAGTAGCACCAATGTATTGGTCATTGGGTATTGCACATTGTTCATTTCCTAATTATGGCTCGCCACACAGAAGACCGCGAAGACCTGCTCCGAGACGCAACTGCCCTAGTTCCTCGTGTTATGCTTCAAGTTGAAATTGAAGAACGCACCGTCGAAGTCTTTGCAGGTTTTCGCAATGGCGAGGCGCTGAGCCTCTATTTCGATTCCGACCCGGTGTTTCACTTCAATAGTGCCGGACACCTACGGCGGGCCTTCGCCGCTGGGCACATCCTCAAGGCAAGTCAGGGTCGGCTGGTGTCCTGGAGTCCCCAACGAACCGAATCAAGAGTCACCATGGCCAGCGAGGAGCTTACTACCGAGAAGCAGGAGCAACTTGGCAAGCGCATGCTGGCATTATTGTGCAATCTGAAGAACGCCATGGCTCGGCAACAATTTACACTCATGGGACAGGTGCCGGCGGACGGGGATGGGCTTGAGCGCCTGAGCAGTTGGCTAGAGTCACACTCAGGATTTACCATAGCCGAATTGCCGAATGTGAGTTGAACACGCTTTAAGTTTTACTGATTCTGCAACGACTCCACAATAACTGCGCTGCCTGCCGGACTTTCCATCTCGCTACCGATTTCATTGGCTCCACGTTTTACCATTGCCAAAGCTGCAGGGCGAGACGCTTGAGGAGACCAGCAAGGAGTCGTAATCGTCCCAACTTCGGAATCGCCGCTTAGCAATTTCGCTCCAACTTTAGGTACAGAGGTTCCCTGGATAGAAACTAGCACCACTTTCTTGTTCACATGCCCCAAAGCATCGATGCGCGCAACCGTCTCCTGTCCGAGATAACAACCCTTGGTAAAGCTAATCGACTGAGCATCGCGATTCACTTCTTGCGGTAGATTCGAATCATCGAAGTCGATGCCAAAGAGCGGCAACTGGGATTCGACTCGAAGAGAGGACCATACGGGCGAATCGGTATCGATTGTTGGCACATCGAGGCCATTTAAGGGCGAATCTGTAGCAGCAGTTCGGACCAATAATGCCCCCGGCCAAAGTATCGGGAGTCGTGCCACCAGACCTTGCTGTCCAGCCAGTGTACAAGTGGCGTGATTGTAGTTTTGTGTTGGGATGTCGTTTTCGTTCTCAGTGTTTTGCTTGAGAGTTGCGTGAGCCTGGGGGCCCACGACGATCCACCAAGCGTACTTGGCAGTACTATCGGCTAGTTCAACGTCTTCGCGAATAACATAACGCCCCAGTTGAGCTATGATCCGTTCGGCCTGTCCTGGAACGGTGAGAAGTGATATTCGGTCCTGTTCGATGAATACGAACACCTGGGCTTGGATCTTACCTTTCACATCCGTGCAAAATGCTTCGCAGCATTGACCAGCGGACAACTTACGAATCTCGTTGGTACACATGTTGTGCAAGAATGTCGCGCGGTCACTACCAGTAATGTCTATCTGCGACCAATCCGTGAGCGCAACAACTCCACATTGTTGCGAAAGATCGCGATAGACTTCCTCCCAAGGTGTCGACTGATCAGGCATCTTCTGAAACCTTCGGTTGCAGAAAATGGGCATGGTCCAAGAGGAGGCAATTATTCTGCGATGCAATCAACCGCCCAAGTTCTTCCTCGTTTGTAATGGGTGCCATTCCTAGGCATTCAACCGTGGTAGGCTTAAGAGAACTGGCCAAATAGACCGTGTGCTGCTGTAAGATTCGGCATAGCTGACGTGCCAGAATACTGTCTGCATGGTGAGCGTTCTTTAGTTTGTTCTCTAAATCGGAAAGGTCAGCAGTGTCCTTGAGACGCTTTAGCGCTGGACCCGGAGGCGTGGCAATTGCAGAACAGATCGCGATCGCGCCGTTTGCAGAGACCAGCTCTTCGGCCACCGACAACGCTCGACTCAACGCGTGCCAGGTCTGTTGCGATGGGTCACTACCAAGTGATGCGACAACCAGATCAGCACTTTCCGACGGAGTATATCCCCAAATATCTCGATACTGTTGTGCTGATCGCTTTGCCACGGCACGGGGAGTACCGCACATACAAGCGGCGACCGAACCCTCAGGGCCAGGTACCACGTCCATGGACAAACTCAACCCAAGCAATGCATTGCACCTGTCTGATTCCTGAGCCAGCCTCGCCCGCTGACTCGGCGTCTCGCAATGGCGAGGCGTCTGAAATCGGTTGATAGATTCCTGATCCGCAAAAGTTGGGAAAATCGGTTCCATTGGCATCGGGTGCGAGGACTTGCCTTGAGCAGGTCTAATGGAAATCACCAGATCCGCATCGCACAGAATTCGATTGAGCCGCAAAGGTTCCCCTGCTTCAGTCACGCCAAGCATGGCAAGTTGTTCTATGTCGTCGGAAGAGTGAACGACAATCGAAACTCTAGATCCCAATTCGTCTTGCAATTCGGATTGAAGCTGTTCTTGCCCCGGAGGAACAACGACCGTAACGTACTCTTCCTCAACGCCTGCGTGTGCCAGAGCTGACAGTGTTCCAGAGAGAATCTGATTCAGTTGCGGGACACCCGCTTGGAGGGCAATAGCAACGCGATCCCCGGGTACAGTGGCGCTTGCGAGAGGGGGATAGTCCAGCGGATCGTCGAATGCCCGCTGCACATGATCTGGCAATTGACGATTATCGATTGGCACCACCGAACGGGCACCCAGTGTGGTGACTGTCGAAGGAGAAGTCTCGGTCAAGTTGATTGTGTCGAGTAGTGTTGGCATAGGGATGTTGGGGAGAAACAAGGCGCAGTGCCTTGTTAAAACCACCTAAGTTTTCTATTTTTGAGGATGTCCTTAGACCGCGTTTGGGATAGCAATTGCTCTGGGCGCATCATACCCTTTCCCCTTTTTATTTCCAGTCAAACAAGAAAGAACCCCATGTCTGTCTCTCGCGAGTCAATGACCCAGTGGTGCAATACCCTACTTGCTGGTCGGGCAGCCGCCCCCACTTTGGAGCTCGTCGACTATCTTGCTGACGTTCCCCGTCTAGACACTTTGTCCGATATCCCTTCGGGAACCGCCGTAGCTATCCGCGGCGATGTCGATGCCAAACCGGGCGACAAGGTTGGTGAGGGCGATATCCGGCTGCGCTCGATGGTGGAAACATTGAAGTTTGGCATCGAGCGAGGTTGGAAGCAAATCGTATTTGGCCATATCGGACGCAAGCCTGAAGGGTCACTCAGCAAGGTAGCTTCTCGGCTGGGCGAACTGCTGGGCCAGGAAGTGACTCTCGTTAGCGACTGGATCAACGAAGAAACGGATTCAATCACTGACGCGGCTCGGGATCAGATTGCCGCTGCCAAGCCAGGGTCGGTTCTCGTATTGGAGAATACGCGTCGCTACGAAATCGAGCGTGTACTATGGAACGCCACTCCTGACGACGTTCCTGCACTAGCAGACAGACTCACTCATTTCACGAACGAATTTGCGGAGAAGATCGCTAGAGTCTATGTCCACGAAGCGCTTTCCGCGGGAAGTCTCGATACATCGAGCACGATTATCCCCGCCGCGATGGACCATGTCGCGATGGGACTCTATGAAGCGTCGGAGTTTGACGGGCCAATGCGCAAGTGTCTGGCCACGCAACTCGTGGTTTTCAGCGGCCTCAAGATCGACAAACTGGACGACCTTGATGCGATGATCGGCCGTGGCAGTATCGAGTGTGTGTTTGCAGCTGGATCACTGGCGATGGCACTCAAGAAGGCGATTGGCGAAATCGATGGTAAGCCCTGTTGCTTAGGTGTAGCTGAAGACCCAGCGCATTCAGATAAACCTTATTTCATACCCGCCGAAAGAGTTGTCCAGGCCAAGCGTATGGTGACCGAAGGTCGAGCCAAGGGGATCAAGTTCGAGGTGCCAGTGGATTCGGTTATCGAGGATGGGTCCGTTGTGGATGAACTCCAGCCCGGACAGCAGCAATTCGACATCGGTCCCAAGTCGAGCAAACTATTTGAGACGCAGGTCGGCGAGTTTATCGCTACTCATCCTGATGGAGGAGTAGCTTTCCACAATGGAGTTTTCGGGATGTTCGAAGATCCCCGATTCGAGTCAGGCACCAAAAACTTTATCCCCCAGTTGCAGCGGATGACCGAAGCGGGCATTGATGTCTACGTCGGAGGCGGAGAAGGAGGCAAGGCACTGGAACTCTATGGCAAACCCGACTGGGTGACCCACGTCTTCACCGCTGGTGGCACGGTTTTGAACGCCCTCGGCAGCGAACCGGTACCCTACCTAGTCGCGCTCCGACTGGCGGCGAAAGGATAACCTCACTGTAACACGGGCGCTCCAGCCCATGATTGGTGATCGTGAGGGAATGTCGCTAACCACAGGCATGTTGACTAGGCAGCGGAATTGCGTGGCAACTGAAGAACCGGCGGCAAGAGCCGATCCGCCCAATTATCCTACGCGGCAGCCCCAGCTCGAACGAGTTCGCACTGCTCGACAAAGTTGTCTAGCGATCGCAGGATCTCATCCGAGGAATTCTCGCCGCGACAAGCGTATTCGATGCGAGCCGCCAAAGTGCTGAGCTGAGGAAATCCATAGCTACTCGCATTCCCGTTGAGCTGATGGGCGACGCGAGAGAGCGATTCCCAGTCTTCCACTTCTGCATGGGACTGGAGTGTTTCAACTCGTTGGGGAAGTTCGCTGACAAAAATCTCTACAAGCTCTGCGAGGTTCGGGTTGTCTCCAAAAACGGAGTATATAGGCTGCAGCGTTTGTGATACTTGCACGGGATAGATCTCCTAGTCTTAGCGATGCATTGGGACGTCCCTGGGATGCGTCCCCAAAACGAGACTGATACAAGGTAATACCTTGGAAGCCTAGACCACTTTTCGGCATGCAGGCACTCATCCGTAGAGATAGGCAAAGCGGAAAAGAGAGAGATTTTCCCAGCACGGGTCATATGCGGAGAAACCGTCAGTATTAGAATTCCAAGAGAGCACAAATCTTCATCCGCTGATGATGTCGTTCGACTTCATCTGCAAATTGAATAGAGGTTCTTATGCTTACCTTTAATTAGAATAAACGGTCGACTGCTCTGGACGAAAAGGAGAACTGCAGTTAGGGCGATGTAATAGTCAATATGAGCGACAATGCGCTAGGCGCCGATTCCCACTCTAGTTGTGCCATCAGTTTTCATTCTCAACCCACCGGTAGTGAGCGCCGATCCGCTCACTCAGAAGGCGTGGTCCCGAACCACGAGTTCCTGTTGTAACGCTCTCGCCGGTTGCAGCGGCCTTCATATCCCGCTGTTTTCAGTCGTTTACCGTCGCAATCGGTACGAACGAAACACCCTGAACTGCGAACCCCATTCGAGCTAGCAATTTCTTGAAACTCTTCAAGGGTTTCTGTGGGGCTCGTCGATATCCCATCATATCCAATGGAGCGTTAGCCTCTGGCAATCAGAAGCGACCCCTATCGAACTGGCACAATAACAATACGAAAGTAAGTGCGGTCGAAGGCCTTTGTGATTGCCATGTGGCGACTGTGTTTCCCTCTCAATTTTAGGAGCCTCCCAAATGAAGAATCAAGTCCTTTTGTCGACGCTAGGCGTTGCAATCGTTCTGAGCTGTGCTGGAAACGCAAATGCGTTCTTCGGCATGTTCGGTGGTTGTGCTGAGCCTAGCTGTGGTTGTGCTGACGACTGTTGTGAGCCATCCTGTGGATGTGCTGACGCATGCTGCGAGCCAAGCTGTGGTTGTGCTGATGATTGCTGCTGTGCCTCAAGCTGCTGCTGCAAGAAGCCAGGTCTTTGTGCACGTCTCAAAGCCCGTCACGCTTGCAAGAAAGCCCGTAAGCATTGCTGCGAGCCAAGCTGTGGCTGTGCTGATGCATGCTGCGAGCCATCCTGCGGATGTGCTGACGACTGCTGCAATGGTGGTTGTGGTTGCGAGCCCAGCTGTGGCTGTGCCGACGCATGCTGCGAGCCATCCTGCGGATGTGCTGACGATTGCTGCGACAGCTGCTGCAACACCTGCTGCTGCAAGCCAAAGCGTGTTGGCCTCTGTGCCCGCATGAAAGCCCGTCACGCTTGCAAGAAAGCCCGTAAGCATTGCTGCGAGCCATCCTGCGGATGTGCTGACAGCTGCTGCGAGCCAAGCTGTGGCTGTGCCGACAGCTGCGGTGGCGGTTGTGGCTGCGAGCCCTCCTGCGGTTGCAACGACAGCTGCTGCGAGCCATCCTGTGGATGTGCTGGCTGAGCTAAGTTAGCTACAACCTCGGGTCACACGACCTGAGTTTGAAACCTCTCAAACGGCCCCTTGTTCTCACGAACAAGGGGTCGTTTTTTTTATTGCAAGAAGAGATTCTCCGTACTTGCAAGTCATAAGTTCTCGTCGTTCCGCTTGGTACCTCAGCGGCAGAACAAATAATCACTAGAATTGAAGTCGAGCCGAAAAACGCGAATAGGTCGACATTCTCACAAACGGTCCACAACTGGGAACAAGTTCTTGGACCATGCCCCGTTCATCGCAGGCTCGTGTTGGCGAGAGATTTGCGTCATAATCATGCACTCGATTCGATTTGGCTAAAATGCGACAAGAATCACTTGATCCAAGAGAATCGAATTAGCTTGGCAACCCCAGAAACCTCGAATGTCCATTTTTGAATAGTGCGAGAAAAATATGCCTGTCCACAAAGTAGCACGAACTTATGTTGAATCACTTGTATTGCCATGTGCCAATTCATCCCTACTGGGCTTCGCTCTTCTCATGGGCTTTCTCGCCATCAACTTTTCACTCGCAGAAGAAACTACCCTGGAGCAGCGGCCCTGGCTCGATAAATCTGCAAGCCCTGACGAACGAGTTAGTTCATTGCTTTCCCAAATGACTCTGGAAGAGAAGGTGGGGCAACTTAATCAGTCTAACGGTATCAGTGGGCAAGCAACTGGAAACACAAAGAACCTCGTAGCCGATAGCGCACTTTACCAGTTAATCAGCAAAGGGCAGATTGGTTCAATCCTCAATGAAGTCGACCGGGCCATTGTCAATGAGTTGCAACGGGTCGCGGTCCAGGAGAGTCGACTCGGAATTCCGCTCATTTTTGGGAGGGATGTGATTCATGGATTTCGTACAATTTTTCCCATCCCTCTCGGCCAGGCTGCCACATGGAATCCCGAATTGGTAACTGCAGCATGCCGTACGGCTGCCAGAGAAGCACGCTCGAAGGGCATCCAGTGGACGTTTGCCCCGATGGTCGATATATCTCGCGATCCCCGCTGGGGGAGGATCGCTGAGAGTTTTGGCGAGGACCCATATCTCGCGAGCGCTCTCTCCATTGCTTCAGTTGAAGGCTACCAAGGTGACGACTTGTCAAATAGCGATTCCCTCGCAGCCTGTGTAAAACACTTTGCCGGATATGGTGCTGCAGAAGGAGGCCGCGATTACAACACGACGATGATTTCTCCCTCGGCAATGCGCAACGTGTATCTTCCACCATTCAAGGCAGCGGTCGACGCCGGCGTGGCGACCTTGATGTGTGGTTTTCACGATGTAAACGGAATTCCAATGTCTGTCAACAAATACTGGCTGAACGACGTGCTCCGCGGGGAGTGGGATTTCCGCGGCTTTGTGGTGAGCGATTGGGATTCCATCTTCGAGACAATCGAACATGGGGTCTCCAAGGACGAACAGACGGCAGCATTGGCTGCTGCGCGGGCGGGAGTCAACATGGAGATGAACAGTCCCTGCTATAGGAACCACCTGGCTGAGTTAGTCTCGAATGGACAATTATCCGAATCGACGCTTGACGATTTGGTCAAACCAATACTCCGTATCAAATTTCGCCTCGGTTTGTTTGATCAGCCTTACTCTGAGCCCAACTCTGAAAGACTACTCCTAACCAAGAACAATCTAGAATTGGCCCAGAAGGTCGCAAGACAATCCATAATACTACTCAAGAATGAAGATGGCACTTTGCCGATAAAGAAAAGCCAAATCAAAGAGTTAGCCGTCATCGGCCCCTTGGCAGATTCCAAGCGAGACCAACTCGGAACTTGGATCCCCGACGGAAAGGAAGCCGACAGCCAAACTCCGCTGGCTGCCATTCGTGCGACCGCCAAATTGCATGGAACTGAGGTCCTGTTTGTACCAGGGCTTGAGGATGATTTTGATCGAAGTACTGAGAGATTTGCAGAAGCCGTGACCGTTGCTGAACGGGCAGATTTGGTCATCCTTATCGTTGGTGAACGGGCAAACATCTCCGGCGAAGCGCGGAGTCGAGCGATTCTTGACTTGCCGGGAGCGCAGAACGAATTGATCAGTGCGATTTCCGAAGTGGGCAAGCCTCTCGTACTTATAGTGCAGGCCGGGCGACCGCTGACTATTGGTAAGCAAGTCGAACAAGTCAATGCCTTACTCTACTCACTACATGCTGGCACTATGGCCGGCCCCGCGTTGGCCGATTTGCTCTGGGGCGTTGAATCTCCCTCAGGGAAGACTCCCGTGACTTTCCCTAAATCTGTAGGACAAGTCCCGCTCTACTACAATCACGTTAACAGCGGTCGGCCACCGCGTCCCTATGAGTATGAGAAAGACAAGACTGTTGATGACTCGATCAATGTAGAATTGGGCTACAACTCAAACTATATAGATGTCGGACCCTATCCTCAGTTTCCGTTCGGATTCGGTCTCTCTTACACAGCGTTTAGCTACGGCGAAGTCGAGCTATCTGCAGCAAAACTTCGTGACGGCGAGACACTAGCGGTCCGCGCACCGGTTACGAATTCGGGGGAGGTCGCAGCCGATGAAATTGTGCAACTCTACATACGGGACCTCGTTGGAAGCCTCACGCGTCCTGTCCTTGAACTCAAGGGATTTCGCCGCGTCCGCTTAGCACCAGGCGAAACCAGTATCGTTGAGTTCGCCCTTCCTGTTAGTGACTTGGCTTTTTACAACAATGACGAAGAGCGCCTCATAGAACCTGGCGAGTTCGAGATCTTCGTCGGTGGCAGTTCACTGGCACCCAAGGTCGGCAAGATTGAAATCGTCAAGTAGTTCGCCTGGC